>CAYVMS010000041.1:0-18678 GCA_964452615.1 uncultured Occallatibacter sp.
TGGTACTCGTGTTGAATCGCCTGCAGGATCGGAATCAATCCGGAAGGGCGGCGGGAGTAACGATCGAGAATGCTGACCACCTTCTCAAACTTCTCCGCGCGATCAACAGCAATAGGCATCGACGCCATCTAAACAGCCTCCTTCTCTTGAATCGGCACCCTGAATCGCCTTGCCAGCTTCCAAGAGAGCGAGGCCAGCGAATTGTAGAGGTCTTCGTTATGTACGATGATGTGATCTGGAACTCTGAGCTTTACGGGAGCGAAGTTCCAGATTGCCTGGATGCCCCCTTTTACCATTTCATCGGCCACCGTCTGCGCCGCCTCGGCAGGGGTTGTGATGATTCCCAGGTGGATGCTCATGCGCGGCGCGAGATCGGCGAGTTTATCGAGAGGCAGCACCGCCTTCTCGTGAATCCATTTGCCGTTTTTGGCGGGGTCTGTGTCGAAGGCAGCCACGATCCGCAGGCCAAACTTTGAAAAGCGCTCGTGGCCCATCAGCGCGGTGCCCAGGTTTCCCACCCCAACAAGGAACGCCTCGTTGATGTTGTTCCAGCCGAGAAATGTTTCAATGGCTCGAATCAGCTCAGGGACCGAATAGCCCGTCTTCGGCTTGCCAATGATCCCGGTGAACTGCAGGTCTTTGCGCACCTGCACCGGGACCAGGCCCAGATCCTGACCGATCGCGCTGCAGGAGACCCGGTTGATTCCCTTGGCCTCCAGCTCCACCAGGTAATGGTGGTACTGGGGAAGGCGCCGCAGGCTCGGCTGCGGAATGATCGGCGGCTTATTCGATAAATTCATATCGATAACCATATACCGAGTCTAGGGCGAGGAGGTTCTGGAAACAGTGACAGCGGTCACGGGGTCTAGTGAGCTGCCGCGAAGACTCCGCACCTGTAACCGAGGCCATGGGAGATGTTAATAATCAGTTACAAGCCATTTATTTATAGATGTTTACAAACATTAACTTCACTGTTTTTGTCGAGGTCGCGCCTAGAGGCAACCGAGCAGTCATTACCGTGATCTGGGACGGGAGCGGCTGCTTTACTGCAGCATTAATGAGCTGCATCGACTTCCCGTCGCCTATGACCGCTGGTATCGGCTCCCGAATCGTGTGCGAGGCCTAGACTATCGAAGACTGGTCCAAGCGCCAGCAAAGCGACAAGCAAGATCGCAACGTGGAAGTCACGCAACTGCGGCATAGCGGCGGAGTGGCCGTGTGCGCGAGCCACCAGGCGCAAGGTGATAGCGCCCACCGCGACACCCAGGCCTGAACCGAGTTGCATCACAGCGCTCAGAAAGCTGTTGGCGCGGCTCATCCTGCTCGAATCGATCTCAGAGTATGCGAGCGTCGTAATGCATGTGAACTCCAGCGACCGGCAGGCCCCATGAAAAAAAAGAATTCCGGCAATCAGAAGCGCAGGCATTGCCGGCGTAAAGCTGGCGCAGAGAGCGATCGACCCGACCGTGATTACGCCGTTGACAATCAGCACGCGGCGAAAGCCGAATTGGCGCAGAGTCGGAATGATAAATGCCTTCATGCTGAGGTCGCCGCCGAAGAGAGCCAGCAGGTATAGGCCTGATTGGAAGGCTGTTAGCCCAAAGGCGATTTGGAACATGAGGGGAAGAAGAAAAGGCAGAACCGAGACCGAGATGCGAAAGGCGCTGGCGCCATAGATCGAGAGCGAGTAAGTCTTCAGCTTCATCGATTCGAAGTCGATTAGTGACTTGGCGGGATGGCGGCGAGCAATCACGACGGCGGCTGTTCCGCTGAGTAGGCTCAACACCAGGATGATGCCGGGAAGCTGCCAGTGCCCCCCCTCGCCGCCAAGTTCTTCCATTGCATAGACGGTTCCGGCTGAGGCAAAGCCGCCCAAAAGAAAGGTCAGCCAGTCGAAGGGATGCGCCTCTTCGCCGCGAGCGTTTTCAATCCACAGCAGCGCCAGAGTCAGAGCGAGAATCCCGATGGGCAGATTGAGGAAGAAGATCCAGTGCCAGCTCATGTAAGTGGTGATGAAGCCTCCCAAAGGCGGGCCGATCACCAGGGCCGACAGGGCCGGCCAGGTGATGTAGGCGATCGCCTGGGTCAGCTTGTCTTTAGGAGCCGTGCGCAGCACAATGAGCCGGCCCACGGGAACCATCATCGCTCCTCCGATGCCCTGCAAGATGCGCATCAGCAGGAATTGAGTGAGCGTGCCGGAGAGGCCGCAGAGCACCGAAGCCAGCGTAAAAACTCCGATTGCCGTTGCGAAGACCGATCGGGAGCCGAATCGGTCCGCCACCCAGCCGCTTATGGGGATGAATACGGCCAGAGTGAGCATATAGGCGGTCATACCGATGTTGAGGCTGACAGGACCGACATGAAAGCTGCGCGCCATCTGCGGAAGGGCAGTTGCAATGATTGTGCCGTCCAGCATCTCCATGAAGAAGGATCCGGCGATGAGGGACGTGACATAGAACGGGGAGCGGATCTTCTTCATCTTTCTAGTCTACGAAAGCAGGTTACCCTCGTACCTCCCCTTGTTCTCTCGTCTTTCGGTGTCTATAACGCTGGTAACTGTCATCTGTCTAATTCACTCAAAAACTATCGCGCCTCACCGGTTTTGCCGATATATCCTAAAGAACTGACCTATGCAATATCTGTAGATATGGACTCTGCACGATGAAGAGACTGATCTTCGCCCTTGCTATCGTTCTTGGATGCGCCTCGGTGGCCTGGGCGGCCGTCCCTCCCCCTCTGACTTCCTTGCATGCGGTGCGCGCCCTCACCAATGAGGAAGCAAGATCGCACCTCCCTGTCGCCTTCGAGGGCACTGTCACATACTTCCGCCCCGACCCCAATACGCTGTTTGTGCAAGACGGTGACGAAGGCATTTATATACTGCTCACCACAGCCGTTGCACTGTTGCCCGGCGATCGCGTCCTGGTGCGGGGAATCATGCAGCCGAGCTTTCGCCCCATCGTTGAAAGCCATGATGTTACAGTGCTGCGTCACGTCAATCTGCCCAAGCCCTTGATTGCCAGTTACAACGGGTTGGTTCACCTTCAGTTTCTTTGCAAGCTGGTTACCGTGCGGGCCGTGGTTCAATCCGCCGACATGAGATTCAGCGGAAATGTGCGCAATATATATTATCTGCATCTGATGAGCGAGGATGGCTCTATCGAAGCGGCCGTACAGGATGACGACGGTACCAAACTGCCAGACCTGCTCGATGCTGAAGTGGAAGTCACTGGAGTGGCCGCTGTTCTGTTTGACAGCAAAATGCAGCAGACCGGAGTTGTGCTCAACACCAACTCCCTGGCCAACATCAAGGTTCTCAAGCGCACCGACAAGAATCCCTGGACGCTTCCGGTTACGCCCATGGATACGATCCTTGCGGACTACCGGGCGCCCGATCAATCCACCAGAGTTCGCATTCACGGAACCATTACCTACTACCTGCCCGGCGAGGCTGCTGTGCTTGAGGACGGCGTCAAGAGCATGTGGATCGCAACCGATGCAAGCGACCCATTGCAAATCGGCGATGTGGCAGACGCCACAGGCTTTCCCGAGGCTCGCAAAGGCTTTCTCAACCTGGTGCGCGGTGAAATCAGGGACAGCGGAAAGTATGAGCCGATTGTGCCACAACCGGCGGTCTGGCGTAACCTGGCAACCAACGACAACATACATCCTGGGCATATCTACGATCTGGTCTCGATTGAAGGGCAAGTCATGACGGAGGCCCGGGAAGCGGCTCAGGATGAGTATGTATTAAACTCCGAGGGCCATCTATTCACTGCAATCTACCACCACTCCGACAAGGCCAGCCTGATTCCGCTTCCGCCCATGAAGGAGGTTCCCATAGGCGCCAGAGTTCGCGTCTCCGGAATTTGCGTCGAGCTGAACGCCCATCATCCGAACTCTCCCGTGCCCTTCAATATTCTGCTGCGTAACTTTGACGATATCGAGGTAATCGCCAGCCCCTCCTTGCTCAATGTTCGTAACTTGACTCTCGCTGTTGGCTTGTTGCTCTTCCTGTTTCTGGCCGTCTTTGCCAGGGGCTGGCAGTTGGAACGAAAAGTCCGCAGGCAAACCTCTACGTTGGCCCAGGTTGAGCGGCTGCGCGGGCGCATCCTCGTAGACATCAACGGCTCCCGCCCGTTGACCGAGATCATCGAAGAGATCACTGGACTGGTATCGTTCCAACTCAATGGAGTCTCCTGCTGGTGCGAAATCGCCGATGGGGCTCGTCTGGGAGACCGCCCCTCGGATCTCACCGTCAGGCGCATCGCGCATTGCCAGGTATCCTCTCGCACTGGAGCCGAATTGGGTACCATTTTTGCCGCTATGGATCCGATCACCAAACCATCAGAGAGTGAGACAGATTGCCTTTCTCTGGCAGCAGGCCTGGCTACACTGGCGATCGAGACCCGGCGTCTCTACAACGACCTGATCCACCGTTCGGAGTTCGACCTGCTCACCGACATTCACAACCGCTTTTCGTTGGAGAAGCGCCTGGACGCGCAGATTCAAGAGGCGCGCGGGAATGCCGGCATCTTTGGCTTGATCTACATCGATCTCGATGGCTTCAAGCAGGTGAACGATTTGTATGGACATCACATCGGAGATCTCTATCTGCAGGAGGTCACGGAGCGCATGAAGAGCCAACTCCGCACTCACGACCTGCTGGCGCGGCTGGGCGGCGATGAGTTTGCCGTGCTGCTTCCGATGGTCCGCAACCGAGCCGGCGTCGAAGAGATTGCCCAGCGTCTGGAAGCCTGCTTTGACACCCCATTGACACTTGAAGGACACACTCTGCAAGGATCGGCAAGCTTTGGCATCGCCCTTTACCCTGAGGACAACGCCACCGGTGACGGTCTCCTGAGCGCCGCGGACGCCGCGATGTATAAGGCGAAGAACGCCAAGAAGCAAATCACGTAGATACTGGACGGCGCGCAGAAGATCGAACTGCCTCGGAGGCTTGCAGACACTGAAACCTGATATGCGGCCAGAAACTGCACGTCTTTAAAGGGCGTAAACTCCCTCTAGGCGTGGAGGTGAATCCTTTGTCAGGTGCTGCCGATAAAGACGTAAGGGCCGATAAAATTCAGGCCCCCCAGGGATCAACACATTGAAAAGGCTGCTCTCGGTGGTTGCGATTGTTCTCGGGTTGGTCTCTGCCGCTTGGGCCACCGCGCCTGCGCCGCCTGCCCCGCTGACTTCTCTGCACGCGATTCGCGCCCTCACCAATGAGGAAGCCAGCCAGCATTTCCCTGTCGCCTTCGAGGCCACAGTCACCTCGTATCGCAACTCCCCCAGAAAGCTGTATGTGCAGGACGGCGATTCGGCCATTTATGTATTTCTAACCAAGGATGCCAAATTGGTTCCCGGCGATCGTGTTCTGGTGCGGGGAACTATGCAACCCAGTTACCGTCCCCTTGTGGAGAGTTCGGATATCACCGTGCTCGGCCACAACCAAATGGTCAAGCCTGTGGCCGCGAACTACAGCGATTTGGTCAGTGTGCGATACATTTGCAGGCTGGTCACGATCCGCGCACGGGTACGCTCAGCCGACCGCAGATTCAATGGCGATTTGCACAATACATACCTCTATCTGCATCTGCTGACAGACGATGGGGGCATCGATGCGACGGTTGAGCGCATCGATGGAAGTCAAGTCGAAGATCTGCTCGACACGGAGGTGGAGATCACAGGTGTTGCCGCGAGACTCTTCGATAGCAAGATGCAACAGACCGGTACCATCATTCGCGCCAACACCATGGCCGACGTAAAGATACTCAAGCGCGCCAACTCCAATCCATGGACTCTCCCAATCACGCCCATGGATACAATCCTCGCCGAATACCGGGTGCACGATCTCACACCCAGAGTCCGAGTTCACGGAACGATCACCTATTACCAGCCCGGTACGGCTGTTGTGCTTCAGGATGGCCCCAAAAGCATATGGATCGACACCGAGACAAGCGATCCCTTGCAGATCGGCGATGTTGCCGACGCCACAGGCTTTCCCGATGTTCGCAAAGGCTTTCTCAACCTGGTGCGCGGCGATATCCAGGATAGCGGAAAGTATGCGCCGGTCGCGGCGCTGCCAGCGACCTGGCAGAGCCTTTCATTGAGCGACAATATTCATTTTGGGCATATCTACGATCTGGTCTCCATTGAAGGGCAAGTGGTGACGGAGGCCCGGGAAGCGGCGCGGGATGCCTATGTCGTCAATGCCGACGGTCACCTCTTCACCGCCATCTACAACCACTCGAACAAGGCCAGCCAGATTTCTATTCCGGCTATGAAAGTGATCCCCATCGGATCCAAAGTTCGCATCACAGGGATATGCATCCAACAGCGTCCCAACCCATGGAACAGTTCAGTGCCCTTCGACTTGTTCCTGCGCTCCTTCGACGATATTGCGGTAGTCTCCGGTCCTCCCTTGCTCAATGTTCGTAACCTGACCTTCGCTGCAGGCTTGTTGCTGTTCCTGTTCCTGACGGTCTTCGCCAGGGGCTGGCTCCTGGAACGAAAAATGCGTCGGCAAACCACTACATTGGCCAACGTTGAGCGGCGGCGCGGCCGCATCCTCGCAGACATCAACGGCTCCCGTCCCTTGACCGAGATCATCGTAGAGATCACCGGGTTGGTCTCGTTCCAACTGAACGGAGTCTCCTGCTGGTGCGAGATCGCCGATGGAACTCACCTGGGAGACCGCCCCTCGGATCTCAGCGTTTTCCGCGTAGCAAAATGTGAGATTTCCTCACGCTGCGGAGCCTCGTTGGGCGCAATTTTTGTCGCCATGGATACTCTTGCCAAGCCCTTGGGCATTGAGACGGACAGCCTTTTCATGGCAGCAGGCCTGGCTACACTGGCTATCGAGACCCGGCGTCTCTACACCGACCTGATCCACCGTTCTGAGTTCGACCAGCTCACTGAGATTCACAACCGTTTCTCACTGGAGAAACACCTGGACGCGCAGATTGAAGACGCGCACCAGCAGGCGAGCATCTTCGGGCTGATCTACATCGATCTCGATGGGTTCAAACAGGTTAACGATCTCTACGGGCACCGCATCGGAGACCTCTATCTGCAAGAGGTTTCCCGGCGCATGAAAGAGCAACTTCGCTCCCACGATCTGCTGGCGCGGCTGGGCGGCGACGAGTTTGCCGTGTTGCTCCCGATGGTGCGAAACCGTGCCGATGTCGAAGAGGTTGCCCAGCGCCTGGAAGCCTGTTTTAACGCCCCATTGATTCTGGAAGAGTACACTTTGCGAGGCACGGCCAGCTTCGGGTTTGCCCTCTATCCCCAAGACGGCACAACCGGGGACGGCCTCTTAAACGCCGCAGACACCGCAATGTACGAGGTCAAGAATTCCAAGAAGCAAAATGCGGAAATGCCGAACGGCAACCATAATCTCGAACCGGCGCCCAAAGGTCTCGCAGACGACTGAGCCTGAAATACAACCGGACACCGCGCCGGCTTTGGGCGTAAACTTCCTCTTGTCATGGAGGTGAACCCTTTGGCCGATCCTGCCGATAAACACTCTTGTGGGCCAAACAACTCGGATCTTGCAGGATTTATTACATTGAAAAGGCTAGTTCTAACGGTTGCAATTGTTCTAGGTTGTGTCTCCGCCGCCTGGGCCGCGACCACTGCGGACCCCACCACGCTGACCACCCTTAGCGCTATCCATGCTCTCGGCAACGCCGAGGCCGGCAGCCATTTCCCTGTCGACTTTGAGGCCACGGTTACCTACTTCCGCAGCGACGACAAAGAGATATTCGTGCAGGATGGCGACGCAGCCATTTATTTGTTTACCAGCAAAAACTTCAATCTGGTTCCCGGCGACCGCGTTCGGGTGCGGGGAACTACCGGACCTAGCTTCCGCCCCCTCGTGCAAACCGACGACATCACAGTGCTCCGCCATGGCGACCTGCCCAAACCTATCCCGTCCACCTACGACGAGTTGGTCCGCATCCAGCACGACGCCATGAGGGTCACGGTACGCGCCGTGGTCCGTTCCGCCGACGTGATCCTCAATAATAATGTGCGCCTCATCTATCTGCACATGCTTGCCGACGGAGGCACGGTGGATGCGTCCATACTGAGCGGCGACGGAAGCGTGCTCAAGGATCTGCTGGATGCCGAAGTGGAAGTTACCGGTGTGGCCTCGGCGATCTTCGACAGCAAGATGCAGCAAACCGGAGTTATGCTTCACTCCAACACCATGGCCGACGTGAAACTTCTCAAGCCCGCGAGCGCGAATCCGTGGAATCTTCCGGTCACGCCGATGGACGAAATCCTCGCCGAATACCGGGTGCGCGATCTCACAGCTAGAGTCCGAGTTCACGGTACCATCACCTATTTCCAGCCCGGAGCGGCTGTTGTGCTTGAGGACGGCATCAGGAGCATTTGGATCGACACAGAGACAAGCGACCCCTTGCAGGTTGGCGATGTCGCCGATGCATACGGCTTTCCCGATGTCCACAGCGGATTTCTGAACCTGGTGCGCGGCGAGATCCAGGATAGCCACGTGCAAGCGCCCATCGAACCGCATCTGGCGACATGGGAGAGCCTCTCCATGAGCGACAATGTTCGGTTTGGACACATCTACGATCTGGTCTCCATCGAGGGGCAGGTCGTGACGGAGGCCCGGGAAGCGGAGCGCGACGAGTATGTGCTGGAAACCAATGGCCACCTGTTCACTGCGATTTACTACCACTCAGACAAGGCCAGTCTGATTCCGCTTCCGCCCATGAAGCAGATTCCTATCGGCGCCATGGCTCGGGTCTCCGGCATTTGCATCGAACTAAGTTCCAGTCATCGGAATGGCCCCGTACCCTTCAACATTCTGCTTCGATCCTTCGACGATATTTCGGTCGTCACCAGACCTTCTTTGCTCAATGTTCGCAACCTCATGATCCTCGTCCTCTTGCTGCTCGCGATTGTCTTTGCCGTAGGCGCCAGGGAATGGGCCATCGAGCGCAGGGTGCGCCGCCAAACCGCCGAGATGGCGCTCATCGAGCAGCGGCGCAGCCGCATCCTTGAGGACATCAACGGCTCCCGCGCCCTGGCTGAGATCATTGAAGAGATCGCCGAACTGGCATCGTTCAAGCTTAATGGAGCTTTCTGTTGGTTCCAGATCGCCGATGGAGCGCGGCTGGGAAAGTTCCGATTTGAGATGAAAGGTCTGCGCATCATTCAAAGCGCGATTCTTGGTCACTGCGGCTCTCCGCTCGGCACCGTCTTTGCTGCCTTCGACCCGGTCAAGAAGCCTTCCCCCATCGAATCGGAAGCTCTCTCAATGGCAGCGGGACTTGCTACTTTGGCCATCGAAACCCGAAGGCTTTACAACGACCTGATCCATCGTTCGGAGTTCGATCTGCTCACCGACATTCACAACCGCTTCTCATTGGGCAAGCGCCTCAATAATTTGATTGAAGAGACGCGCGAAAATGCAGGCATCTTCGGCTTGGTCTACATCGATCTCGATGGCTTCAAGCAGGTGAACGATTTGTATGGACACCACGTCGGAGATCTCTATCTGCAGGAGGTGACGGAGCGCATGAAGAGCCAACTCCGCTCTCACGACCTGATGGCGCGGCTCGGCGGCGACGAGTTTGCCGTGCTCCTCCCCGTAGTGCGCAACCGTGCCCGTGTCGAAGAGATTGCCCAGCGTCTGGAAGCTTGCTTCGATGCCCCGATGATTCTTGAAGGACACAAGCTGCAAGGATCGGCCAGCTTCGGCATTGCTCTTTATCCTGAGGACAGCGCCACCGGGGACGGCCTTCTGAGCGCCGCAGATGCTGCGATGTACGCCGTCAAGAACAGCAAACGCCAGACCGTGAAGGGCAAGGGTTAATATCGCCCTGGTTGTCTATAGTTCGCCACATATCAATGAGGATCGCAACGGGACCAACGAAGCTTTTCTGCTAAATATGTAGTCGCTAAAAAAATGCGGGCCGGCGGCACAGAGTGCCGCCGGCCCGCATTGGTTAGGTCCGTTTTACCGGATTTCAATTCCATCGATAAGGGCCTGATTATCTGCGCCCTTGGTGAAGGCGATCACGATCTGCCCGGAGCTGTTGGCCGTCGCCGTGAAGGTCTCGACCACTGCTGTGTACTCCGCACCGGCTGTGGCATAAATATCAAAGTTGGTGAGTACGGGTGTGCCGTTGATCGCCACGTTGAATTCACGCTTGCCCTTTGCGCTGTAGTAATTCTCGGAGAAGTGAAGCAGGACTGAGTGCGAACTTCCAGCCACCATTCCGGGAATCGTGTAGGTCATCGTTCCAGCCCTTCCGTATTGATACACCGCCATAGGCGCCGCATTCACTCCGGGTTGGGTCAGGTTGATGGTCTTTGTGGTATGAGTGTTGTCTCCGCCGCCGCTGAAGTCCACATCGGCCACGAAGGATGCATCGCCACCGGTGGCATTGCTCTCCGCCGGACCGCCGCAGGCGATCGCGATGAAGTCAGGACCAGAGGTGGCAGGATTCACGGTTAGTGTGACAGTGCTGCTGGTGACTGATCCAGCGCTGTTGGTGACGATGACATAGAACGTCTCGCCGCTGTTTGCGGTTGTGGTTGCCGGAGTGGTATACGAAGCTGCTGTTGCGCCAGAGATTGCAGCGCTATTCATGTACCACTGGTAGGTTGGCGTTGGAGTTCCCGTGGCCACCACGGTGAAGGTGGCTGTCGCGCCCGCGGTCACGGTCTGCGAGGCAGGCTGCGTCGTGATGGTGGGCTTGACGGTCGCGGCATTCACGGTAAGTGTGACCGTGCTGCTGGTGACCGATCCGGCGCTGTTGGTGACGATGACGTAGAACGTCTCGCCGCTGTTCGCGGTTGTAGTTGCCGGTGTGGTGTACGAAGCTGCTGTCGCGCCAGAGATTGCTGCGCTGTTTTCGTACCACTGGTAAGTTGGCGCGGGTGTTCCGGTGGCAACCACGCTGAAGGTGGCTGTCGCGCCCGCGGTTACGGTCTGCGAGGCAGGCTGCGTCGTGATGGTGGGCTTGACGGTCGCGGCATTCACCGTGAGTGTGACGGTGCTGCTGGTGACCGATCCTACGCTGTTGGTGACAACGACGTAGAAGGTCTCGCCGCTGTTCGCCGTGGTGGTTGCTGGCGTGGTATACGAAGATGCTGTCGCGCCGGAGATTGCAGCGCTATTCATGTACCACTGGTAGGTTGGCGCAGGTGTGCCAGTTGCTGTCACGCTGAATGTGGCTGTCGCGCCTGCGGTTACGGTCTGCGAGACAGGCTGCGTCGTAATGGCGGGTGCGGCATTCACCGTGAGTGTAACGGTGCTGCTTGTGACCGATCCTACGCTGTTGGTGACGACGACATAGAAAGTCTCGCCACTGTTCGCTGTGGTGGTTGCCGGCGTGGTATACGAAGCTGCTGTCGCGCCAGAGATTGCGGCGCTATTCATGTACCACTGGTAGGTTGGCGCGGGATAGCCGGTGGCTACCACGCTGAAGGTGGCCGTCTGACCGGCGGTCACAGTCTGCGAGACAGGCTGCGTCGTGATTGCGGGTGCGACGTTCGCGGGATTCACTGTAAGCGCAACCGTGCTGCTGGTGACCGATCCTACGCTGTTGGTGACAACGACGTAGAAGGTCTCGCCGCTGTTCGCGGTTGTGGTTGCCGGCGTGGTATACGAAGCTGCTGTCGCGCCAGAGATTGCAGCGCCGTTTTCGTACCACTGGTAGGTTGGCGCTGGTGTTCCGGTGGCAACCACGCTGAAGGTTGCTGTCTGGCCCGCAGTTACGGTCTGCGCGACAGGCTGTGTCGTGATGGCGGGTGCGACGTTTTTAGGCGGACCGGCGGTCTCGATGGCTTCGATGCCGTTGATGAAAGGATTATCTTCGCTGCCATCAAAGAACTGCACGTATATCAAGCCGTACTTGTCGGCTTGGGTTGAGAAAGACTCGACAAGCGCTGTATCGCCGCCCGCCGTAGCGTATACGTCGAAGTTCGAAAGCACCCGTGTTCCGTTGAGGTTGACGTTGAAGATGCGCTTTCCAGCCGCTGTCCAGTAGGTCTCGGCGAAATGCATATTCACCTGATAGGTGGCATCCGCGACCAAGCCCGAAAGAACGTACGTAAAGGGCACGTAGCGCTCGGACTGATAGACCGCTTCTGGCGCCGCATTGGCAATGCCTGTGGTCGTAACAGCTGTGGTAGTTGTGGAGGTGTCGCCACCGTTGAAGTCTTCGTCGGCCACGAAGTTGCCCTCAACAGGACCGCCCGAGTTGATGGCCAGATCTGTGGTGGTTCCCGGAGCCGAGCCAACAGGATTGCTGCCCGTAGCCGGAAGAATTTCGATCGCGTTGATGGTGGGATTCAGATCGAGAGCCGTCGTCGAGGTTCCCTTGGTGGTCTGAATCGAGATGATGCCATTCTCGTCCGCCTGGGTGTAGAACTGCTCCGTAACGGCCTTGTTGATTGCACCGGCCGCAGAATAGATGTCGAAATCCGGAAGAACCAACTGGTTGTTGACAAAGACGTTGAAATCACGCGCGCCCTTAACGTCGTTCGTGGCTGAGAACTCCACAAAGTGCAGGCGGACGTTATAACCGGCCAAGGGACTTAGACCTTGGATGGCCCATGTCGCGGCGCCCCAGCGCTCGATGTTGTAAACCTCTTGCGGGGCTGGATTGGTGACACCCGATACATCGACCGGCGTAAGTTGCGCCGGAGGTCCGGGCTGCCAATGGAAGTTTGTGGCGCCGCCCAGGACGAATTTGGAAGCTGTGTAAGTGCCAAACGCATATCCGCCGGCGCTCATCTGGATTGCTGTGCTGTTGCCCGGAGCAAGCGTGGTCGCAGTGACATTGGCTTGGGCCGATTCGCCGCCAAAGTTCGCGGCAACGACCGTATAGTAGAGGGTCGTGTTTGGCAGCAATCCTGTGTCGGTGTATGTGGTTCCAGAGATGCCTTCGATTACCTCGGTGGTATCGCTGAGTGCAGCGCCTTGCGTGGGGCTGGCATAGATGTCATAAACAACGCCCGCAGTCGTGCTTGCCGTCCATGAGAGGCTCACGGAGTTGCTGCTGGTTCCAGTCACTGCGAGGTTGGTAACTGGAGCCGGAGCGCCGGCAGACCAAGTGTTGTAGTGAACGTATTGGATGGTCAGATTCGAGGGGAATCCCGTGGTGCCCGGTGTTCCGCCGTTGCCGCCAATACCGGAAGTCAAAAGCAACTGATAGGGCTTGTTCGTCGACCACTGATCTGTGATGCCTAGATTGTATTGGTGGATGTCTGCATATATTGCACCGTCCAGTAAGAACTGGAGGTGATAGGGAGCCCAATTCGTGGTGAATTGATGGAAGCTGTTGTCGAAGTTGGTGCTGCCAGACAGGTTGACGGCCGAACTGAGTCCACCGTATTCATAGTAAGTCTGACCATCGGTTTGCCCGCCATGGACGGTAGAGCCGTTATGCTGGTTGTTCTTGGATTGGAGCTCCATCATATCCAGCTCACCGCACCAAGGCCAGGGCGTGCCGGTGTTGTTGCTGGCGCCCATTGACCAGATGGCGGCGCCCATGCCTGCGGCCGAGGGGTTCTGGGCGATGAAGTCAAATTGCCCGTAAGGCCCGACGCCGGTTGTCGGCAAACTCTTCAACCTTGCCGACTCGTAATCCGTCTGGCCGGAGGGAGGATTGGCATTGTAGGTCATCGCGATGATGAGGTCGCCATTGCCATCGAGATATACATTCGAGAGGCTGTCGCTGGTGGACTGAACCGTGCTATCGCCCCAGACGTTCCCGGTGTTTTCCTTAACTTCGTTCGTCCAGAGGGTATGGTCGTATGTGGTATTGGCTGCGCCATTGAAATCGTCGCCCCATGTGTATGTCCATTGCGCATGAAGAGAAGGTGCGCAAAGGAAGCAAACAACAGCAGCGAAGAGACTCAGAATTCCCGTTCGAGAAGATAGAGTACGCTTCACAAAAGCTCCTTAGATAGGTGAGTTGTTATGGATTGCTCATGAAGGATATTCCCGCACGAAAGATAGGGTGGCAATTCGGGCCTTCGGCATAAACGCCGAAGACCCGAATTGATAGAGCTCGTTTTATCGGATTTCAATTCCCATAATCAGAGGTTGATTGTCCGCGCCCTTGGTGAAGGCGATCACGATATCCCCGGCGCTGTTGGCCGTGGCTGTGAACGTCTCTACCACTGCTTTGTACTCCGCACCGGCCGTGGCATAAATGTCAAAGTTGGTGAGAACGGGTGTGCCGTTGATCGCCACATTGAATTCACGCTTGCCAGCCGCGCTGTAGTAATTCTCGGAGAAGTGCAGCAGCACTGTGTGCGAACTATTGGCCACCAATCCGGGAATCGTGTAGGTTGTAACTCCGGCCCGTCCGTATTGATACACCGCCATGGGCGCTGCATTCACTCCGGGCTGGGTCAGATTGATGGTATTGGTGGTGTGCGTGTTGTCCGAACCGCCGCTGAAGTCCACGTCGGCAACGAAGGAGCTGTCTCCGCCGGTTGCGTTGCTAATCGCCGGTCCACCGGCCGCGATCGCGATGAAGTCGGTAAAGGTTGTACCGGACTGAGTGGTGCCGGACACCGTTGCCGAATCCTTCGAGGTGCCGTAGGCATCGATGGCGACCACGTAGTAGGAGTAAGCAGTGGTAGCTGCCAGGCCGGTCACCGTGTAGCTGGTGCTGGTCAAGCCGCTGGTCACCAACGTACCCGCGCTGGTGTAGACGCTGTAGGAAGTGATGCTGCAGTGAGATGGAGCGGCGGCTTCCGTCCAGCTTAACGCAATCGAGTTGCTGGTGATGGCGCCCAATGTAACGACCGGAGCCGAAGGAACAGCGGCGCAGGCAGCCGAAGTGGTGCCCTTGACCGTCGCCGAATCCTTCGAGGTGCCGTAGGCATCGACGGCGACCACGTAGTAGGAGTAAGCGGTGGATGCTGCCAAACCGGTCACCGTGTAGCTGGTGCTGGTCAAGCCGCTGGCCACCAGCGTACCCGTGCTGGTGTAGACGCTGTAAGAGGTGATGCTGCAGTTAGCCGGTGCAGCAGCTTCCGTCCAGCTCAATGCGATCGAGCTGCTGGTGATGGTGCCCACCGTAGCAACCGGAGCCGAAGGAACAGCGGCGCAGGGAGGAGGATTCACTGTAAGTGTGACAGTGTTGCTGGTGACCGATCCGGCGCTGTTAGTGACGACGACGTAGAAGGTCTCGCCGCTGTTCGCCGTGGTGGTTGCTGGCGTGGTATACGAAGTTGCTGTCGCGCCAGAGATTGCGGCGCTATTCATGTACCACTGGTAGGTTGGGGCGGGTGTTCCCGTAGCAACCACGCTGAAGGTAGCTGTCGCGCCCGCGGTTACGGTCTGCGAGACAGGCTGCGTCGTGATGGTGGGCTTGACGGTCGCGGGATTCACGGTAAGTGTGACCGTGCTGCTGGTGACCGATCCGGCAATGTTGGTGACCACGACATAGAACGACTCGCCGCTGTTCGCGGTAGTGGTTGCCGGCGTGGTGTACGAAGATGCTGTTGCGCCAGAGATTGCAGCGCTATTCATGTACCACTGGTAGGTTGGTGCTGGTGTTCCCGTAGCTACCACGCTGAAGGTCGCCGTCGCGCCCGCGGTTACGGTCTGCGCAGCAGGCTGCGTCGTGATTGCAGGAGCGGAATTCACCGTAAGCGTGACTGTGCTGCTGGTGATAGATCCTGCGCTGTTGGTGACTACGACGTAGAAGGTCGCGCCGTTATCGGTTGATACCGTTGCCGGTGTGGTGTAGGACGCTGCCGTTGCTCCGGAGATCGCGGCACTGTTCTTGTACCACTGGTAGGTTGGCGCTGGATTGCCGGTGGCCACCACGCTGAAGGTAGCCGTCTGGCCTGCGGTTACCGTCTGCGCAGCAGGCTGCGTCGTGATGGCGGGTGCGGTATTCACCGTAAGCGTGACTGTGCTGCTGGTGACCGATCCTACGCTGTTGGTGACTACGACGTAGAAGGTCGCGCCGTTGTCGGTTGATACCGTTGCCGGTGTGGTGTAGGACGCTGCCGTTGCTCCGGAGATCGCGGCACTGTTCTTGTACCACTGGTAGGTTGGCGCTGGATTGCCGGTGGCCACCACGCTGAAGGTAGCCGTCTGGCCTGCGGTTACCGTCTGCGCAGCAGGCTGCGTCGTGATGGCGGGTGCGGTATTCACCGTAAGCGTGACTGTGCTGCTGGTGACCGATCCTACGCTGTTGGTGACTACGACGTAGAAGGTCGCGCCGTTGTCGGTTGATACCGTTGCCGGTGTGGTGTAAGACGCTGCCGTTGCTCCGGAGATTGCGGCGCTGTTTTTGTACCACTGATAAGTTGGCGCTGGATTGCCCGTGGCTACCACGCTGAACGTCGCGGTCTGACCCGCGGTTACCGTCTGCGCGACTGGCTGCGTCGTGATGGCGGGTGCAACAGTCGCAGCATTCACCGTAAGCGTGACCGTGTTGCTGGTGGCTGATCCGTTGCTGTTGGTGACCACGACGTAGAACGACTCGCCGCTATTCGCCGTGGTGGTTACTGGCGTGGTATATGAAGCTGCTGTCGCGCCAGAGATTGCAGCGCTATTCATGTACCACTGGTAGGTAGGAGCGGGATTGCCCGTGGCAACCACGCTGAAGGTTGCTGTCTGGCCCGCGGTTACAGTTTGCGCGACAGGCTGCGTCGTGATAGCCGGAGCGCTCTGCGTGGTGCCGCTGAAAATCCCAGAGGCAGATGAGGTGCCAAAACCGTCAACGGCCGCTACCGTAAAGTAGTATGCCGTGTTCGCCGCCAGGCCGCTGACGGTGTACGTGGTTCCCGCAATTCCGCTTGCAGCCACTACCGTCGGAGGTGTTGAAGTTCCATCGTTGATGACATACGAGCTGACCGTGCAGCCTGTAGGAATTGTTGCCGGCGCTGTCCAGCTCAAACTGACCGAGCTGGCGGTGGCCGCCGTCATTGTTAGACCTGTCGGAGCCGAGGTGACTGCCGTGCAGGACTGTGCCAGAGTCTCGGTGGAGGCCTGTGCCGAATCCTTCCCAAGGCCATACTGGTCTTTGCCAGCGACGATATAGTAGTAGGTCGTCAAAGGAGTGAGACCGGTATTGTCGTAGCTGAGGCCGGTCACGTTGTCTGCGATTACGGTCGTTGGATTGGCCGTCGTACCGCCGTAGATTGTGTAGGATGTGACCGAGCAGTTAGCCGGAGGTACTGCCGCCGCCCAGCTGATCGTGATATCGCTGCCGGAATTGGCAGTGGCCGATATAGTTGCCGGAGCGGCAGGACTATGGGCGCATTTCAGAGTCGTGGTGGAAGCCACGGCCGATTCAGCCGATGCGCCTACCGCGTCGTTGGCGACTACGGTGTAGTAGTAGGTTGTGTTCTCGGTGAGACCGGTATTGTCGAAACTGGTGCCGGTCAAGCCGCTCGCCACTACTGTGGTTGGGATCGCCGCGGTTCCCCCATACACGGTGTAGGTGACCGAGCAGTTAGTGGGAGGCGTTACCGCTGCCCAGCTCACAGAGATATCGAAGCCGGAGTTCGCTGTAGCCGTTACGGTCGCCGGAGCATAAGGTTCTCCTGCGCAAGTACCCGCAACTGCCGGAGTGATCTCAATGGCGCTGATGGTAGGATTCAGATCCGACTTGGTCGAGGTACCGGCCTGGGTCGCAATCGTGATGGTGCCGGTTGCATCAGCCGTGGCGGCAAACTCCTGCGTGACAGCCGTGTTCATGGCTCCGGCAAGGGCGAAGATGTCGAAGTTGGTCAGAACGGTTGTGCCGTTGATCGCAACGTTGAAGTTGCGGACGCCGGCAGCGTTGTGGGTATCCTCGACAAAGTGCAGGCGAACGCTATAGTTGCCCCCCGCGTTAAAGCCAGGGATGGTCCAGGTTGCCGGGGCCCAGCGCTCGGTGTCGTAAACCAGTTGCGGCGCGGGGTTGGTGACCTGGGCGACATTGACAACGTTGCCGAAGTGGTAGTTTGTATTGCCGCCCGTTACATAGTTTGAAGCCATGTAAGAGCCTGCCGCGTATCCGGCAGCGCTCAACTGAAGGCCGGTGCTGTTGCCCGCAGCCGATGTGGCGACAGAGGTATTCGATGCCGCGGACTCACCGCCAAAGTTGGAGGCGGCCACGGTGTAGTAGTAGGTGGTGCTGGGCAGTAAACCGGTTTGCAGGTAGCTGGTACCGGAGACCTGCGAAGCAACAAGTGTGCTCAAGCCAGGCGTGAAGCCAGAGGTGGTGCTGGCGTAGATGTCATAGGTTACGCCGGCGGTGGTGCTGGCCGTCCAGCTCAGGTTGACAGAGTTGCTGCTGGCAGCCGTAGCAGCCAGGTTGGTGACCGGGTTGGGTGCTCCCGCGGCCCACTGATAGTAGTGAACGTAATCGAAGTAGAGGTTGGCCGGGAATCCGAGTCCGTCCGGAGTGCCGCCATTGCCGCCAATGCCGGAGCTGAGAATGAAGTTGATGGGCTGGTTCAGTTCCCAAACATCGGCTGCGCCGAGATCCGAGATGCTCTCGTCGGCGTATTGGACGCCATCGAGGAAGTACTGAATGTGGTAAGGCGCCCACTGAACTGTGTAGATGTGGAAGGCCTGGTTGAGCTGCTCGCCGCTTGGCAGATCGACGCCTTGGCTGAGGCCGCCGTACTCATAGTTGGTTTGTGAGTCGGTCTCAAAGCCGTGGATGGTCG
>CAYVMS010000042.1:0-18455 GCA_964452615.1 uncultured Occallatibacter sp.
TTCACACGGTGGAAGTCGCAGGTTCGAATCCTGCAGCGCCCACCAAGATTAGATTTAGAGAAATCCGAAGACATCCAGTAAGAAACGATAAACCGCTGAAAAATAATCAGTTTAGTGTTTTTTCGTCCAGAGGTGTATCGTGGAGGCCACGCTCCCGTGGAGCCTCCGGCTTGGCCAAGCGATTCTCCAGATTGTTGGCATGATAATGCGCTAGCCGTTGCGCATGGCTACAGCAAACGGAATGATGAAGTCGCCGCATATCGTCTCCTTTTCCCGGCAGCGGTGGAGATTCTCGAGCTTTTGCGCGACCTATCCGGTTCCGAAGAACTGCTTTTCCCCGGCGAGCAAGACCGGAAAAAGCCCATGTCAAACATGACGATTTTGAAGGCGTTGGAGCGGATGGATTACAAGGGCCGGATGACCGGCCACGGCTTCCGCAGCCCTGCTTCAACCATCCTTCACGAGCAGGGATACAACCATGAGCACATCGGTTTGCAGATTGGGCCGCCCGCTATAATCCGCCCCGCCGGACCCGTCATGCGAGTGCTAGCGAAGGGGAAGTGCGTACATCAGGCCGCCTTGCGTCCAGAGACTGTTTGGTCCGCGGGGCAGCTTCATCGCCGATAGCGCACCGAGGTCGCGATCGTAGATCTCGCCATAGTTGCCAACAGCCGCAATGACGTGTGCAGCCCACTCGTCATCGAGCAAGAGATATTGGCCATAGCCGCGCTGCACACCGAGCAGACGCTCGATCACCGGGTCGCCCCTCTTCTTCATCGCTGCGAGATTGGATTGCGTTACCCCGCTCTCCTCGGCCTGAATCAGTGCTTCGACTGTCCAGTTGACAATCGCGGCCCACTGCGGATCGTCGAGGCGATACGTGGCTGCCAAGGGGTCCTTGGCGATAACGTCTGGAAGAATCTCGAAATCCTTCGCCATGCCTTTGAAGGCGATTCTCTCGTACGCCAGTTGAGAAACATCGGCGGTGATGGCGGCGCAGTTGCGTGTGATGAAGGCCGCTTCCATCTCCCCTTCTTCCTGGAAGGAAAAGGGAAGCCACTCGATCTTCTCGCGCTTCATATAACCCTGAATCTGACTCTCGATCTCGGTGCCACCGAGAAAACATATCTTCTTTCCGGCAAGAACCTTCGGGGATCGGACGCCCCTGGTCTTATTCACAAGAAAGCCCTGATAGTCATAGAAGACAGGCCTGGAGAAGCCGAAGCCGGCATTGGTTGTATTGATGTAATTGGCCGATCCTGTGGCCAGCAACTCGATCTCGCCTGACTTGAGTGCTTTCAAAGCGTCCTGTTCGTCGCGGTATGGCCTGACGGTAAATTTGGCGCTCGGTCCCAGCGTTGCTACAGCCACCGCCTTGCAGAGGTCCAAATCGAAGGCCCCATGATTGCCATGCGCATCCTGCGTGGAGTATTCAGGTTCCTCCGTGTTGATTCCGCATGTTAACGAGCCGGCTGCCTTGATCTTGTCAAGGGTGGTTCCGGCTTTGGCCGCTGTTGCTGCAACGATCAGTGTGGCGAATGAAATAAGTACGAGTGCGGGAACTCTGCCCATGCGATTCTTATTCCTTTTGTACACGTATGAAGCAATTTACGTTTGCAAGTGCGGCGGCTGGAGGTAGAATCCAGCCGCCGCAGAAGAACCGGTTAAGAGGAGATTTAGTTTGACGGCCAAGTGCCGGACGTCGGCAGGCCGGGGTTGGAACTGGGGCGAGGATTGAAGTCCGCAGGAGCCGGATCGAGCAAACCGTGGACTGTGACGTCGGTCGGGACGATTCCCAGAACACGGCAACCATTGGCGCCAAAGTGAGGTAGGCTGGTCACCTGAACAGCAGGAATCTCCGCATAAGAGGCTTCCAATTTCGGCGCAATTCCCAGCAAGCGGGCATTGTCAAAAGCGGTGAAGAGGTTGCCGACTCCCGGAGTCTTGTCGTCGGACGGGCCCAGGTATTTCTGCGGCGTACCCTGAGGCGTGGTATAGGTCTTCTCGCCCAGTGAGCGAGCAGCAGCCTCGTCGGGCAAATCGGCAAGCGGTGTGAGGCTGAACAGTTCATCGATGAACTTGATGATCGAGCCATGTTCAGTAGCTTCATGGGAGATGGCGTGAACTTTGCTGTAGGGCGAGATCACAATGGCAGGGACGCGAGGCCCCTGATCGAGAGCAGTGGCGCTGGGATCCCAGGAACGAATGACCGGCTGAGTGTGATCGTAAAGGCCGTCTGTTTCATCGTAGGTGATGATGATGGCGCTCTCCGGCCAGTACTTGCTGCTGGCGATGGCGTTGATCTCATCCGCGAGAAGCGCTTCGCTGATCTGCGCATCGGAATAGCCTGGGTGGTCGTCGTTGCCCGAGAAGGCGGCCTTGACCGTCGGGCTGGGTGAACGAGGAGTGAGTCCGTCGAGGTTGTCATATCCGCCACGAACGTAGAAGACTCCACCTGCCGCAGGCAGAGCCTGGGCCGTCATCGCCGCGAAGAAATCGCCGAGTCCCTTCAGGTGAGCTTTGGTTTCGACCGGATTGTTGGCCTCATAGCCGAAGTATTGCGGTGCGTCGTGATGAGCGATGTAGCTCGTGTGGGAGGCCGTCGCGGTGGAATCTGTTGATTCGTGATCGTAACCTTCCTGGAACCATGCCCAATTTACTGGCTTATTGTGATCGCCGGCAATTTTCTTGATGTCGCCCTGCACATCCACGAGGTCGAATGCAGGATCCAGGTCGCTGGCAGTGATGTTTTCAATCTGGTCGCCCATGAAGCTGAGCGGCAAAGTCGCGAAGGTCAGATTGGAGGAAGGGTTTGTCGTACCAGGAGCGCCACTTTCCGTCGGCTGCCTCTGGCTTGGGGGAGTAAAGACGTCCAGAGCAGATCCCCAAAAGGGCTGCGAATCGCCGGTAACGGGCAAGTTTGCGCCGGTTGTGTTCACGTTGTTGCCCAAGGCGGGATACTTGATCCACTGCGTGACTCCCGACTGGCCGGCGATCATGGCGATGGCATTCGGCGTCGAAGGCCCGATCACGGTGTCGAAGAAATTGTCGAAGAGCGTGAACCGGTCCGCGTAGTTCCAAAGAAACGGAGCGGTATCGCAGTCTACGTGGCCGACGACCAGTTCACCCTTCTGTTTCTGTGCCAGGGTCGGGGCCGGACCGGTGTAGGTGGTTCCATCGGCGCTCAGTGTTCCCTTCAACCCTTCTTCGGTGAAGGAGTAGCGGTCATTCTGGGCGACATTGCTGGCATTCAGATCGAGCTTGGCGTCGATGGCCGCGTGGCCGTGATTCACCGAGTCCGTATCCTCTGGGTAGAGAAGTACTGTTTTGCCGTTCACATCGGTGACAGATTGTGGAATCTTGAAGGCGGAGATCAGGCTGACCGTGCCATCTGTATTCACGATCGGCTGGGTAAAGCCCGGCGTCTCCGCGGCCGGCTTTGAAAACAGGCCGTTGGCGCCTGGGTAGGTGCCAAAGTAGAAGTCGAAGGAGCGGTTCTCCTGAAAGAGAACGAAGACATACTTGATGTGCTTGCGCAGCAGATCGAGTTTCTGGTCGTGAGTTAGATACGGCGAATTCTCGACACTGAGCGTGTGGAACGCAACCACATCGCCGGACTTCGGTGCGAGTTCGACAAGGTTTTTCTCGTTGCCATTTTTGCCAGGGTTCGGGTCCTGAGCGAGTGTGGCGGCGGGCTGCAGAATCAACGCAGCCATCATCAGAGATGCGCAACTGGTCTTCATCCATTCACTGCGATGCATTTTGTACCTCTTGGGGGGTAAAGGATATTGCAAGCGAAGTTTATGCCGGCGAACTTCAGTTGACGCTAGAGCAGATGGAAGCCGGCAGAGGGAAGTACACAACTATTGAGATACCAGCCACGCATAAATTAAAATTCACGCCGATGTGAACAGTTGGTTAAGAAATCGATAAAAGTACTTACCGGGACATTCAGACGTTGCCGAATCTCCGCCAAGCATTGAACCAATAAAGTCGTCCTTGAGCTGGAAATACATGCGAATAAATGGAAGCAGAGCGGGATCGTTGCTTCAGAACGTTGATGAGGGTGGGAGGGGCTTTCGCATGGAGCCCCCTGCCATGCGCACATCGAGCACATTGGGAGTGCAAATTCAGGGTGCATTTCACAGCTCCAGTCGATTGACGAGCGTGGATCCATACCGGTCAATCGGCTGATTCCTTCGTAACTGTTCGCAGTGTTGCTCACAAAATCAACGACCGATTGCTTCGATTTGCCCTCAATCAGCGCGTTTCCCCGGTCTCCAGGAATAACCAGAAACTCCTCGGACCGGCCGGTCGCCGACTTTGCAAGTTTGTTTGTGCCTCTCATTCGAGCAGCACATTTGCAGCTTTCAGTCACTCGTACTTCTTTCAAATTTCACAGCGCGTTTATCTCAGCGTCATATTTTGCTGCAAATTTATAACCAAGAAAGTTGACATGCGCGATGCAATGCATGATCCATCCCGGCAATGTTTGCAGAGACTCCTTTTACGCTTCGTGAGAGTTAAGGGTCCGCTACGGACACCGATGAAGTCTCACTTTGTTAAACCACGCGTAATTGGATTCAGTTATAGGCCAAGCTTCAATCATGCGCACGGTACGTGCCCGCACAGCAAGGTTTTCCGCTGTTCCGGACAGTTCCGGCCCCAAGTTTAACAATAAGGAGAAAGAACTTGAAGAGCGCAGCAAAGCTTTTTCCCGGAATTTCCTTGTTCTGTCTACTAGCGCTTTGCGGTTTGCTTATGTCCGCAAAGTCATTCGCGCAGTCAACCTACGGCAGGATCATTGGTAGAGTGACAGACGCAAGCAGCGCTGTGGTTTCCAGCGCAAAGGTAGAGGCGCAAAACCAGGCCACTGGCGATGCTCGTAGCGTGGTAACAAACGGCGAGGGAGAATACTTGTTCTTGAACGTCGACCCTGGCCAATACACCATCACGGTTTCGGCGGCGCAGTTTGCCAATTTTGAGGACAAAAACGTCGTCGTATTGGCTCGCGAGACAGCTCGATCGGACATCCGCCTTAAGGTGCAAGGCGCGGAACAGACCGTGGTTGTGGACGGGGGCCAGTCACTGGTGAGCGAAGATCTCACGACCTCAACCTCTCTGTCCGGGGTTGAGATCGGCACGCTGGCGCTGAATTTTCGTGCCTCAAACGCGCCCAGTCCCATTGAGGCCGCCGCGGTCTCGCCCGGCGTCAGCCAGGATCAAAGCGGTAACTTAACGTTCTCGGGACAACTGCCGACCGCCACGTCTTTCTCACTGGACGGAATCTCCATCCAGTCTGTCCGCCAAGGCGGACCCAGCACGAACCTCTTTCCCTCGGTGGAAGGCATCGCCGAGTTTCGCGTAAATACCTCCGGCAACAGCGCTGAATTTGCCCAGCCGACCGACCTGACCGTCGTGACGCGCAGCGGAGGCAATCAATATCACGGCAGCGGATTCTGGTACTTCACCAACAAGGACTGGAACGCGACCGATGGAGTTGGGCACTTCAATCCCACCCTTAGCGCCAACACTTTCGGCGGTTCGGCGGAAGGTCCGATCGTAAAGAACAAGCTGCTTTTTTACTTCGACTATGAAGGCGTGCGGCTCGATCAGAACACGCTGATTGCAACACAGACGATGCCGGCTTCATGGGCATCAGGCAACTTCTCCGGCGTCTCCGGCTTGCAGCTATACACCCCTTCCTGCATCGTGCCTACGGGGACTTTAGCTGGAACGGTTGTAGCAGGCTGCAATCCGATCAACGGCAACGCGGTTTCCGTGAATGCCGATTCGGCAACGATCATCAAGGACTTCTTCCCCGCCGCTGCCGGTTCCAATGCATCCAGCTCGAACATCGACAACACGGGAAACAATCTGAATATGACCTGGCCAGGCACCTACTCGGCCGATGGTTATGACGGCCGTCTGGATTACAACTTCTCGGAAAAGCATCACATCTTTGGCCGTGTTACCCAACACAACATCACCAGCACAGGCAGCGACGCCACCTCGGAAGGAGCTCTCGGCGCGGTAGGCGACACCAGCTATAACCCCAACATGGGCTCCTTCTCGACTCTCACCGACGCCACCAACGTTGCTATCTCTTACAACTGGATCATTAACCCCAACATGGTGAACGAACTGCGCGGAGGCTATACGGCTTATAACCTGACGTTCGCCTATCCGCAGGCAACGCAGGGAAACTCGATCATCTCTGCGCTCGGTATCAAAGGCCTCCCAGGGGCGCCTGTGAACGGACTGGGCGGTGTTCCAGTCTTCTATGTCGGCAATCTGATGGGCGGCGCAACCAACCAGTTTGGCCATCCTCGCGACGAGAAGAACGGCATCTGGGAGGTCGGCGACAACTTCTCCTGGACACACGGCAAATGGAACTCGAAGTTCGGCGGCGACTGGCGCCGTTTGAACTACCAGGACAATATTACCTTTGAAGTGGGCGACGAATACGGCGACTACTACATCACCGGAGATCAGGTATGTCCAACCAAACTCACCGTCGGGTCTAAAGTGATCAACGAGCAAGCACTCTATCCTGACGCCTGCGCAGCCGCGCAGTTTGCGCAGGGCTACCTGGACGAAGCCGATCAGGCGCAGAACGGCCCCGATGGCAAGCCATTTGGCTATCACTATGATTTCTTCGCCCAAACCGAATACAAGTTACTCAAGAACGTCACAGTGACGGTTGGCCTACGGGATGAATTGAATACCCCCTTCCAAGACGCCACCAATCAGATCGGCAACTTCGATTACCGAAAAGGCTCCTCGACCTACGGAAAGCTGATCTACAACCAGAATGAGAAGCTGTCTCCCGCCTGGGTCGACTTCGTCGATAATTCGCAAGTCAATTTCCAGAACCAGTTCGTGCTGAACTCGGCGGTTGGGCTTCCCAGCGGACTTCGCAATCTCGACAGAACCAACATCCAGCCCCGCCTCGGCCTCTCCTATAGCCCCAGGTCTGGAACCGTCGTACGCGCCAGCGGCGGCATGTATTCTGTGCCCGTCCTTGGAGCCGTGCTCTACTCTCTTCTGGGCGTCGATACGAGCAACTTCGGATCCTTCTATCCGACCGCTGGTGCTGGCTCGATGACCTGGGCTAACGCTTACGGTACGGGAGCCAACCCCTACGCTCAGCCTTGGACCGCCTGCCCCACTTCCTGCCCCGGCTATCGCCGCGCAAACCAGTGGGATCTGAAAGATCCCAGAGTGATCCAGTGGAACGCCGCCTTCGAGCAGAACATCGGCTTCCACACAGTCGCCAAGGCCACCTACATTGGATCGCACACTTACGACTTGATCTACAGCCCGGACCTGAACCAGGTTCCCGCCAACACTCTTGGCTACTGGCAATACCGCGCCGCCAACGGGGCAAACTTCCCCAATTTCCGCGAGGTGCTTACCCGCGCCAACGGCCCCAGCGACAAATATGACGCGCTGATCCTGGAAGCGAACAGAACCATGGGCCACGGCCTGACCTTCAACAATGCCTTCACCTTCACCTACAACAAGACCAACGCGCTGGGCGCGGTGCCCAGCGGTGCAATCCCGGTGGGCGGCCAGGGCGACAACGGAGACAATGTGCTGAACGTCTTCAATATCGCGGCCGAAACCGGCAACGCTTTTTATGACCCGAGCAGAAAGTTCCTGAGCACCGTGGTCTACGAGCTTCCCGTCGGCCGTGGCAAGCAGTTCCTGAGCAACAGCAGCAAGACTGTCGACACCCTCGTTGGCGGTTGGAGTATGTCCTCAATCTTGCTGTATCACTCTGGATTCTGGCTCACACCTTATTTTCCCAGCAGCACTTCCGATCCCTCCGGTACAGGGCCAAGCAATCGCTCGGTTAAGCAACAGAATCCCGATTGTGCCAGCGGCGTGAGCGGATACCAGAAGAACCCGACTGTCAATGACTTCTTCAACGGTGGCGCTTACAGCATTCCGACAAGCAATATCGGTCGCTTCGGCAACTGCGGCGTTGGCATCTTGGAGGGTCCAACCACCACCACCCTCTCCAGTTCCATCGGCAAGACATTCCATGTTGGCGAGCGCATCGGCCTTCACTACGAAGCGCAGTTCGCCAATCTTTTCAATATCAACAACTGGGGCATTCCTAACATGAATGTCGGCAGTTCATCCTTCGGTCAGATCACCAATGAGCAGGATGGAACGCCCGGTTCTCAGGCAGGACCACGGTCCATTCAGATGTCCCTGCGCTTGTCCTACTGAAGAGCGATTCTTTCAGGAAAGGGAGCGAACCTGCTCCCTTTCGATCTAAAGGCAAAGGTAGCCTCCGCTGACGATCAGGATCAGCAGCGCCAGGTCGACCGCTTCTAGCAGAGTCCGCATGACCGGCCGGTTTTCCGTCGAGGCGCCAAACCAGCGATGCAATCCAGTCACCGTATCGAAGAACGCTCGCAAGCGAATTGCGCCGCCTCCGAAAACAGCCGCTGCTCGCGTCCGAGGTCGATCTCGACGGGCGCGCTCACGTCTGCTTGCACCACAACGGTGGACCACCGCCTTCCAGTAGTCGCGGTTGCAATTTCTACAAGCCGGTCAAGGGGCAATGAGGAAGGGTGTGCTTCAGGCGGTGCTGAGCGATGGCCCCGTTCCTGCCAGGCGACGGTCTGCTTCTCATAGGCAAGAATGCAGCCTGTTACAGAGAGGAAAAGAATCGCTGCTCCAGTCAGACAGCCAGAGGCCAGGTGTATCCAAAACATCGTTCGTCGAATCTTCATCTAATGGGAACAATTCTCCCTGCAGGATCTAAACTAAGGAACCTCTGAATAAGTGGATGTTTTGAAAAAGTACGACTTTACAGGCTGCGAAAAAACTCATCGGGAACGCTTACAAGTGTCAGGGCACGACTTCAGTCGTGCCGCAAACGCAACAAAACAAGTGCTGGGCTTTAGCCCCTGAGGGAATCTATGATTACAAGAGTGACTTGTTCAAAGTTTACTTAAATCAGTCTATTGGACTGTTTCTTATCGTTCTCGGTTCACGCAAAGGCGAGCGTTGGTCTGCTGACCACCCTCGAATTCATCCACGGTATAGCTATGATTCACAATATCCGCATGTAAGCGATTTCCTTGCTAGAAAAGCTATAAATTTGGACCAATCGCTCAGGCATCAGTGCGAGGACGGACACAGTTATGACGTAGGTGCCGAAATGATTATCCAGCAATTCTTCGATTCGGCAATTCCCCCAAAGGAGGCCCGGCGCGATGTTTCCGCGCCGGGCAACGTAACCGATAAGTCACGGCAAACGAGGACTCGGGCCGCGGAAACTACTGACTCAAGGCCGACACGCGTTCTTGAGTTAGTTCGCTGCTCGAAAAGACACCCATGTCGAGAAGCACACGGCTGATCGCATTGAGAAGTGCTTCGATGTCGGCAGTAGTGATCCTTCCAATCGTGCCAATTCGGAAGCACGACTCGTAGGACAGCTTGCCAGGGTAAATTGCGAAGCCGAGGGTCCAGAGCCTTTCATAGAATTCTGCGAACTGGAAAGCCGGACTTGTAGGATAGCGAAACGAAGTAATGATGAAACTCTGGTCCTCGTCCGCGAGATAGATCTCGAAGCCGAGGGCCTTCATGCCGCGGCACAATACGATGTGGTTTTGCCGATAGCGTTCTCCTCGCGCGCTTACCCCGCCTTCTTCGTCGAGCTCATTGAGCGCCTGTTCAAAGGCCAGAATGGTGTGAATTGGCGGCGTGAACCGGAAGTGACCATCCGCTTCCATGCCGGCCCATTGATCGTAGAGGTCGAGGCTCAGCGTCCGCGCATTCCCTTTTGCAGACTCCAAAGCGCGTCGGTTAGCAAGAACAAACCCGAACCCCGGCACTCCTTCAATGCATTTATTTGCGGACGAAATCAGAAAATCGATATGCGAACCCACCATGTCGATAGGAACGGCTCCGAAACTGCTCATCGCATCGACTATGTAGGACGCGCCTGCGCCATGTACCACATGGCCAATTTCTTCCACTTGGTTCAACATGCCGCTGGTCGTTTCGCAATGCACCACGGCAACGTGAGTGATCCCGGAAGCCGATGCCAGATATTCAGCGACAAGTGCGGCAGTGAACTTCGTATTCTCCGCTACTTCAAAAACGTCAAGTGAGATGCCGTGAACACGCGCCATCTGAGCAATGCGTCGCCCATATGCGCCGTTGACCAGCACAAGCAGTTTGCCGTCGCGCGGAATAGCCGATGAGACAACCGATTCAACGACAAACGTACCGCTCCCCTGCATCAGAATGCACTCGTAGTCCTCGCCAGGATAGGGACCAAGGTCAAGCAGGCGCATTCGAATATTGTGAACAGTAGCCAGAAACTCACTGTCCAGTGATCCAAGATCCCGGAGCATAGCCCCCTTGACCGTTGCGCTTGTGGTCAAGGGGCCAGGGCTAAAGAGCAGCTTATCTTTGCTAGTTGCTTCCATTTTCATTTTCCTCTTCATCTCCATCGCCGTAGTTGCCATCGCCATAATTGATCGGAGGCTGCGGAATCATTGCAACGGCTTTTTCAGGAGCTGTATAAACCCTCTGGCCACCCAGATATGTCGCTTCAAGAACAATATCCTTGATCGTATCCGGCGGAACCTCATGCGGATCCTTTTGGAGAATCACAAAATCCGCCAGTTTGCCAGGAGTGATCGAGCCCTTGGTGTTCTCCTCGAATGTGGCGTAGGCCCCGTCCAATGTCCACACTTTGATGGCTTCATCTACGCTGACCCTCTGGTTCGCTCCACGCGCAATGCCGTCGGAACTCTTGCGCGTAACCATATCCTGAATCCTCAGCAAGGGATAGGCCGCGGAGATTGGAGAATCGGAATGTCCGGCAACATGAATGCCCATATCGATTGCCGTGCGATACGCGTGCATCATCGAAAGGCGCTCTGGTCCGTAGGAGGCAAGAATATTCCCGTACTCCCACATATAGGAATGGAAGACCAGAATCACCCCATCCTTCTTGGCGCGATCCAGCAACGCCTGATTCATGACGCTTGCGTGCTCGATCCGCCAGCGAGAATCGGGACGAGGATTTTTCGCCTCAGCACGTTCGATAGCCGTGAGCATCATGTCGATCTCACGGTCGCCATTGGAGTGAGTCGCAACCTGCCATCCCGCGTCCCACCACTTTTGAACATCCTCGTCCAATTTCTCCTGAGTCCTTGCTGGTTGGATGCCAAAGTAATCTGGCCGATCGGAGTAGGCCTGGCTGAGCCATGCGGTCCGCCCACTCAGCGAGTTACCCTGAAAGTTCTTGAGAGAGGAAATGCGTAGGCGATCATCTCCAAAGCCACGTTGAATGCCTGCCGCCTGGAGATCGTCGAATGAACCCACACTGAACATGAATCCGACGCGCACCGGATTACCCTGATTGCGCAACTCCTGCATCAAGCGAAATGAGGATGGGCTTCCTCCCGCAATGCCTACGCTGGTAATGCCCCGGGCTGAGTATTGTCGGAAACAGTTCAGATACCCTTGAATTTCCTGGTCGTGCGGGATGGCCATCCTCTCATTGGAACCGGAGTCTCTTTGATCGCGAGCGCCGCCATGTTCACCGTGTCCGGCGTTCGGCTGATCGGAGCTGGCAGCCTTCTCATCGGAGCCGCCACGTTGTTCGCGGCGCCCCCTCGATAGCACCCCGCGCCCGCTTTCGCGGAGCACGCCATTGGGCGTTCCATCGGGATCGCGGTCGAGAGCGCCTCCGGGCGGATCCTGCGTCTCCTTGGTAACACCCGCAGCTTCCAACATGAAGCTGTTCACCACGGTGATATGGCCAGAACCGTGAGTGATCGACACGGGCTGCGTGGTGGACACCTTATCCAGGTCGTGCCGATTGGGATGGCGGCCAAGCAATACGTCGTTGTAGCCATATCCATTGATGATCTTTCCCGGTGGGGTGATTGCGGCTTTCCTCTTCAGAGCCGCGACAAGTTCGTCGATGGTCTTGACCTTGTCGCCGCCCAGCCACACGCGATAATACGGCGAGTTCTCGTCGAAGATCGCCTGAGGGTGCAAGTGCGCGTCATTGAAGCCAGGGGTCACGGTCTTGCCCTTGAGATCGATGACCTTTGTAGATGCAGTCTTGAGTTTGAGGATTTCGGCGTTGGTTCCAACCGCCGTAAATCGCCCGTTGTCGATGGCGAAGGCCTGAGCAGCGGGATGCGCTGGATCCACGGTGATCACTTTAGCATTGATGACGATCGTTTCGGTCGCGAACGCGAAACTCGAAGTAAAAACAAGCATTATGCAGAGTTTCCGAATCATATCGATCTCCAGTCCTGGGAAAAGAAGTGCCCCCTGTGATCCGGGAGCACTCGCTTGGAAGTTAGAACGACAGCCGCAGGCTGAGTTGAATGTTGCGCGGGGTGTTTTGCTGGCTCAGAGTTGCTTCCTCTCCGAAAGTTGAAGAAGTGAAACTCGTCGTGGGGCCACCGAAGGTCACATTGTTAAGCGTATTGAACGCCTCCGCTCTGAAAGAAAGCGCATACCGCTCGGAAAGACGGGTGCTCTTCTCAATCATCGAGTCGAGATCCCACGCCGTTGGGTAATTCACGTCCGGCAGGTATCGGGGTGCGGTCCCAAAGGAATAGGTTGGGGTCGCAGCGAAGGCAGCTTTGTTGAAGTAGACACCGGTACCGCTTAGCGATATTTTCGGCCCGCCAGGTGCCTTATCGGACACCCCAGGTACAGAGTTAGGACGAGAGAGGGTGCTGGAGCTATCCAAGTCGGAAACGTTGGTATAGCTCACAGCGATGGGACGGCCAGCGTCGTATGAATAGACCGCACTGACAGCCCAGCCCCCGACAATGTGCTTGATGAATCCCTGATTCAGCAAGGGCTTTGCGCTGCCGAAAGGCAATTCATAGCGTGTACTCCAGCGAATTACAAAAGGCTCGTTCTGGTCGGAACGGGATCTGTCGCATGAGACGCAATAAGTATTAGTCACGGCGCCCATGGTGCCGGCCACGCTGGTCATTTCACCGACGTTGTCGATTGCCTTGCTCCATGTGTACGCAAAAGTCTCCGCGAGCCCAAACTTCGTTCGATGTTCGACCGTCAACTGTGCAGCATGATAAGTTGAATGCCCCGCACCGATGTTGTTGCCTTCAACGTTCTGGAATTGCGGATGCGGACGAAGTAATTGCGAGTTCTTCACTGTTGGCGTGTTGATGCTGGAAGCTGTGTCGATCAAACCATAGAGAGGGTTGGGAACAAGAGTGAGCAATCCAGAGCCGAGGGCTTCATCGCTTACCGGCAACTGATTCAACTGCTCATTCACCATCAAATGCGCGCCTTCGTTACCGGCGTATGCGGCGGTGACCACGAAAGCACCAGGCAGCGTGCGCTGGATGTCGAAAGACCAGTTTTCCTGGTAAGGGATGTCCTGCTTGCGTAGCGGGCTTTCAATGGAATCGCCTAGGTCGATACTCAGTCCTGCAGCATTGCCCTGCGGGGTGGGAAGGCCGTTGGGAAACGGACTGCTGAGTTGATAGCCGGCGAGGGGTGTGACTCCATTCGCCTGCGCGTCCACCGAAGTGGATGTGCGGATGGCGCCAGCCGCACTCGGATATTGCTGCCACGCGGCGGCGGGATGGTGAAAGAAGCCGGCTCCGGCATGGATGACGGTTTTATCGTTCAACCGGAATGCAATGCCTACACGAGGATCAAAATTAAGCTTGCGCGGATTCTGTAGCTGACGGCTGGTGCCTCCGAGCCCTGGGATGCCGATGCCGCCGGTTAGATGCAACGACGGAACCTGCGACTGGAGGGGAGAGGGGTTGGTCAGGTCAATGTAGTTAAGCAAATTGTTCTGTTCCACGTCGCCGGTTTCGTAGTTATAACGAATGCCATAAGTCAGTTCCAGGCGCGGAGTAATCCTGTATTCGTCCTGCGCAAAGACTGCGCCATAACCATGAACTGATCGAGTTTCAGGCTCATAACCGGAACTTACGGTGGCAAGGCCTAGAAGCAAATCGGCGATGCCGTTGCCGGAGTCGTTGATGACCGTGGTTCCGCTGGAGAAACCGTCCGTGAAGTTGGCGCCGGTGCTTGACCCGCCACTCGCGATCGACATCTGCTCGGGATCCCATAGCTGGGTTGGATAGCTTCTCAGATCTATTCCGTACTTGATGGTGTGCTTGCCCTTCACCCAGGTCATAGCCGCCGCATATTGATACACCGAAGAGTAGTTCTCTTCGAAGGGATAATAGTTACCCAGGGTACTGTAACTGCCTACTGCGGGAGGGCCGCTGATGCTGAGCTGAGGCGTTTGATTGGCGGTGATTCCGGGTGTGACTGCGCTGTTGAACCCAAGAGATGCCGGGCTCTTCAAGACGGATTCTTGCCTGTTTGACTCGCTGTGCGCCCAGGAAAAGTGGTGCTCGAAGATCATATTCGGCCGGATGATCCAAGTATGGTCCACCATGATGTTTTTGCCCGGAATGCGGTCGTTTGCATCTTCAGGAGAGAGACCATTGCCGAAGTAGTCGCTGTAATTGATGTGGTTGGTGAAGTCGGTGATGTGTCCAAAGATGCTGTGATGCTCGTTGAACTGATGGTCGACACGGACATCAAAGCTGTTGTTGTTATCCGTGTTGGGAGCGTTGGAGAAGAAATTATCCAGATCGCTGCCGCCCACCCCCGTTTGATTGGGGAGTGGATAAAGGTTGACCAGCGCTGAACCGATCGAGTTCACTGCAATGCCTGGGATGTTGCTGAGTTTATTGCCGGGAACAGCGGTCCGGCTGTAATTTTTCCCCGTGGTCGTGGTGTACGGATTGTAGATGACGATCTGATTGCCTTTGGCATCGACGGTCTGCGAGAAGTCGCCGGTTCTTTCCAGAGCGGTGGGAACGGTCCCGAGGAAGGAGCCGGCACTGGTGTCCCGAAGTCCTTCGTATGAGACAAAGAAGAAGGTCTTCTTGAGTCCGCTATAGAGTTTGGGAATCATGACCGGACCACCAAAGGTGGCGCCATATTGTTCCCTGCTAAAGTGCCCCCTCGGTGTAATGGGATTTGTATGGTTGGCATTGAAACCGTTCGCGTCCATATCTTCGTTGCGGTAAAAACCAAACGCCGATCCATGGAACTGATCGGTGCCTGTGTGCAACGCATAGGTCACGAGTCCGCCGCTAGTGCGTCCGAAATCCGGCGTATAAGCATCGGTATAGACGCGGAATTCCTGAACTGACTCGACACCGGGAATGCCCGCATCTTGGTTGTAGTAGGCGGTGGTATTGGCCGCGCCATCGATCAGCACGTCCGTTGTCGATCCCTTTGCGCCATTGATGCGAAAGGTGTTGGTGCGGCTTTCACTGGTGTAATCCTGCCCCGATAGCCCATCATCGCCCTTGGTCACGCCGGCAGCGTCGCTAATCATTTGCAAAGGGTTGCGGATATTGAGCGGAATGCTTTCGACAAAAGCGGGCTCGATCATTAGGCCGCGATCTGCGGTGCTGGTATTCAACTCAGGTGGGGCACCGGTAACCTGCACTGTTTGCTGCACGCCGCCCACCTTGAGTTCAAGCGTCATGTTTCTGGACTCGCCGATTTCAAGCGTGATACCGGTCACGACTGTAGGGCTAAATCCCTCAGCCTCAACCTTGAGTTGATAGTTGCCCGGGACCACCGGCGGAAGAACGAAGCTTCCGCTCGCGTTAGTTTTGGTTTCTACCTTCACCTGGGTGCTGATATGCGTCAAGGTGACTGCGGCTCCCTTTAAGCTCTTGTGTTGAGGATCGATCACTTCGCCGCTAACGCTGGCGTTTTGAGCAAAGAGAGGAACGCTGAGGAGGATGACTGAGGCTAAGAATAGAAGTCGACTCGCAAATCGCATTGGCTGCTCCATTCGAGAATTCGTAAAAATCCGATTCCGCAAGGCAGTTGAAGAGGGGGGCTTAATTCGCCAGCTTCGCGGCTGTACGTGATGATGGTAGCCAGCAGAAATGCGCAGAGTATTAAGGCGGAGTGAATGAATTTGCGCTTAACGGTAATGAACCTCTGTTCATTGTCGATTAGGGATCAGGCAGAGTGCGATTTTGGATTCTGTTCGTGGCGCTAAGTTGTGCATTCTCAGCAGCGTTGCTGCAAAAAGCAAGAGCGAGCACGATTGCGAGGCGAGGTACACCGGCTGTTGAACCGGATTGCATTGACAGGTGAAAAAGCGAAGCAAGGGAACGCTTGCAAGTATCCAGAATGCGTGAGAAAGTCGACTGTGATCAACGGCCTCCACTCACGCGCCATTCAGGCCGTTGGTTGCAAAGCCTTATCTCCAAGCGGAATATCGATATGCACGGAAGGCTTGAGGTTCCACATCGGCATCAATACTGCTCCGGCTAGAAACGCCGCGCCCCCAAGAAAATAGAAGAGAATATCCCATCCAAAATGTTCGCTTACGTATACCACAACATATGGTGAGAAGATGGCGCCCAGGTGTCCGATGCCATCCACAAGGCCGGAAGCGGTCGCCGCAGCCTTGGGCTCGCCGATGTCCTGAGCGCCGGCACCGGAGAGCAGCGTATCCGGACCAAAGGAGAAGATGCCGGCCAGCGAGATTGCCACGGCTGTGCCAAGGAACCCAAAGCTGGTCATGGCAGGTTCAAACAGCAGTACAACGGCGAATCCACATAACATGATCGCCGACACGGGCGCGCGTCGCGATTGGCTGAAGCGATCCGAGATATATCCGGCCATTACGGCGCCTGCAATGCCGATCAGTTCATACAAGGACGATAGATATCCCGAAGCCTGCAGGCTGTACCTCAGTCGGTTGACCATGTAAAGAGGCAGCCAGAACATCAGCGCATATCTGCAAAGCTCAAGGAAGAAATAAGAGCTGCTGATCATCCACAAGGAGGGCTTGCGAAGCAGAGCGGCTAGAACATTCCAGCTTGTGCGGTCTGCGCGCAGTTCCACCGGATCGATCTGCATACCGGGCGGAAGATCTGCCGGCTCCGGCGTATCCTTTGCTCCCAACAGAAACAGGGCCGTAACGGCAAGCAGCAGCATGGCGGGAAACCAGAATCCGCGGCGCCACCCAAGTTGTGGCAGCAGCCAGGGTTGCACGATTGCCCAAGTCGCGAAAGCGGTTGCCAGAAAGCCGCCGAGAACATAATTTGTGCTCCACCACGCCATCGCAATTCCGCGATTGTCGCCACGGAACCAGATGGCCATGGTCTTCACCAGCCCCGACCAACCGGTTGACTGCCCCGCGCCGTTCAGACATGCAAAGATTAGCAGCCACAGCAGGGAAGCGTGAGCGCCCATCAGAATGTTGCTGAACACAACCAACAGAAGGCCGGTGCCGACAACGCGCTTGGCTCCGATGCGGTCCGATAGAGGCCCGCAGCCAAACTGCCCAACGGCATACAGCAGGCTGTAGCCGAAAACAATATTGGCCAGGTCCATGTTGCGAAGACCCGAAACGTTATTCAGTAAGGGCAATACAACGCTTAGGTTCTTGCGGCAGAGATAAAAGCCAGCGTACGCAATCCAGGTGATCCCGAAGATCCGGCGCTGACCGGCAGAAAAACTCATCAGAACTCCAACTCCACCGCGCTCCGATTAACGCAGTACCAACGGTTTGCAAAAGACAGTCCGTCAACGCCGCAACACATTAGCGGCTCACATGGATCGCACAGGCCCGTTACGCACCGGTCCATCTGCCGGCATTTGCTTGCCGCAAGCTGTCTGCCGATCTCAGTATGTGTGCGGAATAGCATCTTCTTTACCATTTCAGCGTCTGTCGAATGCCGAAACGTTCAGCGGGTTAAGCGGCGCAGCTTTCCAGGTTAAATTAACCGTTTAGCCAAGGGCGGCGCCGATGTCACCGTCTTGTAACATCTCAGCTCTACACTAGAACACAAGAAATCATCTCTATGGAACACCTATGCAGAAGGAAGAAATCCAACCGGACGAGTTACGTCGATATACCTTCGAACTGCAGGCAGCCGTCGAAGATGTGTGCAAGAGTCCTTCATTTCACACCAGTGCAAAAAGCTGCCAGTTCTTGCGCCACATTGTTCGGCACACGCTCAACGGAAATGTCGATGAATTAAAGGAACGCCTGATCGGGATCGAGTTGCTGGGTCGCGAAGCCTCCTACGACACTGGTTCCGATGCCGGTGTACGCGTGCGCGCAAACGATGTCCGCAAAAGGCTGGCTGCCTACTACGCCGCCAGCGTCCCCGATCTCGAATTTGCAGTGAGTATCCCCTCCGGCTCTTATGTTCCGCGCTTTTACACCTCCCGGCATCTTCCTGACGCTTTCCCCGATCGAGAACCTGTGGTTGCCGTCGCACTCTCCGATTCGCGGCCCACGCTGCCCCAACCTGCCGAACTCTCTCTGCCGCAGTTGGCCCTGCCTTCACTGGTCGCGCTCTTTCTTTGCGTGATCTGCATTCGCTGGCAGATTGCCCAGGAGGATCCGT
>CAYVMS010000043.1:0-11692 GCA_964452615.1 uncultured Occallatibacter sp.
TGCGCCGCTTCGATTGGATCACGTGGATCTTCGGCCTGATTCTGCTCTATGCGGCCTGGCGCTTGGTGCGCGGTGGCTCGGCGCGCACAGCCGTTCCAGCATGGATTCGCAAGCTTCAACCAGCTAAAGGGTCGCTCTTGCCGGTCATCATAGCTGTCGAGTTCACCGATCTTCTCTTCGCCGTCGACTCAATCCCCGCTGTGCTAGCCGTCAGTCACAATCCTTTCGTGGTCTACACATCGAATATCGCGGCCATCCTAGGCCTGCGTTCGCTTTACTTCGCACTGGCCTCTCTGCTCAACCGCCTGCGCTACCTGCACTATGGCCTAGGCGCTCTGCTGGCGTTTATCGCATTGAAGATGCTGGCCGCACACTGGCTCGACGTTCCGATCACCCTCTCGCTTGCCGTCATAGGCGCAATTTTGGTGGTCTGCGCGGTGGTCTCGTGGATAGCGGGAAACAGAAGTGCAGTGAACAGGGAGTAGGAACAGGAAACAGCAAAAGCACGAGGTTCGAGCTGCTGATTTCCCACCCATTCCGCAGAAAGAAGCGGAATGGATGGGGCACGGAGTTTGATCGCTGGTGTGGTTTTCTATTCCCTGTTCCCTCGTCTCACCACTCTTCGAAGACGACGTTTCCGTCATGCGCGAAGACCGAGTGCTTGCGGAAATGCTCGTCGTCGCGCTTCGGGTAGTCATTGCGAAAGTGAGCGCCGCGGCTCTCGGTGCGGGCCAGCGCAGAAGCTAGAATAACGCGGGCTACGTGGCTGATGGCGAGCGCTTCGGTAAGGCGTCGGCTGCTCTTGCCTTGTGCTTCTAATTCGTCCAGAGCCTCCGAACAAGCTTCCTGCTCGGCAAAGCCCAGCTTAAGCGTCGATTCTTCGCGCAGCAGCCCGGCATAGGCCCACATGGCATTTTGCAGCCGGACGATGATCTCTTCCAGACGGGCCCCTTCAGCGAGGGTTAACGGTGTAGGTTGCTCCAGCGGCGCCTCGCCATGCCGCTCCTGCGGCGATCGGTCGTCCAGCATCGCCTGCGCCGCGCGCGCGCCAAAGACCAGCCCTTCCAGCAGCGAGTTTGATGCCAGCCTATTCGCCCCGTGGACTCCGGTGCAGGCGGCCTCGCCCGCAGCGTAAAGCCCCGGCACGCTGCTGCGTCCAAAGAGATCGGTCTTGATGCCGCCCATCATGTAGTGCGCCGCTGGCCGCACGGGGATCAAGTCGCTGGCAAGGTCGAGGCCGTGCTTCGCTAGAAAGGCGCTGATGCCCGGAAAGCGCTTGTGCAGGTCGATGCCTTTCACGTGGCGCATGTCCAGATGCACGACTCGCGACTCGCCCGGCGCTGCGCCCATTCCTTCGCGCGTAATCGCACGCGCAACAACGTCGCGCGGAGCCAGTTCGAGCAGCGGATGATAGCGTTCCATGAAGCGCTCGCCGCCATCATTCCGCAGCATCGCTCCCTCGCCGCGCAGAGCTTCAGAGAGCAAAAATCGTGGCGCACCCGCGAGCGAAAGCGCCGTTGGATGGAACTGATAGAACTCCATGTCGGCAAGGTCGGCCCCAGCCAGCGCGGCAAGCGCGATGCCGTCGCCGGTGGCCACGGCTGGGTTGGTCGTGTCGGAGTAGACCTGTCCCGCGCCGCCAGCGGCCACCAGCACGGCCCGCGCGCTCACACGTTCTCTAATGCGTTCAGGCCGACGGTCGCAACCCAGCAGATCGGCCCCAACAACCCGTCCATCGGCCACCACCAGGCCGGTAATCGTCGTCCACTCAGCAAATCGGATGCGCTTGTGTACTTGCGCAAAGGCCGCCAGCGAACGGCTGATCTCCGCGCCCGTGGCGTCGCCGTTGGCGTGCAAAATACGAGGTAAGGAGTGCGCGCCTTCGCGTGTCCGCAGCAGTTCGCCGTCTTCCTCGTCGAAGGCAGCGCCCCACTCGATCAGTTCCGCCACGCGCACCGGCCCCTCAGCTACCAGGACCTCCGCCGCAGGACGATAAACCAGTCCGTCTCCGGCGTTCACGGTGTCTTTGAGGTGCAGCGCAACGTCAGCGTCGCCCTCCATGGCCACTGCGATGCCGCCCTGCGCATAGTGCGTATTTGACTCGGCCACAGCCTCTTTGGTGACCACCAGAACTTCGCCGTGCCGCGCCAACTCAACTGCCGCGCGCAGTCCAGCCACGCCCGCCCCCATAACCAAAAAATCTACCTGTGACGACCCGTCCATAAGGGTCTAGGCTATCACCGCAGGGCAGGGAAGAGAGAATAAGGAACAAACCGCCGCGCCAGCGTGTAAGCTGTCTAGCAGACAACTTTCAGACCGGTAAATGGGCCTGCATTTATCTGCCGTCTGAGCCGCGCCCGGTTCACAAAGCTGGGATGAGTGTGAAGAAAAGTTTCGGAGGTTCGAACTCGAATGGAGATCTACAACCAGTTACCGCCGGCAGCCGTGCAGATCGTGTTGGTGCTTTTCCTGTCGTTCCTTATCGGACTGGAACGCGAGGAGCGCAAGACAGCAGCCGGAGCTTACTCTTTTGGCGGGGTTCGCACCTTCCCGCTGATTGGCCTCATCGGCTACTCCACCGCGCTGATCTCTGGCACGCAGATTCTGCCGCTGGCCATCGGTTTTCTTGTCGTTGCCGGATTTCTTCTCTTGTCTTATTGGCACAAGCTCTCTTGCGCCGAGACTGCCGGAGTGACCACCGAAATGTCAGGCTTGACCACATTTCTTGTCGGTGCACTGGTCTGCTACGACCATCTGTGGATTGCCACCGCACTGGGTGTCGCCAGCCTGCTGTTGCTCGATCTCAAGGCCGCGCTGGAGAAGCTTGCAGCGCGCATTGCTCCCAACGAGATACTCACATTCTCCAAATTCCTCTTTTTGAGCGCGGTAGTTCTGCCCATCCTGCCGCATACTGAGTACACACAGTTCCACATCAATCCTTTCAAGACGTGGCTTGTCGTCGTTGCCATCAGCACCGTCTCTTACGCCAGCTATGTCTTGCAAAAGCTCACCAAGGGCCAGGGCGGAGTGACGCTGGCGGCCCTGCTCGGCGGCGCTTATTCTTCCACAGTAACCACAGTCGTCATGGCCCGCCGCGCCAAGCTTGAACTGCGTCCGCATCTCTTCGCAGGCGGCATCCTCATGGCATGCGGCGTGATGTACCTGCGCCTGGTAATCCTGCTGGCCCTCTTCAACCGGCAACTGATGCTGTTGCTCTACATCCCGTTTCTTTCGGTGGCCGCTTTGGCGGTCGGTGGCGGCTGGCTCTGGTCGCGCATTGCGGACAAGAACACGCAGGATGTCCAACGCGAGTCCGAGCCCAAGAATCCGCTTGACCTGGTTACAGCTATTGTCTTTGCCGGGCTCTTTCTCGTGATGTTGGTTGCCACCCAGTTAGCTGTCACCTACCTAGGCACAGCGGGAGTGAACACACTGGCCGCCATCATGGGAGTCAGCGACGTGGACCCCTTCATCATGGGCCTGACCCAGGCCGCCGGCACACTAACGCCATTCAAGGTAGCGGCAGCCGCTGTAGCCATTGCCGCCTCCAGCAACAACATCATCAAAGGCATCTACGCTTACAGCCTGGCAGATCGCAAAACCGGCATTCAGGCCCTTGTGATGCTGCTCTCCCTTGCCGTAATGGGCCTCGTGCCGCTGTTCTGGCTGATGTAAGGAGAAAAAGTCACTTAAAAGCGCGGTTAGAGACGTGCCTTTCGGAGATGATCGTCGAGGGAAGCGATGAAGCATCGTCTATTTATTGCACTGTCCGTGGTTTGCTTGTCGATTGGTTCTCATATCGCGTCAAGCCAGCAATCCCGGAGATTCAATTCCAACTCCTATCCGGCCAAATCATTCTATGTCAGCCGCCATGACTATCCGCTTGGCAATTACATGATTCGAATTATCCATGCTAAGCGGATCTATGAAGTGTCAGCTCCTCCGCCCTCATACTGCCGCGCTTGGCTGGAGGTGAGGGAGGACGACAGAATATTGCGGCAGGCCTACTTCGATGACATCGAACCCGTCGGCTATTATTTCGGCATCTTCGTTCCCAAACATCAGCCGTTTGAGGACTACTTTGTGGCTTTGAAGGAAGGCGACTATGACGGAAGGCTTCTGCTCGTCGGCAAGGATGGAAGTCTAATCAACATCCCTGGAGGCGACTTCTTTCTGACACCGGACAAACGGTATCTCATCGGTGCACATGATTCTGACTATGCATCTCTATTTGTATTCGATGTGTTGGATCGCCATCTGGTGATAGACGGCGAGAAGGAACGACTTCCAGCGGTCGGCGATTGGTACCTGGACCGCGTTGGCTACTTCTTCACGGAGGATGACGAAACGGGTCAGACACCGGATCCAAATCACAAGACAGTGTCGATTGATCGCCTGGACCTGAAACATCTCAAAATCACAAAGGCTGTCAAGACCAAAGCGCAGTTGGAGTCGGATCGAAAGATAGACTACCTCCCCTGGCCGAAGTCTCATGACTGTACCTCAGAGCGGTAATCGGCGGCTATGCAGTTTAGGATTAGAAGTACCGTGCAGACGATACGAGTAGAGACATCTTCCGAGAAATACAACGTGATAGCCGGCAGTGGGCTAATCGCCACTCTCGCCCATCGCATTGAGCGCATTCATGGCAAACTGCCGCGCCGGGTCTTTGTTCTGACCTCGGCACCCATCTGGGCATTGTGGAGCGAGAGATTTCTGGCTTCCTTTGCCGAGCCGCCCATTGCCCTCTTCCTCCCGCCCGGCGAAGAACACAAGACCCTCAAGAGCGTTGAAAGCCTCCTGCGCCAGATGGTTCATTCCGGTGCCGATCGCGGCAGTCTGCTGATCTGTTTCGGCGGTGGCATCGTCGGCGACGTTGGCGGCTTTCTTGCTGCGATCTTCATGCGCGGCATCCCGTTCGTCCAGGTGCCAACGACTTTCCTCGCGCAGGTCGACTCCTCGGTTGGCGGCAAGACGGGCGTAAACCTGCCCGAAGGCAAAAATCTCGTCGGCAGCTTTCATCAGCCGGTGGCCGTCTTTGCCGACATCGCCCTGCTCGGCACGCTTTCTGACCGTGAACTTCGCGCCGGCCTGATGGAGAGCGTCAAGGCCGGCATTATCCGCGACCGTTCTCTGGTTCGCTTCATGGAGCAGCACGCGGACGAGGTGCTTGACCGCGACCCCAAAGCTCTGGAAAAAGTCATCTCCGCCTCGATCCGCATGAAGGCTGGTGTCGTAGGCCAGGACGAACGCGAGAGCGGCCTGCGCATGATTCTTAACTTCGGCCACACCGTCGGTCACGCCATCGAACAGGCCACTGGCTACAAATCCTTGCTGCACGGCGAGGCGGTCGGCTGGGGCATGATCGCAGCGCTTTACCTTGCACGCGAGCGCGGCACCATCTCCACGAGCCAATTTGACCGGCTTGAAAAGCTGGTGCACCTCTACGGTCCGCTTCCGCCTCTCAAACTGCGCATCTCCAAGTTGATAAGCGCCTCCGAGAGCGACAAGAAAAACATCGGCGGAGTGAGGCGCTTCGTACTGCCCATCGGCATCGGTGACGCAGGTGTGGTGGAAGACGTAACTCCAGTTGAGTTGGATGCCGCAGTCGGGTATATGCTCGTTCAGGCCGCCGGGCAGAAGGCCTAAATGACCACCATCGGCGCCAAACCGCCAGGAGCAACCGGCGAAGCCAGCGCGGCCCAGGCCGTGCAGCAGATGTTCGATGCCATTGCGCCACGTTACGACCTGCTCAACCACGTGCTTTCGGCAAACGTGGACCGGCTCTGGTGGCGGCGCGCTGCCCGGCGCTTTCGTACGACTCTCACCAATCCTGATGCGGCCATTCTCGACATCTGCTGCGGCACCGGCGACATGACCATGGCTCTCCTGAAGCATCGCCCGCCGGGTGCGCGTCCCATCCTCGCGGCCGATTTTTCGCGGAATATGCTGGTCCGTGGTGCGAAGAAATTTCAAAACTCCGGCGCTATTCCCATCGAGGCCGACGCACTGCATCTACCATTGCGCACTGGCTCGCTCGACCTGATCGTCTCGGCTTTCGGATTTCGCAATCTAGCCAATTACGAGGCCGGCCTCCGCGAGTTCCATCGCGTACTCAAGCCCGGCGGTCAGTTGGGCATTCTTGAGTTCAGTGAACCCGGCGGCCTGATCGGCAAGGCCTACGCTGTCTACTTTCGTCGCGTGCTTCCTGCAATCGGCCGTGCGGTGTGCGGCAACGCAGGAGCCTACAATTACTTGCCCACATCAGTCGGCAACTTCCCCTCGCCAACCGAGATGCTCGGACTGCTTGCGGCCACCGGCTACACACAAAGCTCCTGGGCGCCTTACACCTTTGGCATCGCCGGGTTGTACACGGCACGCTGCTCCGCTGTAGCCTAAAGGCACCATGCCGCACACCGCCGAAACCGTCGCTGCCTTCTCCGCTGAAAAGCGGCGGGTCGCGCTGCACTCCATGTTGGCCGCGGCGGCCATGACGCTGCTCAAACTCGCCGCAGGCCTGTTCTCCGGCTCGCTCGGCGTGCTCTCTGATGCGGCTCACTCAGGCCTCGACATGGTGGGCTCCATGCTCACCTTCTTCTCCGTCCGGGTGAGCGACAAACCAGCCGACGAAGATCACACCTACGGCCACGGCAAATTTGAAAACTTCTCCTCCTTCGGCGAAGTTCTTCTCATGGCCGTCTCCAGCGTGTGGATCATCTGGGAAGCGATCCAGCGCATCCTCCACCACGGAAAGGAACTGCAAGGCTTCGTATGGACGGTCGCCGTAGTTCTCTGCTCCGTCGCTGTAGACTTTTGGCGGTCGCGCCGCCTGAAGGCAGTGGCCGACCGCACCGGCTCTTCGGCACTTGCCACCGACGCATTTCACTTTGCCTCAGACATCTGGTCATCGCTCGCTGTGCTCACGGGCCTCTGCGCCAGTTGGGTTGGCGCGCACTTTGGCATAGCCATTCTGCGCTACGCAGATCCCATGGCCGCAGTCGTGGTCTCGCTGCTGATTCTGCGCCTCACCGTGCGCCTGGGGCACGAGGCGGTCAGCGTGCTCCTCGATGAGATTCCTGCAGAGACGCGGCTGCGCCTCATCGAAGATGTCACAAATGTTCCCGGAGTTCTCTCCGTCGAGCAGGCTCGCGTTCGCCGCGCCGGAGCCAACTACTTCGCCGACCTCACGCTTGCACTGCCCCGCCGCTTCACCTTCGAGCACACTGGCGAGCTGGTGCGAGCGGCCACTGAAGCCGTGCAACGCACGCTTCCCGAGGCCGATGTCGTCATCCATACCGTGCCACGCCAGGCCCGCGCCGAGAGCATCTTTGACCGGGTGCGGGCCGTCGCCGCGCGCAACAACGTCAGCGTCCACGAACTCAGCGTGCAATCCCATCTGGGACGCCTGCGCGTCGAGCAGCATCTGGAATTGGACGAAGCCGAGCCGTTGCTCAAGGCTCACGACTTTGTCTGTTCCCTGGAGTCCGAGATTCTCCGCGAGGTGCCGGAGATCGACGCGGTGCTCACGCACATCGAGAGCGAGCCGGCCACCATCGAACAGCCAGCGGAGTTGGTCGCGGAGGATCGCCGCATCGAGCAGGCGATGCTATCGACTGCCGCGCAGCTATCTGAGATCATCGACGTGCACGAGATCATCGTAGGCCGCACCGGCGAACACATTCATCTCTCATGCCATTGCACCCTGCCCGACAACCTCACCATGCGCCGCGTCCACGAGGTCATCACCGCCCTCGAAGACCGCTTCAAGCTAGAGTGCCCTGAGGTCTACCGCGTAACCATCCACCCCGAGCCGGTGACGGATAACTTGAGGTAGAGGCGCCGCGATCAATTCCGGCCGTCTGATCTTTTGTGCGGTTGAAGGGTACGGGCTTTAGCTCGTACATTGAGAGCAGCAACTAACCGGGGCTTTAGCCCCCGTCGGACTCTTCCCCTATTCATCACCGGAGACCCCAACCCATGAGACGCCACGTCATCAACTTCTTCCAGATCGGCTCACTGGTGATGCTGCTGGTGGCCGTGGCGCTGCTCGCTGCTGTTGCCACGATGCACTTTGCCATTCACGGCGCAGAGGTGCAGGTGCCCGCGCTCAAGGGCATGACCGTGGCCGAGGCGCGCAGCCAGACCTCGGGCCTCGGCCTCAACCTCGATGTGGACAACCGCTACTACTCAGGCGATGTGGCTGCAGGGCACATACTAACGCAGTCGCCCGATCCGGGAGCGGTGGTGCGCCGCGAGTGGCGCGTCCGCGTTTCGGAGAGTCTGGGGCCGCAAAAGGTTGAGGTGCCGCAGACCGTGGGCCAGGAACAGCGCGTGGCTGCTCTGCGGCTGCGCCATGTGGGCCTCGAAGTGGGCGTCACGGCACAGCTGCCCTGGCCCGGGGTAGCCGATGGAACAGTCATCGCCCAGGACCCGCCGGCTCACGCGCAAGGCATCGAACGCCCCAGCATCAACCTGCTGGTAGCTACCGCCAGTGACGAGACCCCCGACGGCTTTGTCATGCCAGACCTCACCGGTCTACCGCTCGTCAGTGCGCAAGCTGAACTCTCCAGCGTCGGCATCCAGTCCACCACAACGTTTGTCGATGTGCCGGTTGCGGCGATAGGGGACGGCATCGCGCCGCCCACGCTGCCGATCAAGCCAGGCGCGGTGATCTCACAGCTACCCCCTCATGGCGCCCGCGTCGACCAGAGCACCCAGGTGAAACTCACGGTCGCGAAGTGAAAAAGGCAGGGAATAGGGATTAGGGAATAGGAAAAGGGGACAAACGATTAGGAGTGCAGTCCACCCAAGATTGACCGCGCCCCATTCTCTCCGCTGCCCACGGGTCTCCACGGACAGGCTTTCGTCCGCGGAGTGATGTTCTGCAGAAAGTGTGTGAAACCAGCGCTGTCTTAAATCGTGTGCTCTTGCTGTTCCCTATTCCCTAGTCCCTATTCCCTGTCTTACCATGGAGCCCATGAGTTGCTTCCTCTTCAAGACCGAGCCCGGCGTCTACTCCTTCGATGATTTCTTGCGCGACAAGGAGACCATCTGGGATGGCGTGACCAACCCCACCGCCGTCAAGTTCTTGCGCGAGATGAAGGCGGGAACGAAATGGATCTTCTATCACACCGGCGATGAGCGCACTGCGGTTGGGACGGCAGCCGTGGTCAGCGTCGACCCCACAGATCCAAAGATCCCCATCGTCAAGGTCAAGGTGGGCAAGCGCCTCAAGCACCCAAAGACCCTCGCAGCCATCAAGGCCGAGCCGCTCTTTGCCGATTCGCCGTTAGTCCTCATCGGGCGGCTCTCTGTGGTTCCGCTGACCGATGAGCAGTGGGAGTGGTTTCTGGCCTAAGCGGCTATTCCTCGCCCTCTCCCAGCCACCGCTTGGTATTCAGCAACTGCCGCTGATCGAGCGCCCACACCTTGCCAGTCATTTCATCCGCGCTTTTGCCTTCGCGGATGCATTTGTCGAATTCGACCTGAATGGCCTGCATTTTGGCGTCAAGGTCGTCGATGAAGCTCAGCGCCAGCGCCTCGGGAATCATCGGCAGCTTCGGCGAGCCAAACTCCAGCTTGCCGTGATGACTAAGAATCATGTGCAGGACAAGCGTTTTGAGTTTCGGCGGGAAGTCAGGCAGGCTATCCATCGTCTTCTCGGCGAGAGCCGTGCCCATCTGGATGTGGCCCAGTAGTGTGCCTTCAACCGTGTACTCGAAGCCGATTTCCCAGCTCAGTTCGCGCACCTTGCCAATATCGTGCAAGATCACACCAGTCAGCAGCAGATCACGGTCGAGCAACGGGTAATGTGGCGCGACGCGGTCGGCCAGCGTCAGCAGGCTGACGACGTGCTCCAGCAGGCCGCCCAGCCAGGCGTGATGGAGCTGCTTGGCTGCGGGCGCCTCACGGTAAGCCTGGGCCAGAGCCGGCTCCTCGAGCATCGCGGTGAACAGGCGCTTCAGGTCGGGATTAGTAAAGCTCGCGACAAATCCGATTAGCTGCCGCCAAAGTTCGGCCACATCGTAGGTGGTCGATGGCAGCAGGTCGGCCTTGTCCACTTCGTTGGGCAGCGCCACACGCAGTTGATCGATCTTCATCTGGAGCCGGTCGTCGAAGCGCGAAGCCGAGCCGCGTGCCTTGACGATGTCTCCCCGCTCGAAGTTCTTGGCGATGCGCGGGTCGGAGAGTTCCCAAATGCGCCCCTCAAGCTGGCCGGTTTTGTCGCCCAGGATCAGATTCAAATAGGGCTTGTTGGACTTGGTCGTGCGCTGCTGTTTTTGCAGCACAAGGAAGAAGCCGTCGAAGAGTTTGCCTTCTTCAAAGTTGGCCAGATCGGCGATGTAAATGTCTTTCATTCTGCCCTGAAGCTTAACGCATGGATGCCCCATGCGCCAAAAAACGCCTTTGTCTGCGCCGAGCGAGATACCATGAGAGCAATCGGTGAGGATCATATGCCGGGTGCCCCATATCTGGCGCAGTCTTATCGCGCCAGATATGGGAAGCCACGAACCCTAAAAACTCCGGCTCTACCGGATAATCTCAAACCGCTCCCACTGGCAATTGCATACCGGGCAGCGCTCGTGCTCTTCTTCGGTCTCAGAGGTGTAGCCGCAGACCGGGCAGACGTAGAAGTCCCGCGCCTCGGCGATCCAAGAATCCTTCTTCCCTGCCGCTAGCAGGGCAATCGCCTCGCTGTAGAGCCGTGCGTGGGTCTTCTCCGCCTCCAGCGCACCGGTAAAGGTGCGGATGGCGGCCACGTTCTTGTGCTGCGTGGCCTCTTCAAGGAATCCCGGATACATCGAATCGATCTCGTACTGCTCGCCGTTCAGAGCAGCCTTGAGGTTTTCCAGCGTGCTCTTTACCTCGACCGGATGGATTTCGCACTCGGCGCGGCTGCCCAACTGGTTCAAAACACGGGCATGATTGGTCGAATGGATCTGTTCGGCGCGCGCCGCGGCGCGAAAGAGGCTGGCTGCTCCGTGGAAATCTTCTTCGTCGGCCTTTACGGCAAAGGCTGTGTACTTGGCGTGCGCATTCGATTCACCCTCGAATGCTGCCAAGAGATTCTGAACGGTTACGACACTTTCTTCGGCAATTGTTGGCATCGGTACTCCTCCCAACTCCGTTCAAGAGCCTACGTGGCCGCGACACGCCGCGCTGTGACGCAGGTTACATTCGGTGAGGGCACCGTCCAGTGGAATCCGGAGTTCCAAAGAAGGCTTATGGTCCAAATGCAATAAAATGAGGCCATGCCAGTAATCTTTCGAGAACGCGGCTTTCGGTTCTTCTTTTATTCCAATGAAGGTTCGCCGCGTGAGCCGCGCCACATTCATGTAGAGCAGGATGGCGCAGAAGCGCAATTCTGGTTGAGGCCCGCTTACAAGTGGCCTACAATGCAAGGACTTTGCGCGAGTTGCAAAGCTTGATCGCGTCCAACGAGGACCGGATTGTGAGGGCTTGGAATGAGTATTTCGTCTAGTCCAATGCGCATCCGTTTCGATTCGGATAGCTTCTGGGTCGATCTGAGCGACGGTCGAGTCATCGGTGTGCCGCTGGCATGGTTTCCCCGTCTGCTGCATGGTACGGAGGAACAGCGTAAACAAGTCAGAATCAGCGGTCGAGGCTTGCATTGGGATGCGCTGGACAAGGATATCTCGGTCGCAGCCCTGCTCGCCGGCCTCGGTGATCA
>CAYVMS010000043.1:11792-18256 GCA_964452615.1 uncultured Occallatibacter sp.
ACCTTGCGAATCGCATCCTTGACGCCATCGTCCCAACTTACCTGCGCCTCGCCGTTCACATACGCCCACTTGCCGTGTTCGTGATGCAGCGACCGCCATGCATCTCCATTGTCGTCAAGCGTGATGTAAAAGGTGCCTCCCGAACCATCGCCACACTCCCACTTGCCCAGGAAGTGACCGCGTGACGGCAACGAAGGACTGAAAGGCGCCGAGGCGCTGGCGGCGTCTCCGCCCGTGGGAAACTCCACTCGCAGAACATCGGAGAGGTTGAAGCTCTGCCGGCGGCCGTCTTTGAAGACAATTACGATTGTGCCTGCGCCGCTCTTGGTCGCCGGGGTGGACGTCTTGGCAAAACCAACGGGAACCAACAGACAAAGCATGGTGGCCAAGCTGGCCACGCGAACCATCGACCGCATAAGTTTCTCCTTTGCAATCACCGGCGAAGCAGTGCACTACCTTCATCAGCGCCAATCTACTCTACGCGGTTCGCGTCCCGGTTGTTCCCGGAAATCGTCTGGCCGCCTTTCAGTCAGCAAAAAGGCCATCCCGTCCAGGGATGGCCTTCGCACTCCAAACGGTTCCTCGATAACTAATGGGACTCGCTGCGCGCCTCCGCCTTCTGCACCAGCACCTGGTGGGCATGGTCTTCGAGCGCCTGAGCTTCCGGCAGGAATGTCAGAGCCTTCTGGATCATCGGATCCCAGTCGGCCCGCGTGCGCAGCCCCTGCTGCTCGCCAAACTGAATCGTGAAGATCTTGTCTTTGATACTGATCTTCAGCCAGTCCATCACCCCATTCAGGTCCGCCTCGGTCCAGGGGATCTCCTGCGCCGTCAGGAACTTTTTGAACTCCGCCAGCACCGCGTCGTCCACCTGGAAGTTCTTATCCACCGTATGGTTGGCCAGATAAGCCGGTGCGAAGTGGAAGAAGACATCTTTAAAGAGCAGCGAATCCTGGAAGTGGTTACTCTTTGGGCTATCGATCTTCTCATCCGGAGTGATGCCGCCGCCGCCGTAGACGGTGCGGCCCGCATCGGTAAACTTGACCTCGCGATTGGCCGTGTCGGCCGCGGCCGTGCCACCGTGGCTATAGTAGTCGTAAAGCGAAACACCAGTATAGTTACGCTGGATCAGCCGCCCCGAGGGCGTGTAATAGTGATAGGTGGTCAGAGCTAGGCCGGTATTCTCGCTCAGATTGTAGACCGTCTGCACCAGTCCTTTGCCAAACGTCGTTTCGCCAACGATCAAAGCCCGGTCGTGATCCTGCAATGCGCCTGAGACAATCTCCGCTGCCGATGCCGTGCCGCGGTTCACCACCACAACGATGGGGAAGGTTTTGCCGCCGTTGCCGTGGGTTGCCGTATACACCTGATCGGGAAACGCGCGTCCATGCTGCGAGACGATACCCTGTCCCTTGGTCAGCAGATGGTCGCAGACCTCCACCGCCTGGCTCAGCAGGCCGCCGGGGTTGCCGCGCAAGTCGAAGATCAGCCCCCTCAGGTCGCCGAAGCCATTGACAGCTTCGATCACTTCTTGCGCCGTCGTCTCCTGGAACTGGGTCAGGTGGATGTATCCCACACCGGGACGAATCTCGTAAGCCAGGTCCACCGACGGGTGCGGAATCTCATCGCGGATCAGGTCGAAGACCAGCGGCTTCGCCTGCCCTTCGCGCATCATCGTCGCCTGCACATGTGTGCCACGCGGACCTTTGAGCGCCTTGGCGACCATATCCGTTGAATTAAGGCCATCGGGGATCTTGCCGTCCACGCTTACCTGCTTGCCGTCCACTGAGAGAATAACGTCCCCCGGATGAATCCCCGCCTTGAACGATGGCGTCCCCTCGAAGGGAAAGACGACATAGACCTTATTGTTCTGCTGCTGGATGGTCATGCCCACGCCGTAATAACGTCCATGCTGCTCCTCGCGCATCTTCGCGTAGGCCTTCGGATCGTAAAAGCTCGAGTGCGGATCCAGCACCCGCAGCATTCCCGGAATCGCTCCGTCGTAGATGGCTGCGTCGGCCTTGTCGCCCTCGATAGGCTCGGCGTAGTTCTGCTCCACCAGCGCATACACATTGGTGAATGACTTGAGGCTGTCGCGCAGTTGGCTTTCGTCGGCCGAGGACTGAGCCCCCACCTTGCGCTGCAATACGCTGCCTGCAATGGCGCAGACGGCAAAAAAGATGACCATTGTGAAAAGGGCGCGACGGGCGCGGTGATTCATAGGCGGGAGATACCTCCGGACTGCGGCGCGGCCTGCGCGTGCCAGATGCGGCCCGAATTGGCAGTCATAGGGCTAAAGTATAACACTACGTGTATTGACGTTCATTGCCGCCTTCCGGTAGCCGACGGTACACCCATCCCATGCCTCGACTGGACACGGATCCACAAACCCCGGCCCCTTTTCACCCGATTCACCCTCGGAATCGCCTTGCCGCTGCCCGGCCATTTACAATGGCGTCTATGGAACAGGTGGAGATTTGCCGCCTGCCATGTCCTGACCCTATGACTCTTCGACTTTTTCGCACTCCCGCGGCTTTCGTGTTCTCGGCGGCGCTGCTCGCAAGCTACCCACTGGCGCAAACAACGCATCCCGCCGCGCCGCAGAGCCCCTATGGGGGTGTTGCGGTCGCCGAAATCATCGTCCGCATCAACGACCAGATCATCACGCGCGCCGATTACGACCGCGCGATGAATGAACTGGATGGCGAGGCGCGCCGGAAGGGCGCTTCGATGCAGGAGATCTCAGAGGCGCACAAGGATCTGCTGCGCAACCTCATTGATCAGCAGCTATGGCTCTCAAAAGGCAAGGAACTGGGCATCACGGGCGACACAGAGCTCATTAAGCGCCTGGACGAGATTCGCAAGCAATACAACCTTGAGACCATGGACGACCTGGAGAAGGCCGCCAAAGAGCAGGGTGTATCGTTTGAGGATTTTAAGGCCAACATCCGCAACGGCATCGTCACCCAGGAGGTAATGCGGCAAGAGGTGGGCAGAAGGATTCAGTTCACCCCCGGCGAGGCAGAGCGCTATTTTGAGCAGCACAAGCAGGAGTATGCGCAGACCGAGAGCGTGACCTTGTCTGAGATTCTCATCTCCACAGGCACGCCGTCTGCTTTGGTCACTGAACCGGGTGGCGCGCAGCCGGACGATCCGGCGAAGCTGGCCGCGGCCAAGGCCAAAGCCGACGACCTTGAGGCTAAGCTTCACGCAGGCGGCGACTTCGCTCAACTCGCCCGCAGCTTCAGCGACGGTTCAACGGCGGCCGACGGCGGCAATATGGGCCAGTTCCAGCGCAACCAGTTGGCCAAGGTGCTCGAAGACAAGACATTCGCCCTAAAGTCGGGTGAGATCACCGAGCCCATTCGCACCAAACAGGGCTATGTCATTCTCAAGGTAGTGCAGCACGTTCCCGGCGGTGTGCCCGCATATAAGGATGTCGAGTCGCAGGTTGAAGAGAACTTCTACATGTCCCGCATGGAACCCGCCATGCGCGACTATCTGACCACCATGCGCGAGCAGGCATACATCGACATCAAGCCCGGTTATGCCGACAGCGGCGCCAGCCCCAAGCAAGTCAAGATCGTTTACAGCGCTTATGTGCCGCCAACACCAAAGAAGAAAAAGAAGGTAGAGCGCACACGCTTCCGCGAGAGTACCCGCACCTTCAGGCAAAAGGCCCCATCTGCAGCGCCCTCAGAATCTGCATCCTCTGCATCTAACACCTCTGCTGCTACTCCGGCAAAGAAGAGCAAGAAGAAGGCGAGCACCGATCAAGCGTCGATGAAGGCCGGCAAGAAAGAGAAGATCCGCTTCGGTCAGTCCCCGAGCAAGACCCTTCCCACTGCACCGCAGACGGTCACTGAAGACGCAGGCGGAGGAGCAGGGACGCAAATAGCCAATTCCAGCCAGGAGCCGGTGAATCCGCTGGAGACCAACGCCTCGTCGGCACAGAAGACCCGTTATAGCGCACGCGCCAAAAAAGTCAAGGAGCCTAAGACCAAGGGGACCAAGACGGACACGATGGCTCCCTCGGCGCCGGATGCCGCCGAGGTTGCCGACCGCCAGACTCAGTCAGGTCCGTTAGGCTTGGCTGGCGATACAACCAAGAAAAAGAAGAAGTCTGCTACGACCACCGGCGACAAAACACGCCTGGCCGACAAGAAGAAGTCTGACAAGCCCGCTGAGAACTCCGGCGATGTGCCGCTTGGTCCCGCTCCTGCACCCGCGCCGCAGACTCCCGCACCGGCTCCGCAGAACTAACCGCTAACCTCACTGCAACTTTCAACAAGGGCGTGGCCTCGGCCGCGCCCTTCTTGCGATGACTCAAATCTGGCTGCATTTCACATTCAGCCTTCGGCATGCGCGTTGAGACTTGGCGGAATCGCGTCCGGCAGTGCACAATGCTTAGAGCTTGTTTCAACGATGCCGCATAGTGTCAGGGCACGACTTAAGTCGTGCCGAAAGAGGCCGCAAAAAACATCGGGGCTTAAGCCCCTGCAGTATTGTGTGCAAAGAACTGCAAACATTTTTTGCAACAGCTCTCGGTTTTGCGAATCTTCTCTTTGATTGCTCGCTCCCCATTATTTGAAGCGACCGGATGTGCAGCCGTAAGGAAGACTCGATGCATTCTGTTTGGTTTGGCGAGTTTATGGGTACGCTGGTTCTGATCCTGTTGGGCAGCGGCGTCAATGCCGGAGTAACGCTGCGCAAGTCCTATGCGGCGGACTCCGGCTGGATGGTGATCACGACAGGTTGGGCGTTGGCAGTATTGTGTGGCGTGCTGGTGGCGCAGGCCTTTGGCAGCCCCGGCGCTCACCTGAATCCTGCCATCACGCTAGCCGCAGCAGTCATCAGCGGAGATTTTTCGCGATTGCCGAGCATGTGGTCGGCGCAGCTACTCGGCGCGATGGCCGGTGCGGCGTTGATGACCCTGCACTATGCGCCGCACTGGCGTCTCACGCCCGACCCGGCGGCCAAACTCGGTGTCTTCTGCACCAACGCGGCGGTAAGCAATCCATTGCTCAACATCTTCAGCGAACTCCTCGGCACTGCGGTGCTGGTCGTTGTGGCCGGGTCAATCTTCTCGCATGGAGTCTCGGCGGCGGGTCCAGCCGCAGGAGTTGGTCAATGTTTAGTGGCGAGTCTGGTGTGGGGCATCGGCCTTTCGCTCGGCGGAACAACGGGCTACGCCATCAATCCCGCACGCGACTTCGGCCCGCGCCTGGTTCATTGGCTATTGCCGATTCCCGGCAAAGGCGGATCGAACTGGAGCTATGCGCCGATCCCAATCATCGGCCCGCTACTCGGCGGTGCGCTGGCTGGAGTGTTGGTGCGGTTCGCGCATCTGTAGTCGAGGGTACTCAATCATCGGACAGAGGAAGTATGCGTTGTAGCTTCTCGCAAATATACCCGACGATATAGTCTCTATGAGTCGTTTCAACCAAATCTTTATTTTTCACAAGATCATTGATGGCATTGTCCACGATTCTCCAGACCGGTGTTCCTTTCTGCGTTTCATAAGGGCTGGCAGATGGCTCGGGTCTAGCTTTTCTGGTTTTAAGATTCATTTGAACAGAGATTCCTTTCACTACTCCAGATACGAAGCCACCACAGCTAGCGCAGCGATAGCCGCCGTCTCCGCGCGCAGAATTCGCGGCCCAAGCGAAGCGGCGCGCCATCCATTCGCATCAAAGAGTGCCTCTTCCTCCGGAGCCCATCCGCCCTCAGGTCCAATAGCAATCTCGATGGCCGGCGTCTCCGTCCCCGCAGCGGCCAGAACTTCCTTAAGCGCATGGCGCAGCGTAGTGGTTCGTTCCTGCTCGGCCAAAACGATGAGCGCGGAGACTGATGACTGGTTTGCGGCTTCCGATGCAGCACGCACTCGCGAAGCGAGCGGCGCCGGATCGAAGACGATTGGCACATCGGAGCGCCGCGACTGCTTCGCCGCCTCATGCACGATGCGCCTCCAGCGTTCGGCTCGCTTCGCCGCGGCCTGAGCCAGATGCTTTTCCGTCCGGCGTGCAATCACTGGTGCGATAGCGGCAACTCCCAACTCGGTCGCCTTCTCGATCGCCCACTCCATGTGATCAAACTTGTAGACGGCCATTACTAAAGTGATGGGTAGTGCGGGATCGGCTTCGAGTTCCGCGATCAGATTGAATCGAACCTCATCTACCGCGACTGCGGCCACCTGCGCATGAAAGACGTGACCGCCCGCTACAACATCGGCCTCCATGCCTGGTTGCGCACGCAAGACGCGCGTCATGTGTTCAGCCTGTGCTCCCACCAGTGTTGCGGTGGCCTCATCCCAATGCTCGGCAATCCAGCGGCGGCGTGTCACGGCTTCTTCTCCATCCCTTGCGTGTAATAGTCTAACCTTCTTCCATCAGTAATGGAGGCCCCAAACACACTTCAGGGGAACGCTTGAAGCGTTCCCCTGAAGTGTTGCCTTTTGGTTGGAG
>CAYVMS010000044.1:0-18106 GCA_964452615.1 uncultured Occallatibacter sp.
ACGCTTCCCTCCACGGTTGACACGGAAAACGTGGCGGCCAGCTACAATGCGGGTGTACTCAAGCTGGAGCTGAAGAAGAAGGCAGAGGCCCAGCCCAAGCAGATCGAAATCAAGGTGGCGTAAGGGCTAGTTCTTAGTTGTCGCGGAGCGGAGGGGGCTTCAGCTCCCTCTGCGCTTAATGTTAGTTCTGACATATTGGAGGACAAAAGGTGAATTTCAAAGAAATCGCGACAGGTAAAATCCCTGCATATGGCGTTGTTGAAGCGCAAATCCATGCCTTGACCCCAGATATGCTGATTGATCGGACCGCGTATGAATTTGATCGCGAAATTTATCGATTTGTTTTGGTTTATAGACAAAACAAAAGAAAAAACTTAGATCTAGCACAAAACTTATTGGAGGATTTGCGCGACAATCCAAAATCGCAAAATAGTGTTTATTCTCGGGAACTCATTGCCAATTTAAATAGAAAAATTGTCGAAGCTGTCAACACTGTGCCGCTCAGTCGAACAATGACCGCGGAGCAGGCGATGATCGGCCTGGAAGGAAAGTTGAGCCCGGCACAAGGTGACGCTTGGCTCAAAGACAGCCGTGGTGAATTCGATGAAGAGGTCAAGAATCTGTGGGAATGATCTCTGACACCTTGATTTGGGTTGGTTTGTAGCGCGTATTTGCTAATGACGGTGAGCACTAAAAGTTGAAAGCTGGAGAGACAATGGCTATTCGTTGGGAAAAACTTACTGTCAAGTCGCAGGCGGCGATGGCAGCGGCGCAAGAGCGGGCAACGCAACTTGGTAACCCCGAGGTGCTGCCCGTGCACATGCTGCTGGCGTTGGTCGAGGACCGGGAGGGTGTGATTCCGGCGGTGCTCGAAAAGATTGGCGTTCCCACCGAACGGCTGGAGCATGAGCTGCACCAGATCGAGGAAAAACTGCCTCGCGTGGCCGGTGCGGCGAGCCAGCCGAGCCTGAGCCAGGCTCTGAACAAGGTCTTCGATCAGGCCTTTCACGAGGCCCAGAACTTCAAAGACGAGTACGTATCGACGGAACATTTGCTGCTCGGCGTGGCCCACACCAAGGGCGAAGCCGCGCGCGAAGTTCTGGTGTCTTTGGGCGCGACACATGAGGCCATTCTGAAGGCGCTGACCGCCGTGCGCGGTACGCAGCGCGTGACGGACCAGAATCCTGAGGGCAAATTTCAGGCTCTCGAAAAATACGCAAAGGATCTCACCGAACTTGCGCGGCGCGGCAAGCTGGACCCTGTGATTGGGCGCGACGACGAGGTTCGGCGCGTGATCCAAGTGCTGAGCAGAAGGACAAAGAACAATCCAGTCTTGATTGGCGAGCCCGGCGTGGGCAAGACGGCGATTGTGGAGGGTCTGGCCCAGCGCATCATCAAAGGAGACGTGCCCGAAAGTCTGAAAGACAAGCGGGTGATCTCCCTCGATCTCGGATCGATGCTGGCTGGGGCGAAGTATCGCGGCGAGTTCGAAGACCGCCTCAAGGCCGTGCTGAAAGAGATCGAAGATGCGAATGGCGAGATCATTCTCTTCATCGACGAGTTGCACACGCTGGTAGGGGCAGGCGCTGCAGAGGGTGCGATCGACGCCAGCAATATGTTGAAGCCGGCGCTGGCCAGGGGCGAACTGCGGGCCATCGGCGCGACAACGCTGAACGAGTATCGCAAATACATTGAAAAGGACAAGGCGCTGGAGCGGCGCTTTCAGATTGTTTTTGTTGGCGAGCCCAATGTAGAAGACACAATCGCCATCTTGCGCGGTTTGAAGGAGCGCTACGAAGCGCACCACAACGTGCGCATCAAGGACGCCGCGATTGTGGCCGCGGCTACGCTCTCACATCGCTACATCAGCGACAGATTTTTACCGGATAAAGCCATCGATTTGGTCGATGAGGCTGCGGCTTCACTGGCCATTCAGATTGGCTCGGTGCCGACCGAGATCGATCAACTGGAGCGCGAGGCTACGTCGCTCGAGATCGAGCGGGCCGCCCTGAAGCGCGAGACGGACACGAACAGTGTCGAGCGTCGCAATGAGGTGGACCGCGAGCTGGGCACGCTGAAAGAGAAGATCACGGCGCTGCGTTCGCGATGGACGAAGGAACGCGAAGCGATCAGCCGCGTCAGCGAGTTGAAGAAGAAGATCGAGGCGCTGCGCTTCGAGGCCGAGGAGCAAACGCGCAAGGGCATGCTCGAGCGTGCCGCGCAGATTCAATATGGCGAACTGCCCAAGCTCGAAGCCGAACTGAAGAAGCTGAACGCTGTGCAGGACGGTGCGCAAAAAGGCGGGGGCGGTGTGGCTCCGATGTTGAAGGAAGAGGTGGACGAGGAAGACATCGCCAGCATCGTGAGCAAGTGGACGGGGATTCCTGTCTCGCGAATGCTAGAGGGCGAAGTGAAGAAGCTCGTCCAGATGGAGACGCGGCTGCGCGAGCGTGTTGTCGGGCAGGATGCGGCGCTGACCGTTGTAGCAAATGCGATTCGGCGTTCCCGTGCTGGGTTGAGCGATCCGAAGCGGCCGATTGGTTCGTTTATTTTTCTTGGGCCCACGGGCGTTGGTAAGACGGAGACTGCGCGAGCGCTGGCCGAGTTCATGTTCGACGATGAGCAATCGATGATTCGCATCGACATGAGCGAGTACATGGAGAAGCACGCCGTGGCGAGGCTGATCGGCGCGCCTCCAGGCTATGTGGGCTACGACGAGGGCGGGCAGTTGACTGAGGCTGTTCGGCGCAGGCCTTATGCGGTGATTCTTTTCGACGAGATCGAGAAGGCGCACCCGGATGTCTTCAACATCCTGCTGCAAGTGATGGACGACGGGCGGCTGACCGACGCCAAGGGACGCACAGTGGACTTCAAAAACACGGTGCTGATTATGACGTCGAATCTGGGCGCGGCAATGCTGGTGAGCGAAACGCTCAAGACCGAGCACGATTTCGACCAGGCGCGCGAATCGGTGATGCGCGTCTTGCGCGAGCACTTCAGGCCGGAGTTTTTGAACCGCGTGGACGATATCGTGATCTTCCGTTCGCTGGGTCAAGCGCAGATGAGCCAGATTCTGGATCTCAGGCTCAACGAGGTGAGCAAAATGCTGGAGGAGCGGCAGATTTCGCTGGAGTTGACCGAGCCTGCGCGGCAATTGATTCTGGCTGCCGGATCGGATGCGGCGTATGGCGCTCGTCCGCTGAAGAGGGCGTTGCAGCGGATGATTCAGGACCCACTGGCGATCAAGATCCTCAACGGCGAGGTGCTGCATGGCGAGCACGTGCGCATCGATGTGGATCTCAAATCGAACCAGTTGCGGTTTGAACCGATGAGCCGGGAGGCGATGGCTTAGCGACCATCGCCTGCCGTCTCTTAGGCGCTATCCGTTCAGTCGAATTTCATGCAGAAAGAGGAATCCTCCGCCTCAGCTGATCAATCAAAGAACTGCGATTGATTAGAGTTTGAGGTATGGAATCATGACTTTATCTGCTAGCGAAGTCAGCAAGTTGAAGAAGGCTCCCGCCGTTGATGGCGTGTTGCCAGTGGTGCTCGAGCGCTGGAGCCCGCGCTCGTTTTCAGACCGCGAAGTGAGCCCTGCCGACCTCAAACGAGTCTTTGAAGCCGCGCGCTGGGCGGCCTCTTCTTACAACGAACAGCCGTGGCGTTTCATCGTCGGAGTGCGTAACTCGCCGGCCTACAAGAAGATATTCTCCACTCTCATCGCGTTCAACCAGAGCTGGGCAGGCTCGGCGCCGGTCTTGATTTTGGGCTCGGCGAGCACCAAATTCGCTCATGACAGTTCGAATAATCGCGTCGCTCTCTACGATCTCGGGGCGGCAGCCTCGTATCTCACCTTGCAAGCAGCCGCGCTTGGGCTCTCAACCCATCAGATGGCTGGCTTCGACCCCGAAGCCGCCCGCAAGGCATTTGAGATTCCAGAAGATTACATCATTGGCGCTGTCATTGCTCTCGGTTACCAGGGCGAACCCTCCGCGCTTCACGATCAGCAACTAGTGGAGAGGGAAACTGCCCCACGCACGCGCAAGCCGCAGAGCGATTTTGTTTTCGCAGCTTGGGGCGAACCGGCCGAGCTGGGCTAGCCACAGGGGCCTTTTGCAAAATTACCTTCAGGCTATCGCTTGTGTCAGGGCACGACTTTAGTCGTGCTGCAAACGCAACAAAATAATGATGGGCTTCAGCCCCTGCGGTATGTCTTTCGTCGAGTTTCCTTGGGAACAGGAGTTTCTCAGCAGCCTGTAAAGTAGTGCACTGACACATTTTGCAGTCTCGATCGGATTTTACAAGTCGCTGATGGTTCTGCCACTATTTTTCCAACCCCGCCGGTTTAAAGTGGAGGGTGGGGTTTGAATTGACGACAAAGCACGCCACCCGCAGGACTTCGCCGCATCGGATAAGTCACAGGAAAACGTCCGCGCGGCGTTCCCGCCTCGGCTGGCGCGGACGGTCGATTCTCGGCGCCATTCTCCTGGTTTTGGGCCTTCTTTCCTGGGCAGAGCTGGCCAGGCTGCTCGCTCCCGCTTCAAATACCTCACGCACGCGCTTTGACGCCATTATTGTGTTGGGCTACAAGGCAGACAGCGATGGCAACCCTACACCAGAGTTGTTGGCACGCATAAATGAAGGTGTCCACGAATACGAGCGAGGGGTTGCTCCAAGGCTGATTCTGACCGGCGCGGCGGTTAACAACCAATTTGTGGAAGCGCAGGTGATGGCGCGAACCGCCGAGGCAGAGGGCATACCGAAGTCGGAAATCTTTGTCGAGCCGGATGCAAGGGACACGATCCAGAATGCCTGCTACTCCGTGAGGATGATGAAGGCGCACGGCTGGCGTTCCGCGGAAGTGGTGTCAAGAGCGAGCCATCTGCCACGTGCCGGCATGATCTTCAGCGAACTGCCAGTAGAGTGGCGCACTCAAGCCGCACCGCCGCTCCAGCCGAAATCGGCCGCAACCAGCGCAGCCGCTGAGTTGGTAGAGGTCCTCAAGACGACTCGCTATCTGATTTGGGCGCGCCAGACAGAGCGCTGCGAGCCTTGAGGAAAGCAAATGCGCTGCGGATCGCGTTGTCCCCTGTTGGCGTCGTCCTGTAAGCTGAATGGTGATGCGCCTCCATGTAAGTCTCTCCATTTCTCTCGTCGCCGTGGCCTCTCTGGCCGTGTGTTCTGGAACCCGCGCCCTGGGGCAAAGCACCGCAGCCCAGACCGCCGGCAATGGCACCTACATCGCGAGCGACCCGCTGTCCAGCGTGCGCTACGATAATCGATTCGATGTTTCGCTTGGCATGGCCTACGGCCACATCCATGCGGGACCGGTCGCTCTGCAAGGGGCCAATCTGGGCGGACTGGATCTGACCGGCTCTTATTGGTTCAGCAAGCATTGGGCTGTAGAGGGCACGGGCCGCAGCTACCTTGGCACAAGCGGCGTGGGAAGCGTGGGAGGCCTCAACTCAGGGCCGAACGCAATCACGGGGCCTTTTGTCAGCCAGTACATGTTTGCGGGCGGAGCCGAGTGGCTGGGTCCGCACAACAAACATGGCGCAATCCTGCTCCACGCGCTCGCCGGTGGCGCCCACTTTGATTCCCATCTCGGAATACACAACACCCCGCAAAGTGTGGAGTTCTACAACACGCAGTTCGCTCCAGCGGCAATCTTCGGCGGTCATATTGACCTGAACCGCTCGGCGCGCTGGGTTTTCCGCGTGACGCCCGACGCACTGTTCACACGTTACGGCTTTAACTACCCTGTCACGGCTCCGCGAACGTCAAGCCCGCAAGACAACTGGAACTTCGGCTTCTCCGCCGGAGTTGAGTACAAGTTCAAAAAGAAGCGGTAAAACGGCAGCGCCCTGGTTGGCAGGTCCGCAGGATTAACCACCACAGCTCTCAATCGGCAATCTTCCCAATACCGGAGATTGCAGTGAGCAGGGCATGTGAGACGCGGCTCCGGTCTTGCCTTTAGGGCAGCCTTTTTATATACAGTGAGATGGGCGACCAAGTTGCGCAGCGTGTGATATTCTCCATCGTTCGGCGACACCTGTGCAAGAGTGCCGCTTGAAGATATGCTGGATCGGGGTAGCAGTCTTTTTTGCCACGTGAGATAGCTCTTGTGGCAGCGATAATTGCGGAGGCGGGAACCAATGGACATGAGAGATACACTTGGCGTGCTGCTAGCGGGCGGCGCAGGAGAACGGCTCTTCCCACTCACCAGGGATCGCGCCAAACCGGCCGTGCCCTTTGGCGGGCACTATCGCATCATCGATGTCACGCTCTCCAATTGCATCAACTCCGGCTTGCGCAAGGTCTTCATCCTGACGCAGTACAAGGCGCTCTCGCTGAACCGGCACATCCGCGAAGGGTGGACGGGTATTGTGGCGCAGGAACTGGGCGAGTTCTTTGAGCTGTTGCCGCCAATGCAGCGCACCGGCTCGAACTGGTACATGGGGACCGCCGATGCGGTTTATCAGAATATCTATTCAATTGGCAGCGAGCAGCCCAAATACATGATCATCCTTTCCGGCGACCATATTTACAAAATGGATTACAGCAGGATGCTGGAGTATCACAAAGAAACTCACGCCGAGGTCACGCTGGCCACCTTGCCGATTCCGCCAGACGAAGTGAAGCCATTCGGCGTCGTAGAGGTGGGGAAGACAGGCGAGATTCTGGGATTCCAGGAGAAGGTGGCAACCACCAGCTTCCGGTCGCCATTCAACCCCAACGCGGTGGATGTCTCGATGGGCATTTACATCTTCAATACCGAGGTGCTGCTCAAGGCGCTGATTTCCGACGCCGAGGATCCCAATTCGAGACACGATTTCGGCCATGACATATTGCCAAATCTGCTCGGCAAGAAAAAGATGATGGCCTACAGCTTTGTGGATGAAAACAAGCAGCAGGCTCTCTATTGGCGGGATGTGGGCACGATGGACGCGTATTACGACGCCAACATGGATCTCTGCTCGGTGTCGCCGGTCTTTAACCTCTACGACAAGAACTGGCCGATCCGCACCCGTGCGCGCCAGTACCCTCCGGCCAAGTTCGTCTTTGGCGATCCCGGCCGCTCAGGCATGGCGGTCAACTCGGTGATCACCGCCGGCGTCATTATCTCGGGCGCGTCAGTTGCAAATTGTGTCGTCTCGCAGGATGTGCGCGTCAACTCCTACTCGACTGTCGACGCAAGCATTATCTTTTCGCATGTGAACATCGGCCGCCACTGCCGCATCCGGCGCGCGATTATCGATCGCCACGTGCATATTCCCGAGGGCACGGTGATCGGCTTTGACCCGGCCGAGGACAAGCGGCGCTATTTCGTGACCCCCTCAGGGCTGACCATCGTCACCCGCGACGCCTCTCTATTTGAGAATCCCGTCGAGCCAGAGTTCCAACTGCGGTATTGACGGGCCTCGTCTGCAGATAGCCGTAGCCTACTGCGGACCAACAACCAGAACCGTGCACCGGCCGACCCGTGATCTTGGAGGAGGCAGACAAGTGCAGCAATTAAGTGTCCACGACTATTACGAGCTCGGCAAAAAGATTAACCAGTTGGAGCGACTGATTGGAGCGGCCGATGGTCCAGTCGAGTCGCGCTTCCTAGTGTGGCCTTTGTTCGTAGCCCGTTGGTCTGTTTGGAGCGTTCTTAAGGAGCCTTGCGCCCTACTTCCAGGGGCTCAACGCGCGGCACAAGCCTTCATCGGCGTGATCGAGAATATGATCCCCCGCGAGATTGAGGACGTTTTAGAAAAGACGGCGTCACAGGATAAGCTTGAGCCTTATCAACTCTCTTCCGTCAAGGACGCGATTTCTAATTTTGAGACAATTTTGAAAAACGATATGCCCGAGATGGCCACGTTCGCAGTAGCCCAGATTGGTATGTATAGAACAGAAGATCTCATTAAGCGGTCCTTTTTGCAGGTTGAAGAAGAACTTCGTTCATTTCTCTTGCCCCTAGCTAAAGAGGACATTACTGAAGCTGGAAAATGTCTAGCATTCAGGGTTCCTACTGCGGCAGGTTTTCATATTTCTCGTGCAATTGAGACAGGTATGAACCAGTATTACGAAGCTCTGAGCGGAGAGCCGTTCAATCTGAAGGATGCGACTAAGAATTGGGCAGTTAAAACTGAAGCACTGAAGTCGGCTGGTGCAGACAAGAAAATCACCGAGTTCTTGGTTCACCTGAGAGTTGCATATCGCAACCCGATTACGCACCCGGACGCGATCCTCACTGCCCCGGAGGCGTTTGGATTCTTCAATCAGGCTCTAAGCGTGATCTCGATGATGCTCGCAGCGGTGAAAGAATTGACTGAGGATAAGCAACCACTCTTGACTGGTCTATACGAGACGTCACTTTCAAGCGCGATGCTGGGGGCCGGAATGGAAGCACACTCTCAAGAACAAGAGGGCTCCGCTGAATCCGCGGGAAAGGGAGTGGAATCCCAAAACTCCCGCCGCGGCTAAAATCGCAAGCGCAGTTTATCTTCAACCAAATGAGTGGGGATAAGCCCTCTAATCCCTTCGGGAACCTTTCAACAGCATGGGAGACTAGTTGTTTTTTGGGCTTTTGGCACAAGCGAAGTCGTGCCTTGACACAACGCGAGCAAGTTGGGAAATTACCGAACATTGCTTGTCCCCGTCGACATGCTTGAGAAACACCGCCACGCGCCCGTAAAAACGGGAACTATCCACACAAATCATTCGTACTAACGCAATATGCAATGCGTGGGTACATTAAGCTGGAACGGGATGGGGATGGGGCTGGCGTTGCCGGCTCAACCGTTGCGGCGCGAACGGGAAACCCCGAGACGGGAGGCCACCGCTCCCAGGCCGGACCGGAGTCGTGATGGCTACGGCCTTGGGACTGACGCCGTTCAGCCAGGCAAGACCGTTGCGCCCATTGCCCAACAGGCGCGCGGAGAGGGTTGCCCTCTGGAGATCGACTGGACTCAAATCGTCCGCCGCTGTATGGATGGAGATTCCGGCGCATGGGCCGAGTTGGTCCGCAGCCATCATCGGCGTGTCTATGGGCTTTGCTATCGCTTTACCGGCAACCCCACCGACGCTGAAGACCTCACGCAGGATGTTTTTCTCAAGATTTACTCGAATCTCTCAAGCTTCGACCTGGGACGCGGCTCCTTGCAAGTGTGGATCACGACCGTGACCCGCAACCTGCTGGTGGATAACTTCCGCAGGACCAAGAACCTGCGCGTTACCGGGTCGCTCGATCAAGGCTGGGAGAATACCGAAGAACTGAAGCCGGTGGACCGGCTGGTGGCCAACAATCTCTCGCCGCACGAGTCGGCGGCTAAAAAAGAACTGGCAAAGATGGTGCAGGAAGCCCTGGCGCGGGTCTCCGTTGAGCTGCGCGAGGCTGTGATCCTTCGCGATCTGCAGGATTTGGACTACAAGGAGATCGCCACAGTACTGGGCATTCCCGAGGGAACGGTGAAGTCCCGCATCAGCAGGGGCCGCGCGGAACTTGCGAGGCTGCTGGAACGTAATAGACGGGAGGTGATGTAACCATGGCAGAGCGCACATTCATCCCGAACTCTCCAGCCTGCGGGCAGTGGGAGACACTTTTGGCGGACGCGCTGGACGGGCTTCTCAGGCCCGATGACGAGGCGACTTTCAGCTCTCACATGGCCGTCTGCCCGGCCTGCACGGCTCTCTTTGAAGAGGCGCGCCGGGGCCGCGAATGGCTGGAGTTCCTCTCGGCCGAGCCCGAGGTACCTTCCGGGCTTTTAGACAAGATACTTGCCACAACGGGTCCCGGACAGGTGGCCGGCTATGGCCTGGTGACGGGCAGCGGCAATGTTGTTCCGATGATCCCGGCCTGGCAGCGTCCGGGTCTTGTGGGCCACGTGCGCCGTTTTGCTGAGCCCCGCTTATTGATGACCGCCGCTATGGCCTTCTTTTCCATCGCCATGACACTGAATCTGACCGGCGTTCGCATCTTCGATCTGCGGCTCGCCGACCTCAAGCCCAGCACAATTCGCTCCTTCATGGAGCGGAGGCTGACGGCTGCCTCAACCCCTATCATCCGCTACTACGATCATTTGCGGCTGGTCTACGAGGTGCAGACCCGGATGCGTGAGTTGCGCCAGACGACCGAAGGCAACGGGAAGGGCGAGGGCGAAGACAGCCGGCCCAAGCCTCAAGATGTGGTGCCGGGTGAATCAAGACAAGCTCCCGCGCACAAGGACGGGGGCTCTCGCGTAGACCCTCCGCAACAGTCGGGCGGGCAAGACCTTGGGCCCAATCTTATCGATTCTGAGTATTTAGAAGCTTCCCTGAAATTTCAGGAAGAGCACGTGCATTCCGGCGGCTCCGCACAGGAAATACGGGAAAGGAGCACAGTATGGACTGCGTAAATCATGTGGGTGTCAATGCGACCGCCTATTGCCAGAACTGCGGCAAAGCACTCTGCACCGGCTGCGTGCGTAGCGCGGCTGGGGGCCAGCTACTCTGCGATCCCTGCCTGATGACATGGCAGAGCTATCAACAGCCGTTTGTATCGCCACCGTCTAGCGGGCCGAACCCGGCCGCTGCCGCCATCCTGGGACTGATCCCCGGCGTAGGCGCGATGTATAACGGCCAGTTTTTCAAGGGATTCATCCATGTGATCGTTTTCGCAGTGTTGATCTCGATCACCAGCAAGGTCAATGGGATCTTTGGCATCTTCATCGGAGCCTGGGTTATTTACCAGTCGTTCGAGGCCTTCCATACCGCCAAGGCCCTGCGCGACGGTCAGCCGGTTCCCGATCCCTTTGGACTCAACGAGGTGGGCAACTGGCTCAACATGGGTACGCGGCCAAGAAATCCTGGGCAGCCAGGCACAGCACAAACTCCAGTACAGCCGACTGCGGGATTTAATCAGGTTCCATATGCGCAGCAGACCACTAGCGCCTATCAGGCTCCCTTTGCACCGCCGCCATTTGCGCCACCGCAAGCCGGGTTTCCCGATCCTAACGCGCCTGTTCCGCCTTATTGGCGGCGCAGGGAGCCCGTTGGCGCTATCGTGCTGATTGCACTTGGTATATTGTTTCTGCTCGCACAGTTGGACATCTTTCACGGTCGTCTCCTGGAATTCACATGGCCGCTGTTTCTGATCGCGCTTGGCGTGTGGCTGGTTATTCGCCGTCTCGGAGAGTCCCAGGGAGGCCCTAAATGAACCACTACATCATGATTCGCCGATTGCGCGGTCCCGCTTTTCTCCTGCTAGTTGGCGCACTTGCGCTTCTCAATCAGGCTGACATCCTGAGTTGGGGTAAGAGCTGGCCCTTCTTTCTGATCCTGGCGGGGGTACTATCGCTGGCTGAGCGCGCGGCGCTGGCAACTGGAGGCGGTTATCCGCAAGGTCCGTATCCAGGTCAGCCCTTCACGAGCCCAATTGTCGGCTCCGGCCCAGCTTCGAATTTGGGCTCGAATCTGGAAGGCGCGCCGCAGGCTCCAACGGCGAGCGGTTCAGCCTCCGCTCAGGCATTTGAGCAAGACACCGTGAAGGAACCCGAGGGAAGACAATCATGAGCAGCATACCTCCGAACATGCCACCGAACACACCTCCGGGAGGGGGAGCACCACCTCCGTTTCCGCCTTACGATCCGAAGACGCAATACCGGGTCTACAAGGAACAGCAAAAGGCGGCATGGCGCGCGCAGCGCGATGCATGGAAGCGCTCAGTGAAGGCCAACTACGGGGGCGTTTACGGCCCGCAGGTTCCCTCGATCGTCGGCCCGATTCTCTTGATCGGCGTTGGCGTTGTAGCGCTGCTGGTACTCACTGGCCACTTGGCGGGCGGCGAGTTCTGGACCTGGTATGCCAAGTGGTGGCCGCTGCTGCTGATCGGAGCTGGACTAGCCTTGCTGGGCGAGTGGATGGTGGACATGCGCCGGGAGGTTCCGGTGCGGCGTGGCGGCAGCTTTGTGGGCATTATTATTGTCCTGGCCATTTTGGGCTTCTGCGCGGCTGGATGGACTCATATGGGACCTTGGTTCAATCATTGGGACGGTAATGATAGTGACTTTTTCAACTCATTTGGACGTCCAGAGCACGATAACGACCAGAAGTTCGTGAGCGCGACGATTCCCACGAATGGCGCCATCGAGATTGACAATCCGCGCGGCGACGTAAGCATCTCAGCAGGCGATGGTGAGACCGTTGAGGTGCAGGCTCAGGAAGTGGCTTATGCCGAATCGGATTCTGAGGCAAAGAAGATCTTCGACGCCGAGGCGCCGCATCTGACGGTGAGCGGCAGCGCAGTGCTGGTGAAGGCTGAAAGCAACTCGAGCGGGCGGTTGAACCTGATCGTCACCGTTCCCCGAAGCGCAAAAGTTACAGTGACCGCCGGCAAAGGCGACGTGACCGCGGCGGGGTTGGGCACGGGAATCAGCGTTAAAGCGCACGGAGATGTCCATCTGAGCTCAATTGCCGGCTCGGTCGAGGCACACTTTTCCAACGGCAAGCACGACTTCTCGGCCCATGATGTTCAGGGCGACGTGACTGCGGACGGTGATTTGAACGACCTGACCTTTTCCGAGATCAAGGGGAAGGTGACGCAAAGCGGTGAGATCCTCGGCGACGTGCATCTGGAGAGCATCTCCGGGCCGGTGCATATGCATACCTCGGTGACCGACCTGCAAGTGGGAGAGCTGCCCGGCGACCTGACGCTCAACTCCGACGATCTGCGCATCAACGAGGCCAAGGGGCAGGTTCGGGTGACGACGCACTCCAAGGACGTCGATCTGAGCCAGATCTATGGCGATAGCACTGTGGAGGACCGCGACGGGCGCATCTCGGTTGAGCCGGCGGGGAACTACGCAATCGACGCGAAGAACAGTAAGGGCGATGTCGAAGTGACGCTGCCGCCCAATGCCTCGGCCAACGTTGACGTGCGCACGCGCAACGGCGACATTGTCTCCGATTTCGAATCGCCCTCGTTTGATGGAGGCACAACCAAGTCCGCCCTTTTCCGCATCGGCTCCGGCGGACCGAAGATTGTGCTGAGCGCAGAAAACGGCGATGTGCGCATCAAAAAAGGCTCGGCAGTCCCGTCGGCGCCTCCCGTACCCGCTGCGCCAGCCTCACCCAAGGGACTTAAGCTGAATGTTCCGCCCTACCCCAAGACTCCGTCACTCTCTAACGCACCACACTTGAAGCCTTCAACAGATCTGCCGGCGCAGCCAGTCACGCAATAACAGCCAATTTGAGAATCGCAACCCGGCGCGGGAGGAGCCATCCTCTCGCGCCGGTTTTGTTTGTGGAGCTTTTATAGCATTTTCACTGATGCTATGAGGTCTGGGCGCCCCACCCTCGCTGCGTCTTTGTCTTTGCGGCTAGGGTGGGATACCTCGATCCCCTCACTACACGAACAGTGAAAATGGTCTAGACGGCAATCCGCGGCACACGCGCGCTGATTCGAGTGAAAACCTCCCAGGGAATCGTCTCCGTCGTCTGGGCATGGTCGAAGGCAGTGATGGTATCGATGCCTTCGCTTCCTTCTTGTTTTCCAAGAATCACAACCTCGTCGCCGGTAGAAACGCCTGGGATCTCGGTAACGTCCACGACTGCCTGGTCCATGCTGACGCGGCCAACAAGGGGGGCGCGCATGCCGCGAACAAGAAGGCAAAAGTGATTTCCCAGGTGGCGATCGAGGCCGTCAGCATAACCCACGGCGAGCAGAGCCAGCCTCATTGACTCAGTGGCGACGAAGGTTCCGTTATAACCGACCACAGCGCCTGCGGGAATCTGGCGTACGCCGACAACGCGAGTCTTCCACTCTAGAACCGGCTGTAAACGGGCGCGGGCCGCGGCCATGCACTCAGGCTCCGGTGAGTCAGGCGGCGCAAACTGGGGGTCGAATTGCGGAATCAGGCCGTAGAGCGCCAGACCTGGGCGGAGCAGCGCCTTCATTCCGTGGCTATCCGCGAGGGCGGCGATCCTGCCTGCCTGACCGGCCAGAAGCGCGGCAGTGTTGCCCACGTTGAGCCAATCCGGCAGATGTCCGGCGGCCCCGATCTGGCCCAGCACCGCATCGAGGCGATTGAGCTGATCCTCAGTGACCCTGCCGTTCGCCTCATCGGCGGCAAAGAGGTGGGTCATCACGCCCTCCAGCCGCAGCGGTGACCCTGGCGCAAAGCGCGCCAACACCGGGGCAAGCTGGGTGGGAAGGACTCCCTGACGACTCATTCCGGTATCGATCTCCAGATGGACGGGAACTGAGCCAGCCGCCGCACCCGCTGCACGGGCAGCACGCTCCAATTCGTCCAACTGCCAAAGCTCCCAGGCCACGGCGGTTAGTCCGTGGCGCACGAGCGCCTCTCCCTGGCCGGGAAATGGTCCGCAGATGATCAATACCCGTGCTTCCGGACAGAGTGCGCGGGCGGCCAAGCCCTCCTCTACGCAAGTCACGCCCAGCCAACGGGCGCCTGCGCGCACCACTGACGGAGCGCAGATGTTGAGCGAGTGGCCATAGGCGTCGGCCTTGACGATTGCCAGCAACTCCGCATGTGGAGCGGCCAGGGCGGATAGAAAGCGGAAGTTGTCTTCAAGGGCGCGGGCGCGAATTTCAACCCAGCAGGGGCGTGTTGGCATCAGGGGGTCCAAGCATTAGTTTAGCGCGGAGAGACGCCTGGTTCACTTGAGCAGGGCAAAAGCCACCACGGTCTCGCTCTTCAAGGGAACCTCGACGAGAATTTCCCCCTCGAGTTCAAAAGGAACCTCCATCTCGCAGGCTGCAACCTCGGCCTCGCTGGCGCCTTTGAAGCAGAGTTCGCAGTGGGCCAGAGCCTCGCCGTCGCCCATGCGCACCGGGGGACCGAAGAGGCGGCAGGTCAGCGGCCTCCAATTGTAGACGTCGCAGCGGCCTGTCTCGGTGTCGAGCGCCGGGCAGGGCGCTTCGTTGGCAAAACTCTCAAAACGCTCGCGGTCCTCTGCTGAAGTGCCTAGCTCGCCGGTTTGAAAATCGCCGGGAAAACCAGACTCATGCTCGACCATCCACATGGAAGCGCGATGCTCGATCTCTCTGGAAAGATTTGGCTCTGTGGACCGCAGCACCTCCATACCCGCTTGCAGCCGCAGCGCATCCAATGGGCTGAGAACAAAAGCACCATGGCAGCACTGCGAGCAGCCCGGCTTGCAAAGGAGATGTGCGCCTGCGCGCTCGGCCGCCTCGGCGAACGACGCGTTCATGATTTGCACCAGAAGAGAGTCACCCGAGGGCAGACACATATCTGTGAGAATAACCGATTGCCCTCATGTTCGGCTGCCCCTAATGTTGCATTGGAGGTTCCCTATGTGCAAAACAGGAAGCACAATCGTCACCGGCCACCGTTACAGGAATGCGCTGGTAGCAAATCTACTGCCAGGCTCCGAGGATGCGGCGAAGAAGAATCAATTGGCCTAAATGGTAAGAAGAATGATCTGCAACCACCAATGCCTCTCTCAAAATGGTTTGTCCATCGCCGTGCGGAATCGTGGCGAAGAGATCGGTCGATTCATTGCTGACCAAGTCGCAAAACGCCTGAAGATCGTTGCGAAAGGCTTCAGCGCTTTTGTCCCAAGCCTCTGCATCCGGAGGCGCCTGGGTCGACGGCCAATACCCGGCTGGAAATTCGGGCGATTGATGGCGTGGATTTCGCGAGAACTCAAGTATGTCCCATTGGGCGATGCGCAGGTGCTCCAACACCTCCCAGGGCGAATGCTCCGCATGTTCGGGCCTTTTGCCGCGCAGGCTCGCTGGGAAATTCCTGATCGCTGCGTCAAAGTCGGCGTGCGCGTCGCCGCCTTTGAGCAGTTTGACAATGTGTTGCCGCAGTTGCGGGTCGGTCTGCATGGCGAATCGCCCTCCTTTTATTGAGTGACCAAAATCTGTTTGATGCGGTGCGCTAACGACCCAGCGTATTCGCTGTTTGCCCGGAACTATGCTGTCCCTTCGCTACGCTGCCCTATCGCGCAACAGATTTGGACTAAGAAGAGTGTCGAAAGCTCCTATATCGACAACTCATTACATGATCGGTTTGTCCCAGCCCTCCAGCGCGCGCTGGAACTCAGCCATGAACTTGCCTGCGTCAGCGCCGTCAATGGTGCGGTGGTCGAATCCCAGGCAGAAGTGCTGCATCGAGCGAATAGCAATCGTGTCGTTGCCCTCGGGATCGGTGAGCACCACCGGCTCCTTCCGTAAGCCGCCGATGGCCAGAATCGCCGACTCGGGCTGGTTGATAATGGGCGTGCCAAACTCCCCGCCAAAGACGCCGGAGTTGGTAAGCGTAAAGGTGCCGCCCACCACCTCGTCGGGCAGCAGCTTCTTCGTTCGGGCGCGTGCGGCCAGGTCGGCAATGGTGCGGGCCAGGCTCGTGAAGCTCATTTTCTCGGCCTGCCTGACCACGGGCACGATCAGACCCCATTCAAGCGCTACGGCGATGCCGAGGTTGATGTTCGCGTGGTAGTGGATCGCGTCCTCTACCATCGAAGCGTTGACAATGGGAAATTTGCTCAGCGCCTGCACGGCTGCAGCGGCGATAAACGGCATGTAGGTGAGCTTGACGCCGTTCTGCTGCTCAAAGCGTGCTTTTTCGCGCTCGCGCAGCCGGGCGATGCGGGTCATGTCGATCTTGTAGACAGTGTGAACATGCGGGCTGATGCGTACGCTCTCAACCATGCGCTGGGCGATGATGGCGCGCATCTTGCTGAGTGGCTCCTGCCGCGGCACCTGCGGCGCGGAAGCCCCCGAACCGTGCGAGCTCAAATAAGCCAGCACATCATTCTTCGTGATGCGGCCATCGGTGCCAGTACCGGCGATCTGGCTGAGGTCGAGTTTGTTCTCTTTAGCGATGCGCCGCACCAAAGGTGAAGAGCGAACCGGCTGGCCGAGCACCTGCGATACGACTGACTGCGTCTGTAGCTCAGAAGTTGCCGTAACCACTGGGATGGGCACTTGCGGTGCGGGTGCGTCTTTTTTGGAATCAGGAACGACTGTAGCGCCGCCGATGACTGCGACCACTGTATTCACGACGACGGTTGCTCCGACTGGAATCTTGATCTCGGTGAGCACGCCAGCCACGGGCGAGGGAATCTCCGCGTCAACCTTGTCCGTGGAGATCTCAAATAACGGCTCATCCTTCTCGACTGCGTCGCCGGGCTTCTTGAGCCACTTGGTAATGGTGCCCTCGAAGATCGATTCGCCCATCTGGGGCATGATCACGTCGGTTGGCATGGAGACCTCTCCGCGATAGAGAACGCAATATCGCGTCCGCTTCCTGCCGGATTATAAATCGCGGGACATGGGACGACGATTGCTGCACGGCAGGCTCGCCAGGCTGCGAAGAATTTTGATCTGGAGGGAGGCGGGGGTTTTAACCCCCGCATTCGGTCAGTGAGATCGAGGCGGCTTTAGCCGCGGAGGTACGCTCTCTCTCCCGCAACTCCAACTGAGGCCCTTCTGTGTTTTCTCAACCTCTCGAAGCCGGCCAGAATGAAACTCTCAGGCGCGAACAGGCCGGTCGGGCGTCCCTAGCAGCCGCTCAACCTCGGAAGGGATTTGAAGCGGTGTATCTTCAGCAGGGAATTGCCGCGACGCTACAGCCTGCCCACGCAAAGCCTCAAGGCTCTCGACCGCCAGCACCTCTTCGCCAAAGACTTGCCCAAACTGCCGCGCTACCTGGTGGGCAATCGATTCGAGCGAAGGCAGTTCTGTTGGCGGCTGGATCTCTTTTTCGAGACTCGTCACCGCATGATCGGGAATGCCGCACGGGACGATGAACGCGAAGTCGGCGAGATTTGTCGTCACATTGAAGGCGAATCCGTGGGAAGTAATGCCGCGTGCCACGTGAATCCCGATGGCGGCGATCTTGCGCTCGTCTCCCGCGGGTTTGCCCGCTTTAGCTTGGCGACTCTCATCTGAATCTCCGCCATGGCGCAGGTTGCACCACACGCCGGTCAGGCCGCGGATGCGCCCGGCCTCCACGCCAAAGTCGCCGCAGAGGCGAATCAACGCCTCTTCCATCCCGCGCACAAAGTCTACCGGCCCTATGCGGCTGCCGCTCTGGTTGCGCAGAGTTCGCAGATCGAAGATGGGGTAGCCCACCAACTGGCCCGGCCC
>CAYVMS010000045.1:0-18035 GCA_964452615.1 uncultured Occallatibacter sp.
GGCCATAGAACTCCTTGGGCCGGCCCTGGCTGTCGAGCGCGGGAGGCGTCCCGAGTACCAGCAGGTGCGTCACCACGCCCATCATCACATCGGCAATCGGCGGGCAGCCGGGAACGTTGATTACGGGTTTGTTCACCAGCTTGTAGATTGGCGTGGCGCCGGTTGGATTGGGTTTGGCCGCCTGCACGCAGCCGTTGGAGGCGCAACTGCCCCAGGCCACCACGGCGGCCGCATCCTTGGCGACGGTCTGCAAGATGGATTCGGCAGTCTTGCCGCCGATCATGCAATAAACGCCGTCATCGCCCGTGGGCACTGCGCCCTCGACCAGCACGATGTACTTGCCCTTGTTGTTGGCGATGGTGTCGGTCAGGCATTTTTCCGCCTGGAAGCCGGAGGCCGCCATCAGGGTTTCGGTGTAGTTCAAGCTCAGCACATCCAGCAGCACATCGAGAACGATGGGGTGCGAAGCGCGAATGAACGACTCGCTGCAGCAGGTACACTCCTGGAAGTGGAGCCAGACTACAGCCGGTTTGTCTTTCTTTTCAAAGGCCGAGACGACCTGGGCAACGCCCGATTGACCGAAGCCGGCCACTGTTGCGGCAGCTGCGCAAAACTGGAGAAAGTCTCTGCGCGAGTAGCCCTTCTGCTGCATCGATTGGTAAATTGATTGACCCATGCCTACCTCGCTCCGCTTGCGGAAACCGGGGAAGCACCGGTGGCAAAGGATGGTCTTGAGGAAGCCGCCGGTGGTTCCCCTACGGATAGATGGGAAGGTACTCAGCCGAAACGTGGTCGGCTGTGAGCTGCGTCACACCATTGTGAGTGGGGAACGATGCGTTTTGGGTGCCATTGGCGAAACAGACAAGGGTATCAAGGCCTTATTCCGCAATCTGTTCTCTTTAGTACAAAAGCGCAAAAATTCTGTGGATTGTGCGCTTTATAGCGGTTGGCCCACTCATCACAGTATCCGGGACTGTGGCGTTTATCGCGATAAAGCCGCGATGAATGAGGCACAGATTTGCCTTTTGGGAAGGATAGATGGATGGCGGGGACAGTGTCTGGACCACCTGCCGACCGCACACCCGATCAGCCTTGTGGGATTTCGAGAGCGCCGGTGAGGCTGGAGACTTTTTCGACTCCGTGGCTTTTGCACCAGGATTCGAGGCTGTGGGCGAGCCGCTCGGTGGCTCGTGGGTCGGCGTAGCTGGCGGTGCCGACCTGAATTGCGGTGGCTCCGGCAAGCAGAAATTCGACCGCATCTTCAGCAGTGACGATGCCGCCCATGCCGAGAATGGGAATGTTGACCGACTTTGCAGTCTCGTAAACCATGCGCAGGGCAAGGGGCTTGATAGCCGGGCCGGAGAGGCCGCCGGTGATATTCGAGAGACGCGGGCGGCGGGTTTCGGGGTCGATCGACATGCCGAGAAAAGTGTTCGTGAGGCTGACCGCGTCGGCTCCGGCCTCGGCGGCGATCTTGGCCATATGGGCGATAGAGGTGACGTTGGGCGAAAGCTTGACGATGAGAGGCCGTTTGGATGCGTTCTTGGCGCGGCTGACCAGATATTCGAGTGAGCCGGAATCGGAGCCGAAGGCCATGCCGCCGGCGTGGACGTTGGGGCAGGAGACGTTCAACTCGTAGGCTGCGATGCCAGGAGCCTGGTTGAGTCTCTCGATGACCCCGATGTATTCGCCCACCGTGTAGCCGAAGACGTTGACGATGACATTGCAACGCGGATAGCGGCTGAGAGGCGGCAGTTTGCGGCTAATGTACTCTTCGACGCCCACATTCTGCAGGCCAATCGCATTCAACATGCCTGCCGCGGTTTGGATGATCCGCGGCGCGGGGTGGCCGGGCATGGGTTCGAGCGAGATGCCCTTGGTGACGAAGCCGCCGATCTGTTCGAGCGAGACAATCTCTTCAAACTCGATGCCGTAGCCAAAGGTGCCGCTGGCGGCGATGACCGGGCTGGTCAGCTCGAGGCCTGCCAGCGAGACTTTCATATCGGGTTTCACGCGCGGCGATCCTTTAAGACAGTGGTCAGTGAACAGGGGACAGTGAACAGTAACTGCCCAAAGCTCATGATACTCGGTTGCGGTGTGGGGCGTCCTGGTAGACGGCGCAACTCAACAGCGAGGGCGGCCCCTTGGGACCGCCCTCTGGGCTTGCGGTAGTGTAGGATTATGCGCCGACCGGCTCGCTGGTGTTGACCTTGACTGGAGTGAGCCAGCCGAATCGGTCGGGTTTAAGGCCGTTGGCGATGCCGAAGAACTCGTCTGCAATCTTGCGGGTGATTTCGCCGGGTTTGCCGTCACCGACAAGGATGCGGTCGATGGAGCGGATGGGCTGAACCTCGGCAGCTGTGCCGGTGAAGAAGACCTCGTCGGCGATGTAAAGCAGTTCGCGAGGGATGGGCTGCTCGGTGACCGTCAATCCGAGATGGCGGGCAATGGTCAGCACACTATCCCGAGTGATGCCGGAGAGTGCCGAGTTGGCAAGCAGAGGTGTGAAGAGGACGCCGTTGCGAACGACGAAGATGTTTTCGCCGGAGCCCTCGCTGACCAGGCCGTTCACATCGAGCCCGATGCCTTCGGCGTATCCGTTGACCTCAGCCTCCATGTGGATGAGCTGCGAGTTCAAGTAGTTGCCGCCAGCCTTGGCGAGGGCGGGCATGGTATTAGGAGCCATGCGATTCCAACTGGAGATGCAGACGTCCGCGCCACCGTGGCCGGCGAGGTATTTTCCCCAGGGGAAGTTGGCGATATAGACCTCGATGGGCGAGCCCTTGGGACTGACGCCGATTTCGCCGTAGCCACGCAGAGCGATGGGGCGGATGTAGCAGGGGGCGATGCCGTTGGCTTCGATGACGTCCACCACCCCGGCACAGAGCTCTTCGAGGGTGAAAGGCAGCTCCATTCGATAGATTTTGGCTGAGTCCAGCAGCCGTTGCATGTGCTCTGGCAGGCGGAAGACGGCAGAGCCTTGGGGCTGTCCGTAGCAGCGAATGCCCTCAAAGACGCTGGAGCCGTAGTGGATGACATGGCTCATCACGTGGATGTTGGCCTGGTCCCAGGGGATGAGGGTTCCGTTGTGCCAGATCTTCGAGGTTGTTTGGAATGGCATGGTGGTTGAAAGGCTCCTTTTACGCGCCAATTGCGAATCCTCTACAGCGTAACGCGGATTGGGTATGCATGTCACTTGACACCGGTCACACAGCGAAATTGGCAGCGTCGCAGTTGCGCTTCGCGCGGGGATTCTGCGAAGTTCGCTTAGAAGTGGAAGCGGTAGCGCAGCTCGGCGGAGAACATTCTGGGGTCGTTGTAGTGGAATCCGCCGATGGTTATCGAGTTATCGAGCAGGACGCGGTGGTTCGTAAGATTGAGGACCGAGGCTGAAAGCTTCCAGCGTTCGCCGAAGGAGCGTCCTGCTGAGACATCGAAAGTCGTATGTACAGGCAGGTAGCGCCCCTGATAGGGACCTTGACCTGAGCCGGCCAGGCCATTGGTGAAGCCGGAGCCATAGTAGGCATTGGTAGCAAACCAGGTGTGTAACGGCAACGTTGCCGTGAAGCCCGTATTGAGCGTGTTGCGCTGGTCGTGATCGACCGGTGTGTAGCCGGGACCGAGGTTGCAAGCCGGGTCAGTTGGATCGCTGCACGCAAAGCCGCCGATCACGTTGCCACGCTGCTCGGCTATCTGGTTCGAGTAGGCCAGGTGGAACTGCCCGAAGTAGGCCAACTGCGGCGAGCGCAGCGTAAGTTCCCAGGCGCGAACGAGCGCCCCATCGACCGCTATGGGGAAGTAGATATTAGACTCGCCGACGTTGGAGTGGTCGAGGAAGTTGTTGACGCGATTCTTGACGTTAGCCACATCGAGCAGCCAGCCCTTATAGGGGATTTGAATGCCGAACTGGTGCTCCTCGTCGCGCTCAGAGGGCAGCGGTACAAAGGCATTCTCGCCTTGCTGGCTGGTCACGTAGTTCAAGAAGCCGCTGGAGATAGTCTCGACGGGCGCGGGTTGGAAGAAGTGGCCGTAGAAGCCGCGCAGAACCCAGTGCACGCGGGGCACCTCGACCGTTGCGCCGATGCGCGGATAGGCAGCGAACTCGGCGTAGCCGCTGTGGAAGCTGGAAAAGCGCATTCCGCCAAGCAGAGTAACAAAGCGGCCTACGCGCAGATGATCGGAGAGGTGAAACTCGACCAGGCCCGCATTGGTGCTCGATGTTGTATTCGGCACACTGTTGGCGACATAACTCTGGTCGTTGATCACCAGGCCGAAGAGATCATTTTCTGCCTGATAGAACGAGTAGAGCCCGGCCGAGAAGTTGTTGGGACCGATGTCGGCTCGCAAGTCGGCCTGTGCTCCCGCGTAGTTAGAGGTCTGATGCCAGTCAGTGGCGACCGGGAAGTCTGTTGCGGGCGAGTCGTAGTTGGACTGATTGAAGTGGTAGAAAGGCGCTATCGCAAACAGCGCCATGGGTGAGATTGTGTGAACCCAGTTGGCAATAACGAATGAGTCCCGCTCTGTCTGGCCGTCGCGCAGCCCGTAGGAACTGTAATAGCCTGATGCCTGCTCCCAGTCGTTGGGATCTGGATCAAACGGAATCTGGAAGTGATCCTGGCGAACTTGCGCGTTCACGCGCAGTTGGTCCTTGGGAGTCTGATTGCGCAGCACAGAGAGAAAGCCGCTCTGGGAGTTGGTTGAGTTGTGGTAGATGGCAGCGACCGGCGTGGCGAGACCATAGTTCGAGCGGGAGCCGGTCAGGCTGGCGTACCAGGCATTCTTTTCCGTATGGTCGCCGAGCGAAACCTGTGCTTCTCCGGTGTAAAGGTTGCCGGCCGTGATCAGCACTTCACCGTCGCGGTTGCGCTCGAATCCGTTCCGTGGCAGCACATCGAAGACTCCGTAGGTCCGGTCGCCCACATCGGCTGCATAACTGCCTCGCTGAGTCTCCACCTGATCGATGTCCTTGGGATCGATCTGCGGGCCGACGTTGGAGGCAATCTTGGTATTTGGAATGGCAATTCCATCGATGAGCCAACTTGTTTGGTGGCCGCCGCGCATGTGCAGCATGTCATGGGTCATGTAAGCGCCGGGGACGTAGTCGGTGATCATCTCCATGCCGATGGTGCGGCTGGCGCCGGGAGTCTCATCGATCATGGCTCGTGTAATGAGCGTGGTTGGAGTTACCGAATCGACGGCCAGGTCGGAGTCGGGCGAACCTTTGACAACAACAAACTGCACAGTTGCGGCTACCGGTAGCGCTACGTGCAGAACAGGATTGGTGCCCGAGGCAAGGGTGAGCGGCTCTGATATTGTGGCAAAGCCGCGAGCAGCGATCTCCAGACGATAGACGCCGATGGGAGCCTGAGGCAACTCGAATGAGCCTTCGGAGTTTGTGGTGGCGCTCAAAGTAAACGCAGAATCGACCGCCTGGAGAGTGACCGTCGCTTTGGCGATGGGCCGGTGCTGAGGATCGTGAATCACACCGTGAATCGTCGCAAAGACGGTAGCGAATGCAGGAAGGGAAGCGGCGAGAAAAGGAAGCAGGACAAATCGAGATAAGATGCGCATGGGACGAACCTCCTGGGGATCTCCATTCAAGATGCGTGTGGTTTCACGACGCGGAAGAGGGCGACGCGAAGGAAACCATGCGCGTTGAGGTGATTCGTTGAAGACTGATCCAGCCTGAGGGAGAATTACCTTCCATGAACGGAAGAAACTGCCAGGTAGCACAGCCTTGGGAATGGCTGAGGCCTCGCTTTCAAACGGATCAGGCAGTCAACAGGATTCTCAACCGAGGTGGGAGACCGGAGGTCCGCGATTGGCGCGTGTGCGGAGTGTGCTCAGGCGGGCCGCGGCGCGAACGGCCGCTGGCGAGTGGGGTTTGGCGAGCAGAACCGGAAGACTTAGCGGAGATGCGGCCAGAGCTTCGATCGGCCCGGTCAACGGAAGGACACAGTCGGGATAGCTGGAGCAGCGTGCGGGAGTGGTCAGCGCTGGAGCGGAACTGGGCGACGCCTGGGCTGCCTTTCTTGCCATTTCAGCAGACATGGAGCAGTGGTGAGCACCATGGCGGCGGCAGCAGGCAGGCAGGCGCGTTTCTGCATTGGCCGGAAGCATCGCTGCGAGCGGTCCTAGCCAAAACAGTAGAATCAAACCCATGCAAAGCGTGCGCCGCATCTTGAACTCCAATCGAACTCGGAGCTTATTGTGCGTGGCCGGCAAATAGCCAGCGCGCGCAAAATACGATCATTCCTGCAATGCGTAGTTCATAACACGCGCGAAAGCGAGCGCCCTTGATTTGAATCAACACCTCTTCATCCAGCATTCCTCTTGTTCGGGGCTCGCTTCCGCTCTCCGCGCTGATTCTACTTGGATGCCATATTTAGAGGTTTCGATTCGCCCTGTGGGCAACCTTGCCCAGCGGTCGAAGGTGAATGGGGATGGTCGGGAATAGATCAGATCCTTCGAGTGAAACTGCGATAGCCTTACCCCTCAATGCTTGATGGATGAGTGAATGTCTCTTCGCTGGTGTCGCAGAGCATCTCCTTGATCGCACGAATCGGCTCACTGGAAGTTGATTTGCACGATCAAGGGTTGACGGCTTAGAAGGTGATGCGGCCTGAGAGTTCCAGGCCGGTGCCCTCGGCACACTTGCGAGGCTTTATATAGTCCGTTGCGACGAATTGGCCCATCATTAATCATTTGCTGCCACTTTTCCGAAGACCGCCGCAGCTTCGTATAATTATCGTCATGAAAACAATAGCGACGGTCATTGTTTTGTGTGCTAGCCTTCTCGTTCACGCCCAGACACCGGCTTCCAAGAGCGTTCCCGCAAAGACTGGAGCCGCCCACAAGGCTGCTGCTGGTCCGCGTCCGTCCCTGCTCAACCCGGCATCGCTCAAGGCGAAGGCGCCTGCGATCTTCAAGGCAAAGTTCTCGACTACTGCGGGCAACTTCGTCGTTGAAGTCCACCGCGACTGGGCGCCACTCGGCGCAGACCGCTTTTACAACCTGGTCCGCAACGGCTACTTCACCAACGCGGCGTTCTTTCGCGTCGTTCCCGGCTTTGTCGTGCAGTTCGGGCTTAGCGCCGACCCCGCAGTCAACAAGGTCTGGGACCACGCCAACATCAAGGATGATCCGGTCGTTCAGAGCAACAAGCGCGGAAGCCTCGTCTTCGCCACTGCTGGCCCGAACACCCGCACCACCCAGCTCTTCATCAACTACGGCGACAATGCCCGCCTCGACGGGATGGGTTTTGCTCCCTTCGCCACCGTTGTCGAAGGCATGGACATAGTTGACGGAATCTTTGCCGGCTACCGCGAAACCCCTCGCCAAGATCTGATTACCAGCCAGGGCGACGCTTACTTGAAGGCCGGTTTCCCCCGCATGGACAAGATCAAGCTGGCTCAGATTCTTCCTGCCGAGCCAGCCGCCAAGCCCGCCCAGAAATAGTCCGTGGAAAAGGGCCCCCATCGGCCCGCAGGTCGGCAAGTGTTCAAAAGTTATGGAAAGCCACATCGCGAGGAGAGTAACATCAGCGCGCTTGAGATCCCAGGGCGCGCCGTTACTCCCACGCCTTGACAGCCACTTGATTTCGCCGTGTAATAAAACTGTTGGTTGTGGTGAAGGAGTTCACCCTTAACCGCTGTCCCTCTTATTAAGGCGGACAGATGATGACTCCTGACAGGGTTTCCTGTTGCGGAGTCATTTCCCGGCACGATCCCCGAGTACAACATGAGGAGCATCGAACTATTGCCAGTGTGCTTTTGCGCCTGTTCGGTGTTGCCTGCGATCGTATCCGATCGAGAGGAGAAGGCCTTGCAGAAATATTTCCTCATCGCCGCCGGGGGCGCGCTCGGCTCTATTGCCCGCTACTGGGTCGGCTCCACAATTGCTGGACGCATGGGAACGCGCTTTCCATTCGGCACCTTCGTCATCAACATCACGGCCTGCATCATCATAGGCTTTTCGCTGACTTATCTCGGCAAGCGGGCTGGCCTGAACCCGGCCTGGCGATTCTTCATCCCCGTCGGATTCATCGGCGCTTACAGCACATTTTCCACCTATGAGTGGGAGACACTCTCCACTCTGCGTGCGGGAGCCTTTGCAATGGCCGGAGTCTACGCAATCGGAAGCCTTGTTTTGGGCCTCGCCGCAACCTGGTTCGGAGCCGTCTTGGCCGAATCGATCTCCTGAACCCGATTCCGAGGCAGCTATCGGATTGAGCGTCTCTTGCAGATTATTTTCGCCGTCCTGATACTCTCAACTTGGGGTCGACCTCACGGACAGGTAGATCCGGTCATTGCCGTCCCAGGAAGGGTACCCCCCACCCCACCTATTTACTGTGAAACTGTGGAACGGTGATCGATTTGGCCTTGATCCATCGATTGCGCTGCTAGCCTGGGCGCGTCGCACGTGACCGGCAATTTGCGGTAAAATCCTCACTTGCCGAGGAGAACTAAAATGCTGCAACCCGGAAAAGCCGTCAAAGTTACCATCTACCTGAGCGATGGAGCCACACATCACGGCGCGCCGCTCTACTCCAGCATTCTTGATTTCCTTTTCTACCGCGGGGTTGCCGGAGCCACCGTGACCAAAGGCATTGCAGGCTTCGGCGCTGATCACCACATGCATGCTGCGCATCTGGTCGAGATCTCCGACCGGCTGCCCATCAAGATCGAATTCATTGAAAGCCGCGAAAAGGTCGAGTCGCTGCTGGGCAAGCTGGAAGAATTAGCGGGGTCCGGGCTCATCGAGATGCAGGAGACCACGGTGGCCAAGCCAGCGCAGCTCTCCAAAACCAAACAGCCGCTTACGCCCGAGCACCTCAAGATCGAAGGCAAGGCGCAAATGATGCGCATCTTTATCAGCGAAGAAGACCGCTGGAAGTCCAAGCCGCTCCACGAAGCGCTTGTAGAAGCCATGCGCGCCAATGACCTCGCAGGCGTCACTGTCTATCGCGGCATCCTCGGCTATGGCGCGCATCGCCGTCTTCACAAAGACAAGCCGCTCGTCGCCTCGCACCATGGCTCCATCATGCTCTCAGCTATTGATACCACAGAAAAGCTCCACGCGTTTCTACCCATCGTCGATCAGATGGTAGCCGAGGGCTTGGTGGTTTTCTCTGACGTGGACATTATCAAGTACGCATATCGCGCGCTCGAAACTGAAAAGCAGCCGGCGCCGCTCGCGCCCGTACGGAACTAAGCGGAGGCAAGCCTCGTGAAGGAACAATTTAGCGCTCGCATGTTGCGCATTCACTTCGGCGAAGACGATCATTGGCACGGTAAGCCCCTGCATGAGGCCATCCTGGCCAAGTGCATGGAACTGGATATCGCCGAAGCAGTTGTTTTTCGCGGCATTGAGGGCTACGGCTCGACAAGCCGCATCCGCCACGCCAGCCATTGGCCGCTGAGCAAAGACGCACCCATCCAGATGAGCATCGTCGACACCGAAGACCAAATCGCCAAGCTGACACCCTGGCTCGACTCCATGGTTGAGGAGGGCCTCATCGCCACTTCTACAGTAGAAGTCATCCGCTACTCGCAGACGCCCTAGCCGTGTAGTTCTTCGTGTGTTTCAAAAAAACCAGCTTTAACCCCTGAGCTAATGCGATCCAACGGGAAGAACCTCCCCCGCAACTCCTTGCGCCTGATAATCTTCCACCATTGACAGCTTCGGCCCATTCCGAAGACAATCCCGAAAGCGCAGGCCTTCAGGCCTCCAGCGCTGCTGCAGGCGGTTCTTCTGACTCTTGACGTAGCCCCTTCAGCCAACTCCGGCCTGAGAGAAATCAAGGTGGCGCATGAGTAATTCCACAGAGCAAAATCTTAAGAACCATGGCCGGCTCGATCCCCCTTATCACTTCGTCCTTCTCCTGGTTCTGGTTGCCAATCTGGTCTTCGCCGTTGTTCAAATGGTGCGGAACTTGCACCAAGCTCCCTTTGCAGGCATCTGGATCGTAGTGCTTTCCCTGACGGCCTTTCTCGTCGTCCTCAAGGTTCGCACCTACCCCATGAAGGTGCAAGACCGCGTCATTCGCCTCGAAGAGCGGCTGCGCCTGCAGGCGCTTGCCCCCGGGCAGTGGCATTCGCAGATCTACCGCCTCACCGAAGATCAGTTAATAGGCCTGCGTTTTGCCGCCGATGACGAGGTAGTCGAGTTGGCGAAGCAGGCATTGGAAGAGAATCTGAACCGCAAGCAGATCAAGCAGCGCATCAAGAGTTGGCGCCCCGATAACTGGCGGGTCTGACGCGGCCCTTACCCTTCTTCAGCCTCGCGTAGCTTGGCAATCACGGTGAAATCTTCGAGCGTCGTCGTATCGCCCTTGATCTCACCGTGCGTGGCTAGCTCCCTCAACAGCCGCCGCATGATCTTGCCCGAGCGTGTCTTCGGAAGAGCTTCAGTAAAGCGAATATCGTCTGGCCGGGCAAGGGAACCGATCTCCTTCGAAACCCACTTCCGCAGCTCATCCTTTAGAGCCTCACTCGGCTGGTTGCCGCTCTCCAGCGAAACAAACGCTGAGATCGCCTGTCCCTTGAGTTCGTCCGGCCGGCCAACGACGGCGGCCTCTGCTACCTTTGGATGCGCCACCAGCGCCGACTCGACCTCCATCGTTCCCAATCGGTGGCCGCTGACATTGATCACATCGTCCACGCGGCCCATCAGCCAGAAATAACCATCGGCATCCTGCCGCGCGCCGTCACCGGTAAAGTAGCAGCCCTCCACGTCGCTCCAATAGGTCTTCCGGTAGCGCTCCGGATCGCCATAGACCGTCCGCGCCATCGAAGGCCATGGCTTGCGGATGACCAACAACCCGCCGCTTCCCGCAGGTACCGGCTCGCCCTGCTTGTTCACCACCTCCGCCTGAATCCCAAAGAAAGGGCGCGTCGCCGAACCGGGCTTTGCAGGCACTGCTCCAGGAACCGGCGCAATCATGATCGCGCCCGTCTCGGTCTGCCACCAAGTATCGACAATCGGGCAGCGATTGTGCCCGATCTTCTCCCTGTACCACATCCACGCCTCTGGGTTGATCGGCTCTCCCACCGTCCCCAACAGCCGCAGTGACGCCAGCGAATGCTTCTCGACGTGCTGATCGCCCCACTTGATAAACGCGCGGATCGCCGTCGGAGCGGTGTAGAAGATCGTGACTTTGTGATCGTCGATAATCTTCCAAAATCGCGAAAAGTCAGGCCAGTTTGGCGCGCCCTCGTACATCAGCACGGTGGCCCCGTTTTGCAACGGCCCGTAGACCACATACGAGTGCCCGGTTACCCAGCCGATGTCCGCCGTGCACCAGTAGACGTCCTCGTCGCGAATGTCGAAGATGTACTTGGTAGTGATGTAGGTCTGCACCGAGTATCCGCCCGTTGTGTGCACCAGCCCCTTCGGCTTTCCCGTCGTCCCGGAGGTGTAGAGAATGTACAGTGGATCTTCCGAATCCTGCTCCTCGGCAGGGCATTCGGGTGCGGCCTCTGCCACCAGTTCGTGCCACCAGTGGTCACGCCCCTCGACCATCTTCACCGGTGAGCCTGTACGCCGGAAGACTACCACGTGCTTGACGGTGGGGCACCCATTCATAGCCTCATCCACGGTGCGCTTGAGCTGGATCTCATTACCCCGGCGGTAGCTCGAATCCTGGGTAAGAATCGCCACACACGACGAGTCGTTTACCCGGTCGGCAATGGCGTTGGCCGCAAATCCACCAAAGATCACTGAGTGAATCGCGCCGATTCGCGCGCACGCCAGCAGGGCAATCGCCAACTCCGGCGTCATGCCCATGTAAACTGCCACCCGATCGCCCTTTTTAATGCCTAGTGTTTTGAGCACATTGGCAAACTTCTGCACCTCGACGTGCAGCTCGGCGTAGCTCATTCGCCGCACCTCGCCCGGCTCACCCTCCCAGATCAGTGCAGTCTTGTCGCGCCTTTCGCCTAGGGCATGACGATCAATGCAGTTATAGCAAAGGTTGAGCTTTCCGCCGACAAACCATTGAACTGATGGGAGATTCCATTCGAGAACCTTCTCCCACGGTTTGAACCAATGGAGGTCATGGGCAATCCCCGCCCAAAACGTCTCTGGATTGTCGATGGACTGCTGATAGAGCCTCTCGTACTCGGCAAGGCTCTTGATGTGCGCCTTGGCGGCGAACTCTTCCGGCGGCGGAAAAACGCGGTTTTCACGTAGCGTCGAGTCTATGTCCTGACTCGCGGCGGCAACAGTGCTGGCAATAACGGAATCGGGCAGGGAAGCCATGCGTACGTCCCTCGGGGGAAAGAGAGATTAGAACATCACACGACAGAGCAAAACATGCGCTCCCGCAAAGACCGTCGTGTGGAAGTCACTTTAGCGGGACTAGCACACAAACGGCAAGTCGAACAGTAGGTCGCACTCCCGTAGCGCCCCATTCGTTATCGCGAGTACCGCTTCTGGTGCCAAATCCAAGCCGTCCGCACAATCTCGTCAAGCTGCGTGTACCTCGGCCTCCATCCCAGTTCAAGCATCGCCTTCTCTGAACTTGCTACCAGTACAGCCGGATCGCCGGCCCGCCGCGGCTCGACTTTAGCAGGAATCGGATGCCCAGTTACGCGCCGTGCCGATTCGATTACCTCCCGCACGCTGAAGCCTTGTCCGTTGCCCAGGTTGAAGATCAGGCGATTCTCGGCAGCCTCGGGTAACTCCAGAGCGTAAAGCGCAAGCATGTGCGCCTCGGCCAGATCCGAAACGTGGATGTAGTCGCGGATGCAGGTGCCGTCCGGCGTCGGATAGTCGTCTCCAAAGATCTTGATCGATTTCCGCCGCCCCAACGCTACATCCAGAACCAGCGGAATCAAGTGCGACTCGGGCTCGTGAGCTTCGCCGCAGGTGGTGCCCATCGGCCCTTCGGCCGCTCCCGCCACATTAAAGTAGCGCAGCGAAGCCGAACGCAGCCCATGGATTCTATGGAACCAGCTCAACATCCGCTCCACCAGCAACTTGGACTCGCCATACGCATTGGTTGGCTGCAATCGAGCATCTTCTTTGATTGGAATCATTTCCGGCTCCCCATAAACGGCAGCCGTAGAAGAGAAGACCAGCCGCCGAGGACCGCAGGCGATCATGGCTTCGAGCAGCGAGAGGGCGGAGGCTGTGTTGTTGCGAAAGAACATCTCGGGATGGAGCATCGATTCGCCAGCCTCGATCAGGGCAGCAAAATGCAACACAGCGTCGAAGGACTCTCCCTGGCTCATCGTGGCGTTGAAGATCTCCGCAAGCTTGCGGCGGTCCTCTAGCTCTCCCTCAATGAATTCCACGCCGGGGGGCAACAAGTCTCGCCTGCCATGGCTCAGATTGTCATAAACAACCGCGCGATGACCCTTTTCAATCAGCAATCCGGCGACTGTACTACCTATATACCCCGCACCGCCGGTGACCAATATCTTCACAATCCCTCCCTGTCCTTCGCGAGCGCTTTGATGTACCCTAAAGTCTATTACAAAAGGCAGGTGGGTTTGGCTCTGCGCCGCCCATGCAGACCGTCAAAAAGACGGCAAGCCGTTTCTGGATTTTCTCTGCTGCCTGTACAAGCGCAGCAGCATGGTCGTTTGAAGCGCCATCTTGCGCAGGCATGGGAGCGGGTATTCCTCTGCGAAGCGAGTGGCTGCTTTTTGATCGACGCCTTGGACCTGAATTGGGGTGCTCGAATGTCCAGGGTCCAGGTGACCGGCGATCTGTCCAGCACGGAGTTTTACAAGGCACGATCGGACCGTGGTTGTGCCGGTCCGGGCGAATCATCCGCGACAGAAAGACACAGAGAGCTTTCTATTTACCAAATCGCGCATACGAATCGGCATCTTGGATCTGGCATGTCAAGCCAGCGTTGCGTGCTTGTGCCCAGGCTGCTGCGATCCCGAAGCGCTCAGCAAGCGGAAATGGGAATTTTGTCTGTCACCCAGCAACATGTTGAGTTTGCAGGTTCCATCCCATCAGCCGATCTATTTGAAGAATTGAAGATAGCTACCCCGGAAGATTGGAGTTCTTCTCGCCTGGATGCGCTGCGATTCCCTGTCACCGTATATCGTGCATCAAAGGTAAAAGACCGCGTTGCCACATCGACCGCGAACGAGGATTGAAACTATGCCGGTTAACCTGAATGCAGGACAGGCAACCTTTGGTTTGCTCCCCGAACCCGAGCGCAGCCCTGCTTCGTTCATCACCAGTATCGTGATTAACGGCCTGATCCTGTGCATCACGCTTTACATTGGGGCCACGGCCAAGCACGTGATCGACCAGCACAGGTACGAGGAAACGCTACTGATTCTCCCGGCCAAAGAGCCGCCCCCTCCCCCCAAGCCGAAGATGCCTCCTCCGCCCAAAATTGAGCTGCCGAAGCCCGTCGAGGTGAAGTTCGAGGCACCAAAGATTCATATGCCCCGGCCGGAACCCAAGCCGGAAAAACCTATTGCGATAGATGTCAAGCTCCCCGCGCCGACCATCAAGGAAGCAAAGCCAGCAGTGATCCTTGCGCCACAGCCCAAGTCCGCACTGGCAGCAGCGGCCATGCCCGCGCAGGACAACAAAGTGAAGCCATCGACCGCGCCGGTGCATTTGGGCCAAACCTTCGGTGTCCTGCCCAATCCGAACGCCAAAGGCCCAGCAACCGTTGCTGCCATCGGCAACGAGTATGGCAACATGAGAGGGCCAGCCATCGCTCCTCATGGAGTGCCGGGATCGACCGGCATTGGCGACGGAACCAAATTCGGGAACAATAATGGGAGACCAGGCGGTAGAGTAGCCTCGGCCGCTGTTCCAGGCGCGACTACCGCTCTGTCGGCCAACACGGGCAAAGTCGCTGCAGCGGGCATTCCCGTGGCCCCCATAGCCATGGCTGCTGCACCCAAGGCGGTCGTCCAAGCGGCCGCGACCAACTTGGAAGTTATCTCCAAGCCCCAGCCCGAGTACACCAGCGAAGCCAAGCAACTCAAGGTGCAGGGCGAGGTGATCCTGAGGGTAACCTTCACCGCTGGCGGTCAGGTGCTGGTGCAGGGTGTCGTGCACGGCCTGGGCCATGGCCTGGATGAAGAGGCGCGGAGGGTAGCGCAGCAGATTCGCTTCCGTCCCGCCACACGCAACGGACAGGCGGTGGATATGACAACCAACATCACTATCACGTTTCAGTTAGCGTAACATCGGAATTGTTAGCAACAACGAAGCTGCGCTCGTCGTGGAATGCCGGAATGGTGCAAGCGGCCAGACGAAGACTTGAAAAGAACTCAGCTTAGGAGCTTGTCATGACCTTTCGGAAGATCTCCCTCGCCTTCCTGTTCATTACCCTGACTGTCGCTTGCGCGTACGCAAAAGAGAAGGAACCTAAATACGGCCAGGCGCACCAGCTTACACAGGAGCAGGCAGCTCTGGTGGAGCGAGCGATCGGCCGCGAAAAGGTGCTGATCAAGAATATTCAACTGCGCACGCCGCTGGTGGAGACCTACATTCAAAACACCAGACCGGACGTCAAGCTCTACCAGGTTCCAGTCTCAGATGAGTACATGCTCAGCCGCATCGATTTCGGCAAGGGTTTCTTCGACAAGTCTTTCGAATCGAGAAGTAACTCCAAGCACGGCTTTTTCAAAGGATCGCTTTCAGCCATTACAGAGCTGAGCAAGGCGCTGAGGCTGGATTCGCATTTCACATACAATCCTCTCGGGTTCACTGAGATGATGTTCATGGACCCCAAGAGCTTCGATAACCAGCACTATGTTTTCAGCTATGTGCGGCGGGAGTTTCTCGGCTCGGTGCGTACTTGGGTTTATGACGTGCATCCCAAGGTTGCCGGCATGGGCCGCTTCTTTGGGCGCATTTGGATAGAGGACGAGGATGGAAATATCGTCCGATTCAATGGTACCTACACCGGACCCAACTCCGAGGATGACTCGCGCTACTTCTTCCACTTCGATAGTTGGCGGATGAACGTGCAGCCTGGAATCTGGCTGCCGGTCGCAGTTTACGTGGAAGAGACTCACCGAGGCGACGAGGAGAAGTTCGGCGGGTTGAGGGCGCAGACGCACTTCTGGGGCTACTCCCTCAAGCTGCCCTCGCGCGATAGCGAAAACGTCAGCGTAAAAGTGGACGACGCGGTCGACAAGAGCGACGATTCGCAGGACGTGGGGCCGCTGCAAGCCACGCGCGCCTGGGTTACGCAAGCAGAAAACAACGTGATCGACCGGCTAGTGGAAGCCGGCCTGGTGGCGCCGCTGACCCCTGGCGGCTATGAAAACACCGTGCTCGATCAGATCGTCATCAACCTTCAGGTGCCCAACAACCTGGCATTCACCGATCAGGTGCATACTCGCATTCTGCTCTCAACCACCGTTGAGGCGACCACCGTTGGCAACACGATCCTTATCAGCAAGGGGCTCATCGACAGCCTGCCAAACGAGGAATCGATCGCCTCAGTAGTGGCGATGGAACTGGCCCACATCGTGATGGGTCATCACATTGACACGCGCTATGCCTTCAACGACCGGTTGCTCTTCCCGGATGAGGCGACCTTCAAGCGCATCGATATGTACCACTCCGACCACGACAATGCGGAGGCCGCCAAGAAGGCCATGGAGTATCTGCAGAACTCCATGTACAAGGACAAACTGCCTTCTGCGGGGCTCTACTATGCGCAATTGGTAAACCGCGAAAAGGAACTCAAGGCATTGAATACGCCCAAGCTGGGCGACTCTCTGCTCGACAGAACCGATGGCACAGGCACTCCGTGGATGGCCGATCTGCTGCACATGGCCCCCAAGCTGAATTGGGACGACCTCGCACAGCGCCCGGCATTGCCTCTCGGCAGTTGGCTCAAGACCGATCCCTGGGACGACAAGGTGCACCAGCTCAATGCAAAGATCTACGCCTATATGAATCCGCGCGACAAGATGCCGTTGGAACTGACGCCGGTCTTCTACAAGTTGCAGAGATACGATGCTGCGCACCTGGCACAGTCGTCTCCGCCAGCAGCAGCTCCGCCTGCGGCAGAATCGTCTGCACCGGCAGGCGCTGCCCCGGATGCGTCGCCGGCTGGCCAGCCCGCTGCTGGCAACGCTGCCCAGCCCCCCGCGCCCCCTTCGAACCAGCAACAGTAGCATTCGCCGGGAACCCTGGTGCCACTTTTGTGTCCCGGCCCGGGGATTCCAAACCGAGATTGATTGCAGTCTTCTTGAAAGTGAAGAATCACCCGGATAGGACGAAATTTGTGCTTATGAAGCGAACTGCATTTGTTCTTTCTTGCATCCTGGTTGCTGCAGCGGCCGTTGCCGCCCCAGCGCAAGTCGATCCCTCAGCCAGCGCCCGCCAGATTTCCATTACCGTCGGTGGCGAGGCATCTGTATTTCAGCCGGATTTTGCGGGGGACTGGGCCTGCGGAGGAAAGACATGTCCGCCTGCCTTCTTTTATCCTCTTGCGGAAGCCGCTAATACGCCACTCATCGGTCCGGGGGCCTTTGTCGACGTGAAGTTCAGTCGCTGGGTTCAATTGGAGGGCGAGGCCCGCTGGTTGCGTTTCAACCGCTTTGAGGACATTCACGAAGACAACTATCTGATCGGCCCAAGGGTTCCCGTCTACCACTTCTGGAAGGCGACACTCTATGGCAAGGGGCTGGTCGGATTTTCCCGGATGGACATGGGCTTCGGCTACCACGGCTCCTTCACAGCGACGGCCTTTGGCGGAGGCATGGATGTGAAACTGAACAAGAGAATCAGCGTTCGTGCCTTCGATGCTGAGTACCAGTACTGGCCGGTCTGGGGCAACTCAAAGCTCTTCCCCTACGGCGCCAGCGCCGGTGTAAGCTACAAGATTTTTTGAGCGATCTTGGAAATAGTCGAATCCTCTGCGCAGTGCGCTGGCTCAGGTCTGAAGGATCCAAATGATTGGGTGACACAGGTCTTGCCCCTTAGACCTGGGATGGATGTACGATGCGGGTTTCCATCTCTATGACGTTCTCCGCCGGTTGTGTAACCAGCGTGCGTTTTTGGCGTCACCGCTCTACCGGCAAAGAACG
>CAYVMS010000046.1:0-17712 GCA_964452615.1 uncultured Occallatibacter sp.
ATCGTCGAGGGACTCAAAAAGCAGGAAACAGAGACGCGGCTGTTGCTCGAAAAGGCGCGTGCCGCACTGGAGAACCTGAAGAAAGAAGGCTAGCTATGTCTTGCGATTGCGCACGTTGCCGGGAGCACTACAAAACGCTTGGCTTCATGTTTGGGGCGCCCTCGGAACAAGAGATTGAGGATGGCTATCGGGAAGGGGTCAAACAGTGGCATCCCGATCTATATGAAAATTACGCCAGCTTGCGCGCGGATGCTGAAGAGCATTTCAAGCAGCTCCAGGTTGCTTATCGGGAACTAAAGGAGCACAACACGGTTTCAGCCGCCGCTGAAGTGCCGGTGGAACGCATTGTCGTTCAGCCAAAAGAGGAAGCGGCGCCGCTCATCTCGTTTGGCGATGCGCATGGCTGCCTGACGACGAAACAGTTTACTCCGCAGATTGAAGAGATGGTCACCCCCCACCTGGGAAAGCTCGGCTTGGCACTGGCGATTGTCGATCTGGGCGGCAACCGGTCGAACGCCACCTACTCTCAATTCCTTCTCCTGGCCAGTCGTGGAATCATGATGCGCGACTCACGTCACAATATATCTGTCCTCTGGTATACCGATCTGGGAGAGATCAACCTCTTTGACCGGAACAAAGGCGGAAAGCAGAGTTCCTGGCAAAAGTTTATGGGGGGAATCTCCAGCGGCCAGCCAAGTTACGAGCTTCAGATCACCCGAAGCAACGGGGTCAGCTTCTGCTCACTTTCTACACAGATCGATGACAGCGTCAAAAAAGTTATCTATGACTTCTTATTGAGTCAAAAGCCTCAAGCGAATCCGTAAGCGGGAAAAGGAACCATGGACTGGAAGAGTAGCAGCATTGACGGATTGCTGGAGCGAGCCTTGATCGAAGACAAGGCAGCCGGCGACATCACGACCAACCTCACCATCGACTCTGCGCTGCAGGCAACAGGCTCGATCATTGCGCGGCAGGAGATGGTGGTTTGCGGACTGGGCGCAGTGCCGCGGCTGCTTGAGATCTACGCTCGCCTCGACAAGCGTGCCTTTGCACAAAGGCGTTTCGAGGTCATCAGCCACCCGGAGATCTTCGACGGCGTGCGGGTCCATGACGGACAGGTGCTGGCCGTGATTCGCCACAACGCACGCGTGCTGCTGAGTTGCGAGCGCGTCATCCTGAACTTGATGCAGCACCTGAGCGGCATCGCCACGCTGACGCGGCGATTCGTCGATGCCATTGAAGGATCACACGCCCATGTGCTCGACACGCGCAAGACGGTGCCAGGGCTGCGGGCTCTTGAGAAATACGCCGTGCAGTGCGGCGGTGGAACGAATCATCGCCTCGACCTGGCCAGCGGCATTCTGATCAAAAACAACCATATCTCGCTCGGCGGCGGGTTGCCCAAGGTGCTCACGCAAGCTTTGGAGCGCCGCAAGAAGGGCCAGCGCGTGCAAGTGGAGGCGCGGTCGGCAAAGGAGCTTGAAGAGGCTCTCAAGTTTGGCGCAGAGGCAATTCTGCTGGACAACATGACGCCTGCGCAGGTGAAGCAGTCCGTGGATCGCATTCGAAAAACGGCGGACAAACAAGAGCCGCATCGGATTCCCACTGAGGCCTCTGGTGGCATCGTGCTCGAAAACATTCGCGCTTATGCCGAGACCGGCGTGGACTTTATCAGCGTGGGCGCGCTGACCCACTCGGCCAAAGCCGCCGACATCTCCATGCGCATCGAAGCGGAGATCGCCTAGCAGTGCGCGATGTGTCACCGGATTTGTACGAACTGGGCGCGCTCGAGGCTGCGCTGGCCGGCACAATTTTTGCAGGCAAGCTGCATTTCGCTCCGGTCACGGACTCGACAAACAGCGATGCTCTCGATGCTGCCCGCAGCGGTGAACCGCAGGGAGCGGTCTATTTTGCCGATGAGCAACTGGCGGGGCGCGGGCGCGGGGGCCATGACTGGCAATCGGCTGCGGGCGAAGGGCTTTATGTAAGCGTGCTGCTGAGGCCGGCGATTCCTGCCACACGCCTGCCACTGCTTCCGCTGGCTGCTGGACTGGCCGCAACCGAAGCGATTCGAGCGGTCGCCGGGCTCGCAGTCGATCTCCGTTGGCCCAACGACCTGCTGATCGGCCCTCGCAAAGTTGGGGGCATCCTCGTCGAATCGAAGATTGATGGCCAAATGGCCGGTTTTGCCGTGGTGGGCATCGGCATCAACGTTCACCAGCGAGCCTTTGATCCCGGGCTATCGACACCTGCCACTTCGCTCGATCTGGAGTGCGGGCGCTGCATTTCGCGGCAGCCTCTGCTCGTCTCCCTGCTAGAATCGCTGGAGCGCGAGACGGCTGGGTTGTGCAATCCAGAGGCGTTGGCGACGATTCCCGCGCGCCTCGAAGCGGGCTCGACATGGATTCGCGGCCGGCAGGTCGAAGTGCATGGCCCGCAGGCTTGCACGGGAGTTACGGCGGGACTGGACGAGCACGGTTTTTTGTTGGTGCGGACCGAAGGTGGATTGATTACGGTTCAGACCGGTGGAATCCGAAGCGTGGAGAGTTAGGCTGCTGGCTTCCCATCCTGGCCGCGAAAACAACAACGCGGCGAGAGTGGGGCACCCAATCGTTCGAGGAGATGGAAAAAGATTGCCATGCTGTTAGCGATTGATGTGGGCAATACGAATACGGTGCTGGGCATCTATCGGCTCGAAGGGGAGAAGCCCGAGTTGACGGCGCACTGGCGCGTCACTACGCACCGTTCGCAGACTGCCGACGAGTACGGAGTGCTCTTCGTCAATCTCTTCGAGATGCATGGCATGTCACCGAGCCAGGTGCACCACATCATCATTTCTTCGGTAGTGCCGCCGGTCGAAGGCACCTTGCGTCAGGTCTGTGAGACCTACTTCCATTTACAACCCATCTTTGTCGAGCCCGGAATCAAGACCGGAATGCCGGTGCTGGTGGATAATCCCACGGAACTGGGCGCGGACCGGCTGGTCAACGCCATCGCCGCCTTTGAGCGTTATGGCGGCCCGTGCATCGTCGTGGACTTCGGCACGGCGACGACATTCGATGTGATCTCTGCGAAGGGCGAGTACCTGGGCGGGGCTATCTCTCCGGGCCTCGGCATCAGCGCCGATGCGCTCTTCTCACACGCTGCGCGCCTCAGTCGCGTAGACATCAAGCGCCCCGCCAAGGTCATCGGCACTAACACGGTCACGCATCTGCAAACTGGGCTTTATTACGGTTACATCGGTCTGGTGGATGGCATTCTGGAGCGGATCATTGCGGAGCTTGGCGCGCTGCCGAAGGTGATCGCGACGGGCGGACTGGCGCGGCAGATCTCCGAGGACTCGCGCTACATCGCCGAGATCGACGACATGCTTACGCTTGATGGACTGCTGATCCTCTATGAGCGCAACCGTGTGGCCAAGCCGCGCGGCAAAGCGCATTGAGGCGCAGGGCGTGCTGAACTACTTTAACTACTTTACCGAGATCGAGGAGCGCTTTCAGCGTCGGCGTGGTGCGCTTTTGTTGCTCTCGACGCTGGACTGGGCACTGATTGAGACGTGGCGCGATGCAGGCATTCCGCTGGAGGCAGCGTTGCGCGGCATCGACGCGGCGTTTGATAAATACGAAGCGCGGCAGAAGCGTGGCCGGATGCGGCGGGTGAACGGCCTTGCGTGGTGTTCGCAGGCAGTGATGGAAGCTGCCGAGGAACTGCGCGAGGCTGCGGTCGGCACGGCTTCTGCCACAACTGATGCAGCGCGGGAATCGGGATTTGAGCGTGAGCGCGTTGCAGCGCACCTTGAGGCTGCTGCGACTGCGCTTGATGAGGCAACCGTCGCTCCGGAAGCCTGCGCGGCAACCGCTGTTCGGCTGCGTCAACTGGCCAATGAAACGCGTGCCGCTGAAACAGAAAACGCAGCGACGCATGATTTGGAAGCCCTGGAGCGCACGCTTACCGTTCTCGAAGAAAAGCTCTTTGCCGCCTTGACTGCGGCGGCCCCCGAAGAGTTGCTGGTGGGGTTGAAGGAACACGCTGCTCGCGAGTTGGCGCCCTATCGCAGCCGCATGGGGGCAGTACAGTTGAGACAGGTGGAGCGGCAGTTCGTTCAGAAGCAACTGCTGGTGCACTACAACCTTCCGCGACTTAGCCTGTTCTATATGAGTCAGCAATGAAGATGCCGAAGAAACGAACCACCGCGCAGCGACGGGCCATGCAGGCCGCAAAGAGGCAGTCGGCCGCCAGCAATAAGTCTGGAAAGCATCCCGCAGGGGGCAAAGTCCGCGTCAGTCCGGTTAGCGGTGTACGCAAGCCAAAGCCTGCGCCTGCTTCCGAAGCGCAGCTTGTAGAAATCGAGAAGCCAATCTACGGCGGTGCGTTTCTTGCACGGCTTGAGGGCAAGGCAGTCTTCGTGCCGCTCACACTGCCCGGCGAGCAGGCGCGGGTGCGTATCACGCAGAGCAAGCCCGGTTACGCGACTGCCGAGGCGGAGCAGATCGTGCGTGCGGCGCCGGAGCGTATTGCGCCAGCCTGCCCGCACTTTGGCGCGTGCGGCGGGTGCCACTATCAACACACGGATTATGCGAATCAACTGACAATCAAGCGGACCATTTTGCGCGAGACGCTGGAGCGTGGCGGTGTTGCCCTGCCCGAGGAGATCGCCGTGCTGGCCGGCGAGCCGTTCGGCTATCGCAATCGCATTCGTCTGGCCTTCGATGCAGCGGGCAATCCCGGCTATCGCGGACGGCGCTCTCATGCTGCGGTCCCCGTGCAAGAGTGCCCCGTTGCTGCGCCGCTACTGGTTGAGGCGGCGCTGGCCTTCGCTCAAGTTGCGCGCGAGTTTGCGCCCGCACTGCGCCCGAGGGAGATTTCGCTTTTCTGCAATGCCTCTGAAACAGAGATGCTGGCCACGGTCATTACGGCAACTCCCGCGAAGGCGCGCTTCGATGAGTGGGCAAAGGCGTTCCATGAGCGGCTCCCAGCGCTCGTCGGCGCGGAGTTGGTGGTCGAGGGTAGTGTCAGCCAGCAAGCGCACACGGTTGCGCGATGGGGCGCGATTTCTCTTTCCTATCGCGCTGCGGGATTCGACTATCGCGTGGACCACGGCGCATTTTTTCAGGTTAATCGATGGCTGGTGGATGGGCTGGTCGAATGTGTGACCGCAGGCCACAGAGGCAAGCTGGCCTGGGATCTCTTCGCTGGCGTCGGCCTCTTCGCGCGACAGCTTGCAAATCGATTTGATCGGCTTGTGGCCGTCGAGTCGGCTCCTTCGGCAACCGCGGCTCTTGAGGCAAATCTACAGGGCGCGAGCGGAAAAGCGATCAACGCAGAGACGCTGGCCTTCCTGAAGCGCATCCGCAAAGACGAACGCCCCGATCTGATCGTCGTTGACCCTCCACGCACTGGCTTGGGCGAGGAGACCTGCTCGCTTCTCGCCGAGATCGCTCCTCCAGCTCTAGCCTGTGTCTCCTGCGATCCCGCGACGCTGGCTCGCGATCTGCGAGCGCTGATCGCCTCCGGCTACCAGATAGAGTCGATTACGCTGGCCGACCTCTTTCCGCAGACCTTTCACTTGGAGACAGTGGTTCAACTGCGGCGCGCCTGATAGGCTTGAGGGCCAGAACAACTTTCCAATTTTCAGGCGCAATGGAAACCGGCTCCCCCAAGATCGGGCAAGCGGTGTCGGGACCGGTTCCGGTCCCGCTCTTTCACGCGGCTTGGCTCTTTGCCGCCGGAATCGCTGCGACCCAGGCTCTGTGGCTGCAGCCCAGTTTTGTGCTGGTGTCGCTGGCGCTGGTAGCTGCAGTCTGCGGCGTGGCGGCCTTTCGCGCGCAACGGATCGTCTGGCTGCCATTGGCTGTGCTGTGGTTTCTATTGGGCGCTTGGTGCGCATGGATGGAACCGCACCCAGCAACCGCACCTGCGGTTGCAGCGCTCTCTGATGGCTTGCTGCGCACTGTTGAGGGAACAGTCGTCGATGCCGGGCCAGTACGCGGCGAGACTGAACAGAACCTGGACGCGCCTGCCCCGGCTGAACAGCAGACCCAGCAGCCTTCACAGCGAATCGACCTGCGCGTCAACAGCCTGGAGGTAGTGACCGATGCCGACGACGCGCAAGCCCCCGTCGAAGGTGGGGTGCGGCTAACCGTTCATTGGCCGCAGTCCTCGACCGGCCAGCAGCCCTTCCAGTGCGGCGAACGACTGCGCGCCGTGGTTCGCTTGCTGCCGCCCGAGATCTATCACGATCCCGGCGTCTGGAGCCGCGAAGAGTTTCTGGCCGATCAAGGCATCACCTCGACAGCCACGGTGAGCACCGACCGCATTGAACGGATCGGCCAGGATGTAGGCCTTTTCCCGGGTTGCCGGCTGAGTGGGTTGCAGCACGCCACGAGTGCCCGACTGCTGGGGCTGCCCGCAGCCATGCGCCGGTTGCCTGCTCCGCTACGCCTGTCAGAGGATGACGCCATCATGCTGGCCGCGATGGTCACCGGCGACCGTACCTATCTGACTCACTCGCTGCGCGTGGGCTTCGAGCGCACTGGCTCCTTCCACATGCTGGTGGTCTCGGGCTTTCACCTGGCGATTGTGGCCGGCTGCATCTTCTGGGTGGCACAAAAGCTCAGACTCACGCGCGTTCCGGCCACCTTCGTTACCATTCTTGCCTCGTTCGCCTACGCGCTTTTTACGGGCTTCGCGACGCCGGTCGAGCGCTCGCTTTTCATGGTGACTCTTTACCTGCTTGGCCGGCTGGTTTATCGCGAACGCAACGTGATAAACACGATCGGCTTTGCTGCGCTCTGCCTGCTGGCCGTGAGTCCGCACAGCCTTTTCGACTCCAGCTTCCAGATGACGCTGCTTGCCGTTGTAGCCATCGGAGGTGTCGCCGCACCGCTGCTCCAGTGCACGATTCACCCTTATCTGACAGCCACGCGCGACCTGCGGCTCATAGCTCTGGACATCAAGCTGCCGCCGCGGCTGGCGCAGTTTCGGGTGATGCTGCGCATGATCGCCTCGGGGCTCCAGGCGGTTATTCGGCCATGCCGCATGGTTGTTGCCGATGACAAGCCGGTTGAGCGTGCCGTCGAGCCGCATCGACAGCTTGGACTCTTCGAGGACGCAAAGGCGATAACCGCCGAGGTGTTTCTCGTAAAACTGCAAGGCAGCCTGGCGGCCTCCTTCGCATGGCGCATCTTTCCGATGACAGTGCGTTTTCTGTTCAGGATTCTCGAACTGCTGGTCGTCTCCTGTGTGGTGGAACTGGCCATGGCCCTGCCCATGGCGCTCTACTTCCATCGCATCACTGTCTTCGCTCTGCCGGTGAATCTCTTCATCCTTCCGCTGCTTGCCTTGCTGATGCCTGCTGCGCTGCTTACCTTGCTGGCTCTGGTCGTCTGGCCCCAGGCCGCAGCGTTTCCGGCGATGATTGTGGCTGTCCTGCTTCACATCGGCACTGGGCTTGTGCATCTCTTCGGATCGATGACTTGGGGCGACTTTCGCATCCCCGCTCCATTGCTTTGGCAATCTCTCACCTTTTGCACGCTGCTCGCGGCGGCTATAGTGCTGGCCCATATAGCTGTGTCTTTTGGTGTTCGCTGGCCCCGTCGCGCAGCGTGTGCGGCGCTGCTACTTGCCGCTGCAATCGCCGTCGCGCCTCGCCCGGTCGATCATTCGCGCGATGCACTGCTAGTGGAGGCCATCGACGTAGGTCAGGGCGATTCCCTGCTGCTGATTGCGCCTGACGGCAAGACGATGCTGGTGGATGGCGGCGGCTTCGGCGGCGGTCCGCATCAGGCACCACAGGACTACGACATCGGCGAGGAAGTCGTTTCGCAGGTGCTGTGGTCGCGCGGCATCCGGCGTCTCGACGTAGTGGTGCTAAGCCACGCGCACTCCGACCATATGGGCGGCCTGCCCGCCGTTCTGCGCAACTTTCATCCCGCCGAGCTTTGGGTGGGCAACAATCCCCGTTTCGGGGCCTACAACGCTCTACTCGACGAGGCTGCCGATCTCCGCGTGCGCGTTCGTTCACTCCGCGCTGGTGACGCTCTTCTGTTCGGACCAACTCAAGTCAGTGTCTTGGCGCCCCTCCGCGACTATCAGCCAGCCGCCGAGCCCGGCAACAACGACTCTCTGGTGCTGCGCGTTGCCTATGGAGCGACCTCTGTTTTGCTGGAAGGCGATGCCGAGGCTCCGGTCGAAGACGCGATGCTGGCAGAGCCGGGCTTGGCAAGCACGCTGCTCAAAGTGGGCCATCACGGAAGCATCACCTCTACGCGGCCCGAGTTCCTGGCTCGTGTCGCTCCGCAGTGGGCCGTAATCTCCTGTGGCCCGCACAACCGCTATGGCCACCCCCGCATGGAGGTGCTCGAAGAGCTCGAAGCAGCCAAAGTGCGCACGTATAGCACGGACATCAACGGCGCAGCCTGCTTCCGGCTCGACGGCAAAACCACCGCCCCGGACCTGGCCTGCGGCTGGCGGCAATTGCACTGAAATCGCAAACGCTCCACCGTGCAGAATCACTTCCAATCCCGCCCAAACACACCGGACTTGAACCAGATCCGCGAATTCACTCAATTCAAGCTGCAATCAATAGGCCTATAATCCATGCGTAAAGTCATTCAGTTGCAAGATGCCTCTATGTGGTGTCTGCAACTGATGGAGGCTGCCATGTTGAAGCCGTTGTTGTTCGTTTCAGCGGTTGTGTTGTTTGGAATCACAGTTTCCTCCGCCTCTGCGCCAGCGTCGCAGGATGCCACACCATCCACCGCGTCCGGCCAGAAGAATCCGGTCAAGCCGACCGAAAAATCGCAGACGCGCGCTAAGGATCTCTATGGCCAGGACTGCGCGATCTGCCACGGGGAAACCGGAAATGGAAAGACCGATCTGGCCAAGGATATGGAGCTGAAGCTTGACGATTGGACCGATCCGAAGACGCTGGCCGCCCAATCGGACGGGGATCTTTTCAACGTCATCCGCAACGGCAAGGATAAGATGCCCCCCGAGGGCGCGGGCCGCGCCAAGGACGACGAGGTGTGGAATCTCGTGATCTACATTCGTAGTCTGTCGAAGGCGCAACCGGCTGCGGCTCCAGCTTCAGGGAATTAAAACCTCATCTTTAGCCCAAGCTGAATTTGCCGCTCGCGGTAGAAGTTGGTCGCATTGATGTTCAATGGCTGGCCAAAGGCCGTGGTGTTGGCTTTCAGGCCGGTTAGGAAGTTCAACGTCGGAAGCGCGCCTTCCGTGGTGCCGGGTTCGATGGCGTAGCCGGTAGTCTCCACTTCAGTCACGTTCTGGTGATTGAAGAGGTTGAAGCTCTCGGCCAGCAACTCCAACTGGCGCATGGCGCCAAGGTCAAATCGCTTGGCCAGCCGCAGATCGGCCTTCCATGTGGCCGGATAGCGGAAGGTGTTTCGACCGATATTGTAGATGCGTTGATCGCTGCCCAGGCCGTAGACCCGGTTATCTCCCCCAGAGCCGTTCATGCCAGGTCCCAGCGCTACGATGGTCTCGGAGCCGTTTACAGTCCTTAAAAACTCCTCGGCCAGCGAGCCCGATGTGCGCATGGTATACGGCAAGCCGCTGCGGAAATTGCCAACGCCCGACACCATCCAGCCATTGGCGAATTTCCCTGTGAGTCCGCGCAGCTTCCACGGAGATTCAAGAATAGCTGTGACGCCGGCCGAATGGCGCATGTCCAGGTTGCTGGTTCCGTATTCGAGGCCGAAACTGTTCGGGTTCAGCACATCGTTCCCGGCAACTTGCGAGCTTTCATTGGGATTCCAGTCCATGGCGTGCGAGTAAGTGTAATGCGCATTCATACTCAACCCTCGGCGGCCATAACTAGCCACCTTGAGCACTCCTGCTTCATAGGTCGAGTTGGCGCGGCTCATGATCTGAGTGATCTGCTGGTAATCCGAATTCGTGCGCCCGGCAAATCCAGAGGCATAAAAAGGAACCGTAATTTGAGCGGCCTTGATGGGGCCAAGACCGATGTGGCCGCACGATGTATTGGCCGGTTCTGGAGCCGTTTGTTCGCAGACGTTGTAGGTAATGGTCTGGAGCGGCGTCGGAGTTGCGAGGTTGGTATCGATGGAGACAGGCAGCCGGCGGCCAAGGCTCACCATCGCGCTGGCGGTCACCTCGATGTGGCCGGGCAGCTTCTCTTCAAGGGACGCAATGCCTTGATGCACCTCAGGATTGTGAAAGCTGGGCGCAAACCCAACTGCTCCAGGCTTGATCACACTGGCCGGGTCGCCTTGCAAGACATATGGAAAGGGTGGCGCATTGCTGGTGTCAGTGGGAGGATTAAGACCGTCCAGTGGCCGAATGAAGAAATTCAGGTCGCCATTGAACGAACCGGTCTGGGTCAACGCCGTCTCCACTGCGGAGTTCTGTGTGCGGCCAAAGTACATGCCGTAGCCCAACCGCAACAACGGCCAATGGCTCTCACCGCTTCCAATGGCAAGGCTCACGCGCGGACCCCAACTGTTGCCGAGATTGGGCAGCTTCGGCGTCGGCAAATTCACGGGTTTAGAGAGCGAGGCAATCGGCGGAGGCAACTGCTCCCGCTCCCAACGCAACCCGGCTGAGACAACAAGCAACTTGCCGGGCTGCCATTGTGTCGTTGCATATCCCGCCCAGTCGTTAGTGCTCAAGTGCCAATCCGCAGGACCAATTGTCTGCGAATAATACGAATAGCAAGGCAGGCTGCCAACCCCGCGCAGCTCGTTCGTCGAGTCCCGCCATACCTTGCCCGTCTGATCGCAGTTGCGCTGATTCATGGCGTCAGTTTCTCCGACGAGTCCAAAATTCTGAAAGACCAGCGCATCGGAGACGAAGTTCTCGACGTTGGAGTAGGTGTACGTCCCGGTCTGGTTGCGCAGCAGGCTGGTCGCGTCAAAGTTGTGATTGAGACTGAAGCCGCCCTTCACCAGAAGTTTCCCGCGAATCCATTCCGCCGACTCCTGGCCTTGGTAGAGGCGTTCGTCCGGATAGCTGCCCGTTCCGAAGCGCGACGGATTGCCGATGGTAAATCCATTGCGATTGTCCACGACGATCTGCGGCAACTGGCCCCATGCATTGCCGGCAAGGAAGGAATTCTCAAAACTGGAAGGAGTCTCTGGCCGCGCCTCCTGGCTGCTGCCTCCGGCCGATGCTTGGCTCACGGCCAGCAAATTAGGGGTAAGAAAAGCCTCCCAGCGGCCCATAAGCCACTCTTCGCTGGCCTTGGTCGACCCGAAGCTGTGGTTTCCAAACGTCTCTGAGACGCGAGTTAATCCTCCGCCCGGTGCATTCCAGTTTGCGCCAATGGCCTCAAGCGTAAAGCGATGCCGCTCAGCCGCCTCCCAGTCGATCCTGCCAAACCCAGTCCATTGCATGGCCGTCCGTGGAGCAGGGCCGAGAAGAGAGGCCAGCTTCTCCAATGAACCGGAGTAAACCGCCAACCCGTCTGCAATCGGATTTGCGCTGCTTAACCCCAACCTCGATGCCAGTGCCTGCATCTGGTCATTCGAGGGTTGGGCAAAGAACTCGTCTGGATGCTTGACCGTGGCCAATCCCGGATCGTTGCGCTGAGTGCCGTCGAGAGCAGCAAACCAGAAGAGCTTTTTGCGGCGAATCCGGCTGCCCGCCCCAATGCCCCAGGTTGTCTCGCGGTCCGATGGAGTAAACGGAACCGACGTAAAGACAGGCGTAGTGGTCAGCGTGCCCGGCGCGGTCTCCTTCACAAGTTGCGTGAAGGGATTCTGTGCCCCCCATGTGTTCTGGCGATCAAATAAAAAAACCTGCCCGTGCAGTTGATCGCCGCCGTGCTGAGTCTCCACGTTCATGCGCCCGCCCGCAGCTCTCGCCGCCTCGGCTTCCATGTTGCCGCTTGCCGTCTCAACTGCGCGAACCGCTGCCTCGCTAACAGCAAATCCATGGCCCCCGGCGCCCACCTGCGCAATGCCGGCCGGCCCATCCCCGTCCTGGCCCAGTGGCCCCCGGCCTTGCGCCCCAGAAGGATTTGTCGAGCCAAAGGCCAACTCCCGGCTGGCTCCATCCACTGTGATCCCGGCTCGTTGCTGGCCTGCGCCTCGCAGCGAGATCTCAGCTTGCCCTCCCGCAGGGGTCGCGGATGTAGGTGTATTGTCGAGCACGAAATCCTGCCAGTGCCGCCCGCTCACCGGCAGCGCCTGCAATTCCGTCGCACTTATCGAACTGGTCCCTGACGGCCTGCTCAGGTCAGTGGCTGCCAGAATCGGCTCGTAACGAGCCTGCGCAATCTGCGTCGCTGTAGTTGAAGCGGCGGGCGCAGACTTGGCTTCTTGCCTGTTCTCTCTAGTTACGTCCAGCATCTTCAACGGTTCGGCTGTTAGCGAAAGGTCCAACGCTGGAGCCATTGAGGTATAGATTTCCTTCGTTGCATTCACTCGCAGCGCGGTCATCAGCAGCGCCTGCAACCGCGCTGCGGACAAGGCCGACTTGTCCACTGGCGGGGTCGGTTCAAACTCCATCGCCGTCTGCACCCGTGCCTCGTGCCCGGCATTTACAACAATCTCGTCAACTTGGCCACGCCCCAGCGCCGGGCTTTCAGCTTTCAGCGCGTACTCGCCGGGCTCCAGACCGCTGAAGTGGTAAACCCCATTCTTTGTGGTGGTTGTACTTACATCTGCTCCAGTGGCCTGATTGTGCAAAATTACCGTTGCATCGGCCAGAGGATTCGAGTGCAAGTCGGTCAGCTTGCCCGCGAGTGAGCCGGCCACCTCACCCTGAGTGTCCGGGACCGATTGGGCAAAGCTCTCCCTCCGCGCGCCCAGCAGGAGCACGGTGATCGCCAGCGCCTTTTTCCAGTGGCTTACGACCCCTGCCATCGAGCCCCGCTCGCGGCAGACCCTGGGAAAAGCTACCTTCATCTCCGGCCTGCTCTTGCGGCGGGTCCGGATAGGCGTTTCGTTGGAGCAGCCCCCATTGCATCGAAAGGATGCACCAGGCAGATCGGTACTTTAACCGCAGCAGGATCAGCCACATCCGGCAACACAATCAATGTGGGGACAAAATCCCCGCAGGAATGCCCGCTTTTGAGACGCCTGAATTGTCTAAAAATGAAGTTGCAAGCGATTCTAAGCCCTACTCCGGTAGACTGGGAAGGCGGTATCTTGAATTTTGCGCTGGTAGTATGTGCTGAGTTGTTGTTCCTGTTCCTTAATCCTGATTCCCCTGGTAATTCATGTTCATCGATCAAGCTAAAATTCGCGTCAAGGCCGGCGACGGCGGCAATGGCTGCATGGCCTTTCGTCGCGAGAAGTTCGTGCCCCGCGGCGGACCTTCGGGTGGCGACGGCGGACGCGGCGGCGACGTCATCATGGTCAGCTCACAGCGCCACAACACACTGATTCACTTTCGCTATAACCCGGAGCACAAGGCGCAGCGCGGCGAGCACGGTCTGGGCTCGAACTGCACCGGGCTGGATGGCACCTCGATCACCCTGCAAGTTCCTGTTGGAACAAGCCTTTACGACCAGGAAACCGGCGAGCTGATCCACGACTTCAGTGAGCCAGACGAACAGGTCGTCATCGCCAAAGGCGGGCGTGGCGGGCGCGGCAACCAGCACTTCGCCACCAGCACCCATCAGGCTCCGCGCGAACACGAATTAGGCCGCGTGGGCGAAGAGCGGCTTTATCGCCTGGAACTCAAACTGCTGGCCGACGTAGGCTTGGTCGGCTATCCAAACGCCGGAAAATCCACGCTCATCTCTCGCATCTCCGCAGCCAAGCCGAAGATCGCCGACTACCCTTTCACCACTCTCGAACCCAATCTCGGCGTGGTCACGGTTGGCGAAGAGCCGGACCAGGAGTCCTTCGTCGTCGCCGACATGCCCGGCCTCATCGAGGGCGCGCATCTCGGCCAGGGACTCGGCATTCAATTCCTGCGTCACATCGAGCGCACGCGCTTGTTGCTTCACCTGGTCGATGTATCGGACGCCTCAGGCCGCCCCGACCCGGTTGAAGATTTCAAAGTCATCAACAAGGAGCTAGACAGCTTCACCAGCAGCGCGACGGCCGATGAGGCCGATCCCTTCTCCGACGATGCTGGAAAGCCTTTCAAGCCCATTCATCCACTGGCGGGTAAGACCATGATCGTCTGCGCCACCAAGATCGATAGCGCCAACCCCGGCAAACTCAAGAAGCTAACGACGCACATAAAACGCAAGAAGTTGGAGTTCCATGCAATCTCTGCCGTTACCGGCCAGGGCATTGAGGAGCTTAAATGGTCTCTTGCGCGGCATCTGCGCCGGACCGGGAACGAATAGGTCGTCTTCCAGGCGGAGGTCGTAAGCTTGTAATCTATCGCTGTGAGGGCTAGAGGATGATGCGACCCGCAGAAACCGAGCGCACAGCCACTGGAACGGTTCTCGGCTTTCCGCTGAAGGGATTTGGTCTCTTCACCAGCCTGCTGCTTGCCGTTGCCGCGGCCTTCTTCACGTTTTTCGCATCGACAACGGTGGCCATCTTCGCGCTGCTGGCATGGAACCTTATTGGCCACCACGCGGTGAGCTACGCCGACAGCTATCGCTATGTGGGCTTCCCAGCCTTCATTGTGGTGCTTGTCGTGGCCCTGCCGGTCTTTGCTGTGCTATGGGTCAGGGCCAAGCTGGGCAAATGAGTTTTTGCCCTAGTCTCTCGCCTGTTTGGAGTCCGCCGGAGCAATGCGCGCCACTTGGATCTTGCGCGCCAGACCGAGCTTGGACAGCAGCCAGATGCCATAGTAGTTGGGGTCGATCTCGTACCAGACGAGGCCATGGCGCGCCGACACAGGGTTCGCGTGGTGGTTGTTGTGCCAGCCTTCGCCGCCGCTCACCAGAGCCACCCAGAAATTATTACGCGAGTCGTCGCGAGTCTTAAAGCGCCGACTGCCCCACAGGTGCGTGGCCGAGTTGACCAGCCATGTGGCATGAAGGCCGAGCGTCACTCGCAAAAACGCGCCCCACAGCAGCATCCCAACGGCGTTTGCCCAACCGCCCCAGATCCAGCCGAGGCCGAAGAGCAGCCCGCCGCTGGCTACGAGCGGAATCCAGTGATATTTGCTCAGCCAGATGTGAAACCGGTCGCGCCCCAGGTCGGGAACATAGCGGTTCAGTATCTCGGTCTGCGCATGAAGCGCCTTGCCCCAGATGAGCCAGCCGGTGTGTGCCCACCATCCGCCTTCGCGGGGCGAGTGAGGGTCGCCGGGCTGGTCGCTTAGCTGGTGATGAACGCGATGGGTAGCTACCCAGAAGATAGGGCCACCCTCCAGCGAGAGCGTAGCGCAGACGGCCATCACGTACTCCACCCATTTCGGCGTCTGATATCCGCGGTGCGTCAGGAGCCGGTGGTAGCACATGCCGATTCCCACATTGATGGCGACCACATAGAGCGCCAGCATCACCGTCAGCCGTTGCCAGGTGAAAAAGAAGAGCGCCGCCAGAGCGCCTAGATGAAAGACGATGAGCACGGTCATCGTCAGCCAGTTAATGCCTTCTCCTACAGTTGCAGCGCGGCCCATGCGAACCTGAAGCCGCGCGGGCACGGCTTGCGCTGAGGTAGAGGCTGACAGCTCTGGAGTTACGGGATGCGGCTGGGCTAACCCTGGAGCTTTAATCTCAGGGGCCATTTCGGGAAGGTGTGCGGTGACAATTGAAGCCATACTTGGGGAAGATCCTTAGCAGGGTGGCAACACGCCCACCCTTACGCCGTCATTGTATAAGAGTAAAAAGGTCCACAATAGAGCAATCTCGCACTGTTTTCGATGAAGTGCTAAGAAATTTCGCAAATATGAGCAATTCTGCTCGTCATTCGGCGGCTTGTCTCTCGCAATTCCTATTCCCTGTTCTCCGTTCCGACAGTGCCTGCGGCAGTGACGAAAAGCTTCTCGGCCTGGCCGCGAAGGATGCGGTAGAGGGCGAACTGTCGCTGAGTTGCGCCGCGCAGCTCAAAGAGCAGCTCGCCGCGATTGTCGGCCAGCGCATCGACGGCGTCCACCAGCCTCATGCGCGGTGTCTCGTCGAGATGCGCGCCGTCGGTCACATTCTTCAGCACCACCCGGACGTTGCCGTAGAGGTCAGGTTGGGCGATAAGAGTAACGAACTTCTGCTGGGCAAGTGGGCCGTCGGTATGGGCCGAAAACACCAGGGTTGCGCCGGAGCCATAGGCCAGTTCAAAGACGCGGAAGCGCTCGTCAGAGAGCGGCAGTGGCTCAGGCGGCAGCATCGTGTTCTTCCGCGCAGCTTTTTGTGTTGTGACCCGCTTGGGAGTCGGCGCGGGAGGATTGAGGCCCAAAGCGTCGCGCGCAACATCTTCGAGGTCCGACTTCATCTTTGCCTCAGTGTCGGGATCGGTCTGGGTATAGGCCCAAGGGTGCTCAGGGTGGCTTCTGGCATCGGAGACGGCCACTGTCTGCTGCATCTCCGCCGGCATGCCCATCAGTGTCGGAAGCACTTCGAGTCCGTTGCCCGTGGACAGGCCGCGCTTGAGCCGGGGGCGGTTCGGATCGGTAACATCGGGCAGCGAGTCCACGTGACCAACGTCTTCCGGCTGCTTCTTGCTACTTTTCTTGAGAACCGGACGATCCGAATCGCCGGATGGCGCGCTCGAAGTGGACGAGTCAGTGCCCGTGTTGTCGGACGTGGTCTTCTTATGCAGAGTGGGACGGTCAGGGTCTGCGGACGGAGTGGGTGCGGTGCTCGTTTTGCTTGAATCTCCGCTGCTGTCGCTGGAGTCCTTCTTATGGAGCGTGGGTCTGTCAGAGTCGGCTGTTGGAGCCGGTTCCGTCGAGCCCGACCCGGTCGAGCCTGAGCCGTCGCCACTGGCTGGTGTTCCGCTGTCGCCGCTGTGATGCTTGCGATGCAGGGTCGGGCGGTCGCTGTCTTCTTCGTCGGGGTGGATGCGCGCCAACTCCTCCATCGACGGCTTTGGCTTGGGGAGAGGAAGCCGCTTCCATGCGCCATAGCCGACCCACGAGCCCTGCTCCTGGCCGGCATTCTTGATGTCGAATAGCCCTATTGGCTTGCCGTCTTGCTGGAGTTCGTACTCGACCTCGCCCGTCAAGGCCAGCGGTTCGGGACGGGCCATATAAATGCCGCCATCTTGAAGCTGATCTGCCAGTATCCGCCCTTGGTCAAGCACGGCCACAGGAACCAGGCGGCTGGCCTTGGGGCTGCCCGCCTCGCCTGTCCACTCGAGTACGGCGATGGCGCGCAACTCGGGCGCGTCCTTGCTGGACTTGGTCACCTGGCCGGGGTATTGGGCCAAGGCCGGGAGCACGGAGGCGAGGGCGAGCACGAGTAGGATATTGGATCGACGTATCCTACCCTTGCCACACCAGAACGAACCGCAGATTCTTCGACTCTGTTGCGCTTCGCTCAGAATGACAGGCGAGGATGGGACACCCGAGTTCTTTGGCAAAATAACCTTCCCGCGCAAAGACATTCGCCGCCCGGCTCGGAAATAATCGAAACTGATGGCCACCAATGGCCCTCCAATCAAATGCGAGGTACTTCCCCATGGAACTCAATCAAAAAGTCGCCGACTTCACCCTGCAAACCGACGAAGACAAAACTGCAAAGCTATCAGACTACGCCGGCAAGCCAGTCATACTCTTCTTCTATCCCAGAGCGGACACTCCCGGCTGCACCATCGAAGCCTGCGGCTTCCGCGATACGTTCAAAAAGCTCCAGGCGGCCGGCGCGGTGGTGCTGGGCAT
>CAYVMS010000047.1:0-17612 GCA_964452615.1 uncultured Occallatibacter sp.
TGAAGCCAAAACGCCATCCGCGCAGTGGTTCGTCCACCAAAACCGCCTCATCGGTAAGAGGTTGAGCTTCCGCGACAATTCTAGTGCATTTTCTGAAAGTGTGTGAAATTTATTCCGTCATGGCGGGTTATCTCCGTCACTACCCCTCGGGCAAGGAGCTGTTTATTGGGCCTCAGCTTTGTTGGTTGAGCCGGCTTAGGCTGCGGTTTCGGTCCATACGATTCCGAAAATGCCATAGCCAGGCAGCTTTCTCCTTACAATAGGAGATATGCATCGCTTCTTTCCCCTGCTTTTATTTTGGTGCCTGATTACAACTGGAACTTATGCCGATCCGGCCTTTGACCTGATTGGGCCCAAGGTTGATGTGCGCGTCCGGCGAGGAGAGGTGACGCTGCCGATTGGCGAGACACCCAACCTGCTGCCCGGAGACAGGCTGTGGATTCACCCCGATCTGCCTGAGAGCCAGTCGGCTCGTTATGTTCTGATTGTCGCTTTTCTGCGTGGCGCCACAAATCCGCCGCCTCCGGAGTGGTTTACGCGCGTGGAGACATGGATACCCAGCGCGCGCGAAGAGGGCGTCTTTGTCGTCGTGCCGGAAGAGGCCCAGCAGGCGCTGATCTTTCTTGCTCCTGAAACGAGCGGCGGCTTCAGTACACTGCGAGCCGCAGTGCGCGGCCGTCCCGGCGTCTTTGTCCGCGCTGTTCAGGACTTGCAGGCCGCCAGTTTGGACCGTATGCGGCTGGACGCCTATCTGGCTGAGGTCAAAGTTACTTCGCAAACCGACCCCGCACTGCTCAAAGAGCGCGCCGAGCGAGCGGCGCGCAGCCTGGGTATCAAACTCGATCAGCAGTGTTTTGACAAGCCCAGCGAACAGCAGGCTCCCTGCCTGGTGCAGCACACCGAGGGCCTTGTGCTGGACGATGCCAATGTGCAATCCAGGGTGGAGCAACTGGCCAACGGATCGACTGGAAATTTGATGAACCAGCTAAGTTACTCGCCGATGGGAGGAGCGGGTGTTTACAGCGCGTATGTTGGGGCGATCGTAGATACGGCCAAGATCCTCGCTTCGCTGCACACGGCGCACTTTCAGTACATTCCCGCGCTGGCGCTTCCGGCCAACGATACTCTCAATTTACGGCTGAATGTGCCGCCCTCGTTTCGCGATCCAAAGTCGGTAGTGGTGGTGGCGCTACCGCCGGTAGGTCCGGCCAAGCCTCCTCCGATACATCCCGTAAGTCAGATGGCAAGCTTTTGCGCCCAGCAGCCCGGCCTGGTGTTGCCAGCCGAGGGCGCGCCGCTGGTCTTTGCCACGGAACTGGCCCACGGCCTCACGCTACACATCACCGAGACCCACGACGGCAAGGAGAACCCAGGCAACCTAGTGGACCTGGCGCTCAAGGCCGACGCCTCACAGGGAGGCCTGGTGTTGACACAACCTGTTCCTCCGCTGCCGGCGGGCGAGCTCGTTGGGGTGATGCGGGGCAAGTGGGGTTTTGACGACTGGGAGGGACCCCGTTTCCACCTGCGGTCTGCCGTCGCCAGCAAGTGGAACGCGGCGGTGGCCGACCAGTCGGCTCTGGTGGTGGGCCGCGACGACACACTTCACATCGAGGGCGAAAATTCGTTGTGTGTCGATCGGATCGAGGCGGAAACTGCTGCGGGGAACCCGGTCAAGCTGGCCTGGAAATCGCCGAAGCTGGAACTGCTGGAGCTGGTCGTGCCATTGAAAGATGCAGCTCCGGGGCCAGTCAACTTGGAGATCCATCAATTTGGGCTGGACAAGCCAGACGAATTGGCTCTGAAGGCTTATGCAGAGGCGGCTTCGCTGGACAGCCTTACACTGAGCGCTGGCGACGAAGAGGCGCTGTTGAAGGGCAACCGGCTGGACGAGGTGGCCAAGGTCAGCTTGGGAGAGATTACGTGGACTCCGGGCAAGCTGAGCCGTGTGCAGGACCTTGACCAGTTGCTGCTGACGACCGGCAGTTCAACGGCCGGATTGGAGCCCGGAGCGCGTTCTTTTGCGAAAGTGCTATTGCAGGATGGACGGTTGTTGCGGGTTCCTGTCAGCATTGAGCCGCGCCGCCCGCAGGTGACTCTTCTCAGCAAGGGCACGCAGGACGATGGATCCATTGCGCTTTCTCCTGTGCATCTGGGTAGCCCTGACGACCTGCCGGTCGCCAGGCGCCTGGTCTTCTTTATTCGATCTGAAGTGCCGGTGGAGTTTCCACGCGACGAGAAGGTCGAGGTCGCCGCGGCCGACGGCAGTTTCATTACGGTTCTTGGGTTGGCCGACGGCAGCTTGATGCTCGAGGATGCAAAGACCGCGATGGGCGCTATGGATCCGTTGGTCCGCTTTGGCTCATCGGCTTTTGGTCCGCTGCGGGCACGGGCTTTGTCGGCTAATGGGGTGGCCGGCGACTGGCTGCCGCTTGGAACGCTGGTGCGGCTGCCTGACTTCAAGGAACTGCGCTGCCCGCGCTCCGTGGTCAAGCCCTGCACGCTAACCGGAACGAATCTGTTCCTGGCCGCGTCTATCGCGGCGACGCCGGAGTTCGATAATGCAGCGGATGTACCGCCGGATTTTACCGGGACGCAGTTGAGTGTTCCTCATCCGGCGAATGGCACACTCTACCTGAAGCTACGCGACGATCTGGAGAAGGTTCAGACGCTTACGCTGCCTGTGATGCCGATGAGTTCGGCTGCGGCAGCAGAGCAATAAGCCGCGGTGCCCGCGAAGAGCGAGTCTGTGAGAGCTGGCATTTTGTGAGGAATGGGATGCAAATGGGATCCCACCCTAGCTGCAAAAACAACAGCGCGGCAAGGGTGGGATCCCGATCTTTATTGGTCAGACTGGAAAAGGCCGCCCGCTCATCGCGATAAGGCTGCGATGAACAGGGCACAGCCTCGATCCGTCAGGAACTTTAGTTGAAGTAGGCCTTATTCTTGTCGGCGAACTGGGCCTTGTCTGCCGGCAGATCATCGAGCGAGAAGATTGCGTTCGACGGGCAAACAGAAGCGCAGTTGCCGCAGTCGATGCACTCATCGGGGTTGATGAACAACTGTGAGACGCCAGCGGCATTGCCGGCCGACGCGGGCGCAATGGCGGCGGTTGCGCACTCTGAAGCGCAGATGAAGTCCTTGGTGCAGGCATCGGTAATTACGTAAGCCATGATGAAACTCCTGGGTCGCTTGGGCGCTCCGGGCGCCTGCGCCAACCCATTCAGAGTACCGAGGATCGCAGCATTGACTCCGTGATCCGAATCACACTTCGGCTGTTAATTTTCAGTTGTGGGATGAGGCCAGGAAGCCGTTCGGACTTCCTGGACCGCCCATGGCATCACAGTTTCACAGATTCACGGTAAGTAGGGGGGAGGTCAAAACCCTGCCTGCGCCAAACTGATCTCTGTCTGCACCACCTCAAACCGCGCAAGCCTGACGGACTCGCCGTAGTGGCTGGCTACCATTGCGGTGGCCTCGCCTTCATCAAGGTAGGGGCGCACGGCAGCCAGCTTGGTCGTCGATTGAGCCGCCATCCGCGCGACAGCGGCTTTGCTTGAGACGGAGCTGACCAGCGCGAGCATCGCGATTACAACCGTGCCGACGGCGTTGATTGCATTGAGCACGTGCTGCTGGCTATCGGGGTTGGCGATCTTTGCCGCCGAGAGCAGCGAGGCATTCACCTGCTGCTGAAAGACGGCAACCGCAGTCTGCAACTGCGCCAGCACGCCGGCTGTCGGATTGGCTAGATAGGCCTTTGCCTGCGCGATCAGCATGTCCGAGGCCGCATCGAAGCCAGTCGTTGCCGCAACAAAAATAGCCGCATCCGCCGGGGCAAGCAGCACGGCGGTCGAGTCCACGGTCGCCACGGCACTCTGCAAGGCTGGCGTCCAGTTGACTATGTCTTGCGCTACGTTTTTTGTCGAGCAGCCGCCCATGAGCGGCAAAGGCAGCAACAGGGCGATCAGCGCCCAGGCACCCAGCTTGACTGTCGAGTTAGCGGAGTTGGTGTCGTTGGTGGAACTGGCAGGGTCGCGGGCAAGCAGGCCGAGCAGTGCGGTGGCCAGTCCGCTGACCAGCGTAACGATGGTGCCGTTGCCCGCCGCGCCCAATGTGATGCCCTGTCTTGAAAGGGTGCTTGCAATGGTGACGACTGCGATGAGCAGCCCGACTGCCGAGGTCTTTGGGTGTTTCCAGACGTTTGATATGGAATTCATGAGTAATGCTCCTTGCAAAGGAAAAGGCGGCCGGAGCCGCCTTGGTTTTAGGGACGAAATTCTAAATGCGTTAGCGAATCCAGGATTGCGCTGCGCTTGTCCTGGGCTATTTTCGACACTCCCTCCGGGAGAAAGTGCGCTGAGAGTGGGGCGCCCAATTAGCTCACACTCGTTGTGCAAGTTCAGTAGCCTGATTTCGCACAAAAAAATCGAGACCAGCGGCAGGCGCCCTTCCGCGCCAACTACTGGTCTCGATTTGTTGCATCTCTCCGAATTCGAGTGACGCCGTGGTTGCAGCTCATGCCCGCGGCGGAGAGCCGCTGTTCGACAAACTCGAGACGGCCCCTTGCCCCGGAATCCAACCGCTGGGGGGAGGACGAAAACCTTCGCCGGGCTCGGCACTTCCGTCTCTTGTCTGGCTACTTCCAAGCCTACTTGCTGTTGCAAATATTATCGGCAACAAGCGAAAAGAGTTTAATTGCTCAGATTACAAGGGTTTTACGGGATAGATTGAGGCCGGGGCATTGACACAGGAAGCTGCGCCAACTGGCTTCATCTACCGTGGGTCGGCGAAGCCTGGCTTCGCATCACAAACCGCCGACCGCGAATCTCATATTCTCCGCTAGCTACGCGGCCAATCGCATCGGTGTAGGCGATGTGCTCCTCGACTAGAATGCGCTCGGAGAGCGAGTGCGCGTCATCTGTCTCCAGCACCGGAACCGCCCTCTGCAGGACGATCGCGCCGTGGTCGAGATGCTCATCGACGAAGTGAACCGTGCAGCCGGCAACCTTCACGCCATAGTCGAAGGCCTGAGTCTGCGCTTCGAGGCCCGGAAAGGCCGGCAGCAGCGACGGATGAATATTGAGAATGCGATTGGGAAAGGCGGCGATAAACTCTGGCGAGAGCAGGCGCATGTACCCGGCCAGGCAGACCAGATCCACGCCGTGCGCTTGCAGGCAAGCAATTACGTCGGCATCATGCTCCTGGCGTTTGCGGCCTTTCGAAATAAAAAGTGCAGTTGGCAGGCCATTTTCCCGAGCGGCCTGCAATCCGCCGGCCTCGGCCATGTTTGAGATCACGACGGCAATCTCGACTCCAGACAGGCGCCCTGCACGGATCGACTCGGCGATGGCGAGGAAGTTGGAGCCGCGGCCGGAGAGGAGGATTCCCAGGCGAAGGGGCCGGTTTTTCGCAGCGATCTCCAAATTTCCCTCAGGGGCTAAAGCCAGTTTCTTTCAATCCTTCGACCAGGCGGCGGGTATTCGTTTCTTCAGTGATCTTCAACAATCAATTGCATTGCACGAAAGTCAAAGGTGAACGGAGTCAATTGCGAAACGAGATCAAAGCCAAGATTTCCGCCAGCCCAATCGCTGCCAGGCACATTGGCTTTCGTCAGTACGGAAGCTGGAGTAAGCGTAACTTCATTCCCAAGTAGAAAGTGCACCGAGGGCAGTTCTATCGACTCATGTGTGGCACTGCCGGCAATACCTGTCAGCTTGTGATCTTTTTTAATCCCAGTTCGCATCAAGTCTGGAAAGGCGGACGCAAAGACCGGCCACAGTTCAGTACGCATTGCGCCAGTGTCGAGCGTGAAGATGAGTGTCTTTCCATTCAGGCTCATTTGCGTCGTAGGCATTTGCGCGTCGAAAGCCAGCGGCAGGATCTTATTAGGGCCGGTCGCCGGACTTGGCTGTACTTCAACGCGATTGTCCTTGTCTACGCGAAATTGTCCCAGCGCGATCAGGACAGAAATACCGAGAACACCTTTGTGTTCTTTCGGCAGGTCGATAAATGGCTCACCCGCGTCCGGAAAGATGGCAAACGCAACATATTTCAGATGCGTCTTCCCAACCCACATATCTTGAACTACTGCCAGGCGCATCGCTGAGCCCGTACCATTAATATCTCCAAACTTAGTTGAAGTCTCTTCAAGTTTCAGACCCAGTCTGCGGGCCTCTGATTCACAGATCATAGACATATTCGCGCCTGTGTCCGCGACGTAATAACCCGCAATGCCGTTTGCGGTCACAGGCAGGAAGAGATTGCGCTCAATCGTCTCAGTTCGCAGCGTTGAGGGTCTGCTGCTCGCAACGGTCTGATCAGGGTGTCGGGCCAGGACTTCAAACATCGGGCGTATTGCTTTCACGTCTTCTGCATCAGGCTTTTCTGCAAGCATCTGGTTCAGTTGTTCGACTGCCTTCCGGCTTCTACCTTCACGAAAATACATCGAAACGAGATGCCCATGCGCACGGTATGAGCTCGCGCTGTGCGGCATCTCTCTTATCACCGTTTTTAGTTCATGTTCGGCTGCTGATCGGTGTTCAAAGCTGGCATCCACAGCTCCTTTGCAGAGCAGCGAAGCTCCGCCGCCAGCCACCTTATCGCGCATCTGGAACCAATCGTGGCCTTCGCAGAGATCGGGAGTATTCTCAGCTGGCGCTGGAAGACTCAAAGCAATGAGAAATACAAGGCCCGCCAGAAATACTCGCATATGGCAAATCCGTTCACTGTCTACGTGTACTGCACCCGGTGGTCGCCCTTGACGACGCGGCCGATGACGTAGAACTTCTCCTCAGCTCGGTCGAGCAGGTTTTTTGCGCGCGTAAATTTGGCCGCCGGAATCGCCGCAATCAGCCCGATGCCCATATTGAAGGTGCGCATCATTTCGTCCTGCGGGACTTGGCCCAGTTCGCGGAGATGCTCGAAGATGGGCAGCACCGGCCAAGAGCCGATCTCGATCTGCGCTGCGATGTTTTTGGGCAGGATGCGCGGCAGATTTTCCGTGATGCCGCCCCCGGTGATGTGCGCCATGCCCGTGGTCAGGCCAGCCGTCACAAGTTTCTGAATCACATGGAGATAGCTGCGATGGGTTTTCATCAGCGCCGCGCCGGCCTTCTCACGGATGGCGGTCACGTATTGCGTGTGTTTGTACCCGGCTACTTCAAAGAAAAGTTTGCGGGCCAGCGAATAGCCATTTGTGTGCAGCCCGGTCGAGGGCAGTCCGATCAGCACGTCGCCGGCCTTGATGCCCGCGCCGGTCACCATCTTGTCGCGGTCGACCGCGCCCACGATGAAGCCAGCCAGATCGTATTCGCCGTCAGCGTAAAAGCCCGGCATCTGCGCCGTCTCGCCGCCGATCAGCGCGCAGGCATTGGCTTTGCACGCCTCTGCCAGCCCGGTCACTACGCTCTCGGTGACCTCCGGGTCGAGCTTGCCGCTGGCCAAATAATCCAGGAAAAACAACGGCGTGGCGCCCTGCACGGCAATGTCGTTGACGCAGTGGTTGACCAGATCCTGGCCGACCGTCTGATGCAGCCCCATCTCGAATGCAATCTTGAGCTTGGTGCCTACGCCATCGGCCGAGCTGACCAGGATGGGATTTTTCCAACGCTGCATGTCGAGCCGGAAGAGCGCGCCAAAGCCGCCGATGCCGCCCAGGACATTGCGATTAAAGGTCTTCTGCGCCAGGTACTTGATGCGTTCCTTGGCGCGGTCGCCGCTGCTGATGTCGACGCCGGCGTCGGCGTAGGTCACGGACTTGGTCTTGGGTTCGTCAGGCACTGTGCGGTCTTTCTGCGGATGGGATTGTTGGGTGGCAATGTTTGCCGAAAGGTCGATTTTAGCAGGATTTCGATGCTTCGGCTGTGCATTGTGGGAGTTCTCAATCTGCGCAGGCTACAGAAACCGCTCACGCTCCTCGGCCGTAAGCGGAGGGCAGCTCTCAACTCGTCCCCAGATCCGGCTGCGCCAGTGAGCGACAAGCCTGTAGCCGAGGTTGCGGATTGGCCGTGGAATGAGGCGCATCAGGGTGGCGACGGCTGGCCAAGGTTGCGGGAGTTCGAGTAGCATCGCCATCGCCGCATCTGAGCGAACTAGAATGCTCTCTCCCGGGCCGCCGAACTCTCGCACGACAAGAATCGTGCTTGAGGCGGTCTTTTGCCCCGGAAGGCTGTTTCCGTGCCGCGCAATGACTCCGGCCACCATTGGCGAGTCGGAAGCCGCAAACCGCGGCCGGTCACGCCGGTCGCGGCGCACGAACCATCGCACCGTGCCGTTGCAGAAGCCGCAGTGGCCATCGAAGATCACCAGCAACCGGTTGCCGAATTGGAGTCGATCTGCCATGCAACTGCCTGTCGGATGAGAAAATCATCGCCGTGGACGCTGAAATCTGCGGATTGACTTGTCTGGCAAGCAATACTAAGTGATACTAAGTCATATGAGAACCACCAGAGTCGTCTCCATCACCTTGCCGCCCGCCATGTTTGAAGATGCACAGGCTCTCGCACGCCAGGAAAACCGCACCATGAGCGAGCTGATGCGTGAGGCGTTGCGCCGTTACCAGCGCGAACGGGATTGGGGGGTGCTCCGTTCATATGGAACGATCACTGCCGAGGCGAATGACGTGCAGAACGAGGAGGACGTCGTCGGTCTTGTACGCCGTGTCCGGCATGAGTTGGCACGGGAGGAGGCAGCAGAAGCGGCAGCCTCGTCTAAAAGCCATTCATGACCCCGAGAGTGGTTCTTGACACCAATGTGTATGTCTCGGCTCTACGCTACGGTGGTAAGCCAAAACAAGTCGTGGATTACGCGCGAGACGGCATGTTGCAAGTGCTGATCTCGACGCCCTTGAGGCTGGAACTAGAGCGAATTCTGCGCGACAAGTTCAGTTACTCGGCGTCTGAGATTGCAGCAACTGCGTCATTTCTTTGGAGTCGTGCCATGTGGGTGGTACCCCATGACCGGCTTGATCTCTGCCCGGACAAGGCCGACAATCGAGTACTCGAATGCGCTTTGGCAGGTGGCGCGGAATTCATAGTAACCGGCGACCATCATCTGCTTGATCTGCCTTCGATTCAGGGGCTCGCCATTCTCTCTCCCAACGACTTTCTGGCGTGCTTCAATCCCTTCGGCAGAAACGACTGACTGATCGAACTGGACCACGCACGGCCCACTATACTGAACCCACTATGAGTTCCAGGCCTCCAGCAATTGTTCGCACACGTTCGCAGGCTCTCCAGCAGCGCGCTGAGCGCTTCTTTCCCGGCGGGGTCAACTCGCCCGTGCGGGCCTTTCGCGCGGTGGGCGGGGCGCCTCCGTTTGTAGAGAGCGCGCAAGGCGCATGGCTCACTGACGCCGACGGCAACCGGTACATCGACTATTTTGGCTCTTGGGGGCCGATGATCCTTGGCCACGCCTTCCCGCCGGTCGTCGAGGCCATCGAGAGAGCTGCGCGCAACTCGGCGAGCTTTGGCGCATCTACGGCCGCAGAGGCCGATCTGGCTGAACGCGTCATCGCCTGCTTCCCGGCCATCGAGAAACTGCGCTTTGTCAGTTCGGGCACCGAGTCCACCATGTCGGCGATCCGCCTGGCCCGTGCAGCCACGGGACGCAAGATTGTCGTGAAATTTGAAGGCTGCTACCACGGCCACGCCGACGGACTGCTGGTCAAGGCCGGCTCGGGCGTGGCGACCTTCGGAATTCCGGGCTCGGCCGGCGTGCCCGAGGAGACTGCCCGCCTGACTCTGGCCCTGCCTTACAACGATCTGCCCGCCGTCGAAGCCGCCTTTGCCGCGCATCCCGGCCAGATCGCCGCGGTGATCCTGGAGCCCGTAGTCGGCAACGCTGGCTGCATCCCTCCTGCGCCGGGTTATCTAGCCAGCTTGCGCGCCCTCACTGCTCGCGAAGGGGCGTTGCTGATCGCCGACGAAGTGATGACCGGCTTTCGAGTGGCTCTTGGCGGGGCGCTCGAGCTTTATGGAGTGGATGCGGACCTTGTGACGCTCGGAAAGATTGTCGGCGGCGGCCTGCCGGTCGGCGTCTTCGGCGGCAAGCGCGCCCTAATGGACCTGCTCGCACCTCTTGGGCCGGTTTATCAGGCTGGAACGCTCAGCGGCAATCCGCTGGCCATGGCTGCGGGCATTGCTACTTTGAGTTACTTACAGGAACACGCTGGCGAGGTCTATCCTCAGCTTGAAGCCACCGCGAAAGCCGTTGCCGAGGGAGTGGCCGCCGAAGCTGCCAAGGCAGACATTGCGCTCACGCTCAACCGCGTTGGCTCGATGTGGACGTGGTTTTTTACAGCGAATACAGTGACCAACTACGAGCAGGCCGCTAAGTCAGATACAGCCGCCTTCGGACGCTTCCACAATGCGATGCTCAGCCAGGGCGTCTGGCTGCCACCGTCGCAGTTTGAGGCGGCTTTCCTCAGCACGGCCCACGGCGAGGCGGAGGTTGCAACCACTATTGCCGCTTCATGCGAGGCATTCAAAGTAATGGCGTGAAGTCGCGCCCTTTCAAAGCATCGATTGTTGCGAGGTCTTGTCGAAGCAGCGCAAATGCTGGATGCCGCTTTGGGAGGCGGCGTCATTCGATAAAAGATGGCTGTTGCGGGATCTGACCGTAGCGTGTTTCAGAACAGTCTTGAGGCTTCCGGCTACAGCCCTCAGGGGTTAAGTCCCGGTCTTCTTGCAGTTCTTTCGGCGCGGCTAAAGTCGTGCCTTGACACAATAAGATCTCCAGACACTCTTTTACACTCCTAAACGCCGACGCCGTATTCGCTTTCGCCGGCATGAGCATAGAAGTCGTAGGGGGTGCGGCGCTTGAACTTGTAGCGGCTGCGCATCTCGTGGCCTACGAAGATGCCGATTGCGGCCACCGCCATGCCCAGCGAGAGCCAGCCGATTACCCGCAGAGCGCTGAATTCTTTGGTCTCTTCCGCGCATTCTTCGGAGGTGGGGATTGCTTCGGGATTGGTGGACATGGACGTGCCTCCTGCTACGCGACTATGATAGCTCGGTTTTGTCTTGGACATATGATAGCGCAATTTCACATGCTGCGGAAAAAGGCCAAGTGAAGGGCGAAACCCACGAAGTGCATCCCTCAGGGGCTACGGCATTTTTGCAAATTGCGTAGGCCGGACCTTTGTTGGTATCCCACCCATACCGCAGAAAAACGCGGAATGGATGGGGTACGGGGTCTACAGTAATAGCAAAAATGCTCTAAAGCCCAGAGCCTCGACAACTAGTTCGCTACTGCTTCGGAAAATTCGATTGAGTTGGCGGCGGAGGAACCTACACAGGCGGTGGGAGGTGCACCGGTGCTTTGAGAGCAGGTTCCCCCTTTTTCGACTTCGTAGGGACTCACACATCTGGAACTGTCAATCTGACCGACGTATCCCATTTGCCTCAACCACTGCAATTGTTGCCTTTTTCGGCCGAAGTCCACAGACGCAGAACCTACTCCGCCGGATCTTCCGCAGTGAATCCCGAGCAGCAGGGCTTTACCGTGCCGTGGAAGTTCATGAGTTCCACGCGAACCCCGTCAGGGTCGTACAGGTTGAATTGCCCCTTGCCGTCCCTGCCCAGCTTTGTGTGTTCATCGCTGTTGACGCCAACGAGGCGATTGCCGTCCTTGAGGGTCTTGTAGGCCGCGTCCACAGAGATCTCGCCGATAGAAACATGATCGAGCACGCCCAGGTCGTGCGCTGAGATCTCCGGCGAGGTGTAGAGCATGTACTCCAGCCAGTCGTGGCTGTCGGGAGTCTGCTGGCTCACCCAGTCAACCTTGCTCTCGTCCCTGCCACCATACCAGTAAGGCCGGAAGCCGAGCAGATCGCGATAAAAGGTGTCTTCGACGGCCCGGTTATGCACCATCATTCCCGTGTGAATGATGTGAGTTCCGATGACGTTGGGAGTGAAAACAGCCTTGGGAAGAGAGGGCGGCTCCACAAACTCCACCTTGTTGCCTTCCGGGTCAACGGTGGTGAACCATTTGCTGCCGTCGGAGCCTTTCTCCACATTGCCTGGCACTTTGTAGGCCTTTGAGGCCAGGAACCTCCGCAGCCCCTCGGCGTTATCGGTGTTGTAGCCGATGTGATCCATCCGATTGATGCCCATGCCTGCCGGCAGTGGCAGCACTTCAATGAACTGAGTCGCGTTGATCATGTAGCGAACGCCTTTGGGATTCTGCGGGTCAGGCATCCTGACCGTGCCGAGAACCTCGCGATAGAAGTGGTCCGTAGCCTCGGCGTTCGATGTGTAGATGGCCAGATGCGAGATGCCTGTAATCTTTGAGCGCTTGATCGGCGGGTCCGGCAACTGCGCGGCAGCGGCAATGGTGAAAGCAACGAGAAGAGCGGTGGCAAAAAACCTGAACTTCATTCTGCACCTCGATATTTGTCGACGAATCGATTTTACGCGGTGCGCAAGCCGGAACCAGCCAGTGCCGCCGTACAATGCTTCCATGAAGCGAATTGCCCTTCCAGCCTCCCTGGCAGCGCTCTCCCTTGCCGCGTGCCTGATCTCTGCCGCGAGCGCCCAAGACACTCTCCCCACCGCTTCGGCTGAAGACCGCGCCTTGGCGCGTGAGATCTTCAAGCAGTTAATCGAGATCAATACGACCGATACGCCCATGGGCAACGTGACCACTGCAACCGCAGCCATGCGTCAGCGCTTCCTTGATGCGGGCTTTCCCGCCGAGGATGTGCATCTGCTTGGCCCCGATCCGCGGAAACAGAATCTCGTCGTCCGCCTCCGCGCCTCTGCTCCTTCCGGCGAAAAGCCCGTCCTCTTTCTCTGCCACATGGACGTGGTGGAGGCGCTGCGTTCCGACTGGCACACCAATCCCTTTGAATTCGTGGAGAAGGACGGCTACGTCTACGGCCGCGGCTCTCAAGACATGAAGGACTCCGACGCCGCGCTGGTAGCCACACTGCTGCGACTGCATAGGGAGGGCTACAAGCCGCGCCGCGACCTGATCCTGGCACTCACCGCCGATGAGGAGGGAGGCAGGTTCAACGGCGCTCAATGGCTCGTCCAGCAGCATCGCGAACTGGTGGACGCTGCCTTCGTCATCAACCCCGACGCGGGCGGCATCGAGTTGGACCATGGCCGCGCCGTCGTGGCCGATGTCGAAGCCACTGAAAAGATCTACTCCGACTTTCAGGTAACGGCGCTGAATCCTGGCGGGCACAGCTCCCGCCCCCGGCCAGACAACGCCATCTACGAGTTGACCTCGGCGCTCGACAAGCTGGCCGCGCACACATTTCCCTTCGAGTTGAACGACGTCACACGAACCTACTTCAAGAACCTCGCCGGCCAGGAGACAGGGCAGACTATGGCAGATATTCGGGCCATCCTGGCCACACCTCCGGATCTGGCGTCAGCCGCCCGTTTGAGCGCCGACCCCAGTTTCAACTCGAACTTCCGCACCACCTGCGTAGCCACGCGACTTGCCGCCGGCCACGCCAACAACGCCCTCGCACAAACCGCGCAGGCCAACGTGAACTGCCGCATCTTTCCCGGCCACTCGCCCGAGGAGATTCGCCAGCAGTTGATTGCCATCTTCGGCGACCCCAAGCTGAGTGTGAAATATGTCTCCGACTCCTATGAAGTCACATACACCGCACCCGAGCGCAAAGCCATGGTCCCGCCTCCGCCCATCCCCGAAGTCTTTGGCCCATTGACTCGGCTCACGCAGACCATCTGGCCGGGCGTACCAGTCACGCCGGTCATGGAAAACGGAGCCAGCGATTCCATCTACTTCGCCCAGGCCGGAATCCCCTGCTACGGCTACTCAGCCATCGCCTTGGAACGCGACGACGAGCGTGCCCACGGCCAGGACGAGCGTCTGCCGATGGATTCCTATTGGAAGTCGCTGGACTTCTTCTACTCCTTTTTGAAGGCCCTCGGCGGGGAGTGAGTCGGATGACTTGGACTCTGATGCCGGTTATTTGGGGGAGTTTTGAGTGCCAGCACTAATGCCAAGTCCAACATCGACCGCATCGAGCAGCACACCCGTGGGATCGGATTCATAATCCCAGAACATCACTCCCCCGAGCCCGTGGTCGACCACATATTTGCACTTGGCGGCAATCGATTCAGAATCATCGTAAGACACGAATACTTTCGACTGCGGGTTGTAAAGATACGGCGCCGAAGCCACAGGATCCCACGAGCGAATAAATCCATTCTTCATCATTGCCTCCGCTCCGCCCCCGGCATCTACACCGCCGGGGATAGCTTTCCCCTGCTGAAACAATCCGTTGTTCGTGCCGGAGACGTCACTCCATGCACGGCTGTAAAACGGCACGCCGAGCACAATCTTCGCGGCCGGAACTCCAGCCTGTTCAAACTCCCTCACCGACCGATCTGCCGAGACCTTCTTTGGGTCGGCGGGATTTGTGAACAGCGGCGCGTGATGTCCGGTAGTCGTGTCGGCTTGGTAGTAGTCGTAGGCCATCAGGTTCACCGTGTCGACATAGTTCTGCACCTTGATCATCTCGGTGTGCGCAAGAAAATCCGGGTTGGCTCCCGCCGCAATGGTGAGATAGAACAGCCGGTGCACCTTCTTTCCCAATTGATTGAGGCTCTCCCGCGTTTCCTTCAGCAGCAGCGTGTAATTCTGCTGATCTTCAGGACGGAAATTGTTCGTGGCTCCGGGCACTCCCGGATACTCCCAGTCGATGTCCAGCCCGTCAACGTTATGCTGGCTCACAAATTCCATCGCGCTGGCGATGAAGACGGTTCGGCTCTCCCGCGTGAGGGCCATGTCGGAAAAACCGCCCGATCCGAGCCACCCGCCCACTGAAACAAGCACAGTGAGGGATGGATTTTGTTTCTTCAATGCAACCAGTTGGGCAAGATTTCTATCGTCGTTGGAGTATGCGCTCGCGACGCGCCCGCTTTGCAGATTGGCGAATGCGTAGTTGATGCGCGTCAACTTTTGCGCGGCAATCTCACCGGGCTGGATTAGGCTGTCTCTCGGAGAGACATAAGCGACGACCACAGGCTTCTGCGCGGCAGCTTCGGCGAAGAATGTGGAACAACAGCAAAGCCACACAATTGGCACGATCCACGGCCTGGATACACGTTCGCTTCTTTGCACCAAACGGACCCCAAACATGCTTTCCTGCAACTTCAACAAGGCAGAACCTCCGCCAACAGACGTGCCCGCAATCGTGCCAAGTCTATCAGTTAGCGTCCGCTGATAAACTGGAAGCACATGATTCTCCCGTTCGTCCGCGAGATCTTCGCGGAGCTGGAGCACTCTTCGGGGTTTGACCGCGTACGAAGGCATCTGAGCCTTGGTGCGGGGCGGAGGCGTGTCTCCGGTCTCACCAATACAGCGCGCTCAATCTATATTCCTCTCTTTGCGCGTGCGGCGCGTCAGCCCGTAATCGTGGTGGTGGCCGACAACAAGGCCGCCGAGGCGCTGGAGCCGATGTTGCGCGCCGGCTGCGAGCTTACCGGCGCTATCGACCCCGCACAGGTGGTGCGCCTGCCGGCTCACGACGTGCTTCCCTTCGAAAACCTCTCTCCTCACCCTGATGTGCAGGAACAGCGGGCGGCAGCCTTGTGGAAGCTGGCCACCGGCGCGGTCTCCATCCTCATTGCGCCGGTTGAATCGGCAGCGCTCAGGCTCTTTGACCGTGACTACTACGCAGGCTTGGCGGTGACACTGAAGCGTAGCGAAGAGGTCGATGTCGAGATCCTCACCGGGCACCTGGCTTCGGTCGGCTACACGCAGATGGATCTGGTGGAGATGCCAGGACAGTTCACCCGGCGCGGCGGGATTCTGGACGTCTACTCTCCCGAGTCGGACCGTCCCGTGCGCATTGAGTTCTTCGGCGACGAGATTGAGACCATCCGCAAATTTGATCCTGAGACGCAGCGCTCGCAGTCGGGCCTCGACGAGACTCAGCTACTTCCACTGACCGAGACGCCAGTAACCGAGCGATTATTGGCAGCCGTGCATGGACGGCTGAACCGCCAACGGGTGGAGTCGGAAGGCTCAGAAGACGAGGAGATGGCTGCCGAGTTAGCCTCTGCCGGGGGGGTCAGTGTCTTTCCGGGGTGGGAGTTTTTCTCCGCCGTGGCTGGAGCGGATAAGTCGTTGCTGACTCTCGTGCCTAAGTGCGCGCTCTTTGTCGAAGAACCGGCGATGGTACGCAACCAGATAGACCGCTGGTGGAACAAGGTCGAGCAGCGCCATGATCGCTCGGCGATGGGTTCGCTGATAACTCCGGAAGATATTTATCTGCGGCCCGACGTATTACAAGCGCAGTTAGACGCGCACATGGGCCTGGACCTCGACCAGTTAGGTGTAGTCGACGTGCTCGACGACGACAACACGCTCGGCGAGATCGAGCTGAATACGCGCCCGACACTCAGGTTTCATGGCTCCATTCCGGCGTTAACCGAGCAACTGCGCACTCTGATGACAGCCGAGACGCGAATTCTGCTTGCCGCTCCGCATCAGGGCGATGTAGAGCGACTCGCGACAGTTCTACGCGAATATCAGATTCCCTATAGGCTAGGCAGCCGCAATCCGCATCCCGGCGAGACGGTGCTCGACGAGGCAAGTTATCTCGCGGGCGACATGCGTGTGCCGGTCATCGTACGCACCCCGATCGCCGCAGGAGTTAGCTTTCTTGACTCGAACCTGATTATCTTCGGCGCCAACGACCTCTCCGACGAAGCGGATGTGGCCGCGCGGCCCGAGCCGAGGCGGTCAAAGACAGCCGCCTTTGTCTCAGACTTCCGCGATCTGGCGGTCGGCGATTATGTCGTGCACGTGGAGCATGGCATCGCGCAATACCAAGGCCTCAAAGAGATCGTGCAAGACGGGCTCTCGGTCGAGTTCATGATCCTGGAGTTTGCCGAGGCTGCCAAGCTATATGTTCCGCTAACTCGGCTCGATCTGATTCAGAAGTACCGCTCGACAGACACCGGACCTGCGCCAGTGCTGAACAGGCTTGGCTCGCAGCAGTGGGCCAAAACTAAAGCGCGAGTCCGCAAGGCCATGCAAGACATGACCGGCGAGTTAGTCAAGTTATACGCCGAGCGGACCACTGCGCAGGGGACGGCCTTTTCGAAAGATAACGAGTTTCAGCGCGAATTTGAAGATTCCTTCGACTACAGCGAGACCGATGACCAGAATTCTGCAATTCGGGCCATCAAGTACGACATGGAATCGACCAGGCCAATGGATCGCCTGCTCTGCGGCGATGTGGGCTACGGCAAGACTGAAGTAGCCATGCGCGCGGCCTTCAAGGCTGTGCAAGATGGCAAGCAGGTGGCCGTGCTGACGCCGACCACGATTTTGAGCTTTCAGCACTTCGAGACATTCAAAAAACGCTTCGCCCAATTCCCTATCAATATAGAGATGATCTCGCGTTTCCGAACGGCGAAGGAACAGAAAGTAATCGTAGAGCGCGTAGAGACAGGCAAGATCGACATTCTCATTGGCACGCATCGGCTGCTCTCCAAGGACATCAAGTTTCAAGATCTCGGTTTGCTGATTGTCGATGAGGAGCAGCGCTTCGGCGTGCGCCACAAAGAGAGGCTCAAGCAGATGCGCAAGGAGATCGATGTGCTGGCCATGAGCGCCACGCCGAT
>CAYVMS010000048.1:0-6866 GCA_964452615.1 uncultured Occallatibacter sp.
GTGTAGACCTGCGATTTCTTTGCGGATTTCAGACTCATTTCCATGACTATTCACCCTCCTTTCCCTGAGTTGCGGCGGGACTTGCGGCGGAGGGCCCAGACTGCGCATCGCTGGTTTCGGGAGTGGGCGGCAATCCGCTGGGCACATCGGCCGGACGTAGCCAGGTCGAAACCAGCAGGCGAAGATTCACAACGCCGCCCTGCTGACCGGTCAGTGTCAGGCCGCGAATGACAAAGAAAATCTGATCACGCTCCAGGTCGTTGGCAAAGTGCATGATCTGCGGATAGTCGCCCGTGATGCCGGCATCCAGGGAGATCTCGGTGAGATCGACGCCGGGCTTGCCCTGCGTATATTGCAGACGGGAGAGCCGAACACCGGATTTAACACCCAGCTCGCCGATGCGACGGTCGATGGAGGAGTAGTTGGGCGGAATGCGCTTGGAATAGAAATCCAACATCTGGGCGCGGGAGTCGGCAACGCGCTTGTCGAGGCCGCGCATGGGAGCGGTTTGCAGATCGAGAGCCTTCAACTCAATCTGCTTGGCTGCCAGGGCGTCGACGGAGCTGCCACTAGTGGCGGCCCAATCGAGGCCAAAGCGGACCGAGAGGCCGATAACCCCGACCAGCAGGACGAAAAAGGCCAGGTAGTGCCAGGTGAGCGGGGAGGCGAGACGCTCACGCCAAAGGGCAGGGGTGCGGCTGATGCTGCTCATCGCGAGCCTCCGGGATTGGGATTGGCGTTCGGCATGGGCCGGTTCGGGGCAGTAATGGACGGACCGGCCGGAATTCTGCCGGGAACAATCCTCGTGGCGGGCGGGGGGACCGCGCGAAGCGGCGGTGCTCCATGGCTAGCGCGCTCTTCGTTGGCCGAAGGCTTGTCGCTCTTCTTGTGCGCGCGGTGTTCGAGCGGCGTGGCCGAGTTGTAGTCGGCCAATAGTTCAAATGTAAAGCGGTTCGATTCGCTGACCGGCTCCAGACGCTCATTTGGGCCGCCATTGGATTCGGTGCTTTCGCTCACGATGTGGGGCGCAAGAAAGTACCGGGAGTGTTCGAGGTTCTGAACCAGATCGTCGGACTTGTCACGCGGTCCAACAACGCGCAGCTTCAGAGTGATCTTGCCGGTCTTGGTGTCGCGGGAGGGATCGATGGCGGTGACCTGAACCCCGCCGGGCAAGACGGTTTCGAGGTCTTCCATGGCCAGAGTCCAGGAGAAGGTCTTCTCGTCGAAGATCTGGTTGAGTTCCGCGGCCTGCTTGAGCAGTTTGTCATTGGCCGGCTGCTGCATTAGATCGTGGTAGCCTTGGCGTTCGCGGTTGATGGCGTCGATCCTAGCCTGGACGCGCTGCTCGGTTGCGCGGGCTATCTCGGCCTTCTGATGAAATGCGTGCAGGCCCAAGCCAAGGCCAATCGCGACAACGGCCAGCACTGCCATGGCAATGCGCAGGCGCTTCAAGGCCGGCCTGAGGTCGGCGTAGGGGCGGGTGGCGAGATTGAGAGTGATTTGCATATAGGGTTACGCTGCTCCCGCCAGCGCACCAACGACGCCGGCCAGGCTCACGAGGTTGCCGAGGGGCGTAGCGGCTCCGGTTTCAGGCCGCGGCGCGAGGTCGGTGACGGTGAGTTCAGGATCGTTGATCCAGCGTGCGAAGTCTTCGGCCACGCTGTCACCGCGCACTCCGATGCCGGCTCCTATGCCTGCAAAATGCAGCATCTGCGGACGGACGCCGATCTTGTCTTCATAATAAGCGGCGGCCACGGCGATGCCGCGCTGCACCTCTTGCAGGCGCTGGTTGGCGTCCAGGGGCAGGTCGAGTGTGCGATAGAGCAGTAGGTCCTGGCCGTGGGTGATGGCGGTCGTCAGCGCCAGTTCGCCTAGATTTGCCGCCAATACAGGCTCCTCTGTGTCGATAGCCGCTAAAGCTGCCAGGCTCGTCGGCAGCACAGCGCCGGGCTCGAAGCCAGCCTGGCGAATCGCGGTCTCATACTCCTGCAAAACCGGGCCGGGCAGGATGGCTGCCAGCACCTTGCACTCGGTCTTGTTCTCCACCAGCACCTGGTAGCTTATTCCCGCATGTTCGACCTCGAAGGGAACCATCTTGCGCAGACGGAAGCGGAGGACGGGAATGGCTTCATCCGCACGTGCTGGAAGCGAATCGAAGTCCAAGACGAAGACCCGGACCACGGTGTCGGGCAGCACCACCGTGACGGAACGCGTGCGTGGTGAGACCTGACCAAGAGCGGTGCGAATGGCGTTGGCCACCACCTCGGGCGAACGCAGATTGTGTTCGGCAATCTCGGAGACGAGCGCGCCGGGCGGCAGCGGCTCGAAGGCGTAGACGGGTGGCTGGTCCTTGCCCGGCGATGCTGCGGCCAAGACGCCCTGAGCAGAGATCTCCACCGCGACCGGCGGACGGCCGCCAAGTTGAGAGCCTAGTTTGGCTTTGCTGAGGATCGAATTCATTACCGTGACGCCTCGATGAAGGTAACCTTGTTGATCTCTTTGAGCGTGGTCAATCCGCGGCGGACGCGGTCGAGCGCCGACTCGCGCAGAAAGCTCATGCCCTCTTTCTGAGCTAGTTTACGCACTTCCGAGGTGGGCTTCTTTGCTAGAATCAGCTCCCTGATCGGGTCTGTAAGGTCGAGCAGTTCGTGAATCGCCGTCCGGCCGCGATAGCCGGTGCCGCCGCACTCCATGCAACCCTGTCCCTCGCGAAATTGGAAGTCGCGCCACTCTGCCGGGTCCATGCCGCTGCTAACCAGTTCTTTTTCGCTATAGGTGATAGGGCGGGCGCAATGTTCGCAGATGGTGCGCACCAGCCGCTGGGCCAGAATGCAGTTGAGCGCGGAGACGAAGTTGTAGACCTCGACGCCCATGTTCACAAAGCGGCCCAACACGTCCACCACATTGTTGGCGTGAACAGTGGTAAAGACCAAGTGGCCAGTCAGCGCGGAGTTGATGGCAATCTGCGCCGTTTCGTTGTCGCGGATCTCGCCCACCAGGATCTTATCGGGGTCGTGGCGCAGGATCGAGCGCAGGCCGCGAGCAAAGGTGAGGCCCTTCTTCTCATTGACAGGAATCTGCGTAATGCCGCGAATCTGGTATTCGACCGGGTCCTCGATGGTGATGATTTTGTCTTCGTCGCTCTTGATCTCATTGAGCGCGGCATAAAGGGTGGTCGTCTTGCCCGAGCCGGTTGGTCCGGTGACCAGTACCATGCCGTAGGGCTCGCGAATGTAGGCGCGAAAGCGCTTCAGGTCCTCATCCGCAAAGCCCACCACGTCGAGCGTGAGATGGTGGAACTTCTCGCTCATCGACTCTTTGTCGAGCACGCGGAGCACGGCGTTCTCGCCATGGATCGTCGGCATGATCGAGACGCGAAAGTCGATCAGACGGGTCTTGTAGCGGACGCGAAAACGGCCGTCCTGGGGCACGCGCCGCTCGGCGATGTCCAGCTCGCTCATGATCTTGATGCGCGAGAGAATGGTGCTGTGATGCTCGCGGGCGATGGGGGCCATAGCCTCCTGGAGCACGCCGTCGATGCGGTACTTCACGTGGACTGAATCGTCGTAAGTCTCGATGTGGATGTCGGAAGCTCTACGCTCAAGAGCCGTGAAGATCGTCGTGTCGACCAGGCGAATAATCGGGCTAATGTCCTCTTCGCTGGTCAGCTTTTCGATCGAAATGTTTTCGTCCGAATTTTCGTCGCCAGTGAGCACATCGAAGGTGAGCCCTTCGCTGGCCTCGTCGAGAACGCGCTGCGATTGTTCAGTCTTCTTCAACAGGTCGGTGATCTGCGAAAGCGTCGCCACGCGCGGAATGATGCGGTGGGCAAGCAGGCCTGCAATCTCGTCGAGAATCATCAGGCGCGAGGGATCGGAGACGGCGATTACCAGCGCGTCTTGCTGCTGCTCGATCGGCACGAAGTTGTAGCGGAACATCAGCTCGACCGGGACGGTGCGCAGCAGTTCGTGTTGAATCTTGAAGTTTTTAAGATCGACGAAGTCGGCGTGATAGCGCGCGGCGAGCAGTTCAGCCTGAGATCGTTCGTCCCCGCCGCCGACGGGAAGCGGAACAGCAAGAATGGTTGCATCAGCCATGATTTACCCCTGACCTCCGCTCGCCGACCCCAGCGAAAAAATGGGCAGGTAGAGCGAGATGAGAATGAAGACTACCACAACCCCCATGACAATCAGGATGGCCGGCTCGATGAGCGCAAGAGACGCGGAGAGTGCGGTGGCTACGTCCTCCTCGAAGAACTCAGAGACGGAGTTGAGCATCTGCGGCAATGCGCCTGTTTGCTCGCCCACGGAGATCATCTCCGCGGCGAGATCGGGAAAAACCTTCGTCTGGATGAGCGCATCGGCCAGGCTTTTGCCCTCACGGACCGTTGTGATGGATGTGGTGACCGCCTTGGCGACATGGCGCGAAGAAATCGAGCGGGCAGCGGTCTCGAGCGACGGCACCAGCGAGAGGCCGCCGGTGAGCAAAGTGGAGAGCGTGCGCGCAAACAGCGCAACCTGATATTTGAGCCAAATCTTGCCGAAGACAGGCACCTTGATGCGGAATGCATCGATGAAGTCATGGCCCTTTTCGGTGATGGAAAAACGGTAGATGCCGAAGGCTGCCGCCGCCATGGCGAGGACGATCCAGACGATATTGTGCTGCAGGAATTCACCCATGGCCAGCAGGTCTGTCGTCATCGCGGGCAACTTGTTGCCCATCTGGTCATAGAGCTTGCCAAACTGCGGCACCACGACGACCAGCATGAAAGCCATCAGTCCGCAGACCAGAGTGAGCAGCACACCGGGATAGATCAACGAGGCCACCAGCTTTTTGCGGAAGGTGAGCGAAACGCGCTGGAAGCTGACGTAGCGCTCGAGCACCTCCTGCAGGTTGCCGGAGCGCTCGCCGGCCAGCAGGGTGGTGGTGTACATAATGGGGAAACCGCTCTGAGCCTCAAAGGATGACGACAGCGAATCGCCGTTCTTCACTCGCGCACAGACATCGTCCAATTGCGCGGCAAAATGGGCGTTCTTCTGGTTCTTGGCCAGCATCTGGATCGAGCCGAGAATCGGAAGCCCGGCGCGGATCAGCGTAAGAAACTGCTGATTGAAGATGAGAAATGGCTCGAGCTTGACCTTGCCATGCTTGAGCCCACCAAAGCCGGAGTGCGACTTGACGGAGAAGACGTGATAACCGGCATGAACAAAGCGGGAGCGCAATTCGTCGGCGGTCGCCGCCGATTGCACCTGCTCCGATACACGGCCACGCTCGTCGGCCAATTTGATTACGAACTCCGCCATGATCCTTACCGCCGGATGAGCTAGACTGAGCCCTACACAACTGCCCGGCCCTTCCAGGGAATTCCTTTTCAGTCTTCAGCGTATCAGCTTCCGCAAGCTTCGCTGGTAACCGATAGACGCGAAATGAGCAAAGATCGCTCAGAGTTTGACTCTGCGCAAATTGGTGGAAGCCAGTGCCTGACCAACCTCCCACTAATTCGATGAGGCGGCCCGTCGTGACGACTCCAATCCAGATCAGGATCGCTACCAGGCCGGCAATCGGGCCTTCGCAGGCTCGGTCGGCAATCCTGACTTCACAGGCCAGTCGTCCGCGCCGTAGGCGCAGCGGTTGTTAGCCCCACGCTTGAACATGGGATTGGCAATACCAATAATTCATATGGAGTCCCAGAGGAACGGCGCACACGCTCCGTGCCCTTCTAACGCCACCGTACCGGGCAGGCTTTGCCCGCCGTGACCCGGCATATGTTGCCCGGCTTAGTCCTCACGTCGCACGACATACCGCCGCTAGATTGTTGATTCCAATGCGAATTTTCAGTGGGCAGTCCATGACTTGTGTTTGGCTAGCCGGATGCAAGAGTGAAGTCATGACCGCCAAGACGATCTTCCGCATCTTCACTCTTGCTCCCAGCTTTTCTCGTGCCGCAGCGCAGAACTCCGCGCAGACTTCAAAGCCAAGCGGCGAACCGCAGCTGGCGGAATCGGAGATCTCTCCAGAAACCGGCAGCGCCAATAGCCTCGCCAACCTAGCCGCGTGCGTGCAGGTTGCGATCACGGATCACACGGAGGCCCCTGGTCAAGCCTCGAATGACCTTGACTTCCTGGCGTCGCTCTCATCGCAGCGCACGTGCCGCGACTGTGGATCGCCTCTGGACCCATTCGGCGACTGCCCAAGGATGGACCCACTTGGCCGCGAGACGGAAAGTGCTCCCCGCTACTGCGAACCCAGTGTCATTCACTGGAGCCGTCAAAGCAGACTGGGGCCGGGCCTGCGGGTCCAAACAGTCGCCGAACGCCGGAGCGCTCGTCATTAAGCTTCGGATTTGACTCCGCGTGATCCGCATCCGGGATCGAGTCCTGTCTGAAGTGGGGCTCTTGGCCTGAGCTTTGGTTGAGGCTAATTGACTTGGAGACACGCTGCGTCGATTTATGCACCACAGCTGGTGATATCCACAGGTTTCGTCTCTTTTTGCACTTGAATCCACAGATTGAATCGGCCTACTCTCCAGCCAGTTGGTGACGTTGTAGGGAATTTGGAAACGCAGTTCCTCCCCAAGCAGGACGATGCAGGTTTAATTGAACACGGCCATCTACAGCCGGCAACGGCGGTGGAAGGACGGGATAAATAAAAAATGCATCCAGAGTCTGGAAGGAATGTGCAAGTCCCGATTGGACACGAAGATTCATCCGCGGTTTAGCCGAGGATGCAAAGTTCGAGTTGAGTTGGGAAGTCATCATCGACCCAGCCGCGGAAGCAGGAATCGGGGTGACCCGAAGACGCGGAAACGGCACCGCCGGGGGTGTGGGATTCGAGGAAACTCGGAGAACCACCAGTCGGCGCCGCCA
>CAYVMS010000048.1:6966-10674 GCA_964452615.1 uncultured Occallatibacter sp.
CCTTAAGAGGCGCTGGAAGCGAAGAGAAGGGGCAACCCGGAACTTCGTTAACGGTGCATCCGATGGATGCGAGCATTGAGGAGACTTGAGGCTCCATCGCCGGTAAAGCCGGAAGATGCAGGATTCGGGGCAACCCGGACGCTCATCGGAAGGCTGAATGGGACGATGCATGCTCCGAGCAACCTGCGAGATCACCGCCATTGAGACGCCAGGGACTTCGGTTTCTGGCGTCTTCGTTTCTGGCTTGATGGACTGCGTTTCTTGATCTTTTGGGAGATCGAAGATCGCGGCAACTACTACGCAGCATCCTCAACTGCTTCCGATGCATTCTGGGGCGAAGTGACGGGACGTGTAGCGGCCCAGGCGATCAAAGCAACGCCAACGATCGCAGAGCCTGCGGCGGCCAGTTGAGCATTCGAGCACCCCCACAGCACTCTGGGGTTGCGACGAATGAATTCAACCAGAAAGCGAGCCGTTCCGCTGAGCAGCAGATATTGACCGAGAATGGCACCCGTAGCGTGCGGCTTACCCAGTCTCCACCACAGCCACCCCGCGATCAGAAGACCTGCGACCAACTCGTAGAGCGGTGTGGGATAGACGGGAATAAAGGTCGGCTCGATGCCGTTGGGGAATGCCATGCCCCAGGGTCGAAATGAAAAAGACAGAAAATGAACCGGCTGGATCGGGATGCCGTAGCATCCGTCGCCGGAGAGAAAGCAGCCGATGCGACCGATGCCGTAGCCGATTGCGGCGGCGGGGGCGGCGAGATCGAGGGTTCTGAGAGCGCCGATCCTGGCTAGCCAACCCTGCAAAAGAAGCGCTGAAATCCCAAATAATAACCCGCCGAACCAGGCGAACCCGGCCGTATCCCACAAAACGCGCCAGCCCAGCTCGTGAAACTCGATGGGAGTGTCTACAACGTGCCACAACTTGGCGCCGATAATTCCTGCCACTACGGCGACGGCCACCATGCCAACAGCATCGCCCGTAATGCGCGCTCGGTGGAAGCTGCGATCTAACACGACGCCTGCCGTCACGGCAGCGAGCCAGAGCATCAGCCCGAAGGTCGGCACATTGAGATGCCAGAGGTGTAAATAGGGAATCATCGCTTCTTAAGTATAGACGCGCCGGTCAACGAGAAGGCTTCGCGCATACGCAACGTAACAAGAACTCGAATTTTACACAGAAGCGCTTGCATTCCCTCCCCGGAGACAGGCGATACTGAGTACATGGATACCGTTCACTATCAGGCCCTTGAAGTTCTTTATACCCGCCAACAGATTGCCGAACGTGTCGCCGAGATTGGCGCTCAAATTACCCGCGACTTAAGCGGAGAGAAGCTGGTGATGGTGGGCGTGCTGAAGGGCGCGGCGCCATTCCTGGCCGATCTTGCGCGGGCCGTGCAGGTGGACGCGACCTTTGACTTTGTGGCCACGTCCAGTTATGGAAAGGGCCTGCGCTCCTCGGGCGCAGTCAAGATGATCAAGGACCTGGACGAGCCGATCGAAGGCAAGAATGTGCTGCTGGTTGAGGATATTCTGGACACCGGGCTAACTCTGAGCTATCTGCGCAAGCTCTTTCTGCAACAACGCCCCAAGACTCTGCGCATCGCCACACTGCTCGACAAGCCATCGCGGCGCATCGAGAAGATCGAACCGGATTATGTGGGCTTTTCGATTCCCAATTTATTTGTAATTGGCTATGGAATGGACTACGCGGAGCGCTACAGGAACCTGCCAGATATCTGCCTGATGACTCCCGATCATCCGGAATAAAGTGCGCCTTAACTTGCTTTCGTGGAATGAAAGAGAAAGAAACTCTGAACGAGTCACTCTTGCAATCAGACATTCCTCCGGGGCTAAAGCCAGGGCTGATTTTGCGGCGTTTGTGGCACGGTTACAGCCATGCCTTTCCAAAACATCCACTATTACTGAGGTTTCAGAAGGCAAATAGCACCGACAGCAAAAAGATGCGCAGGCGCAAGCGGGGGAACCCGCGCCAGCACAAGTGAGTTCGGAAGGATGCCGGTTATTTTGCTGCCGCGGCCTTTTGCGCCGCCCAGCGCTTCTTGACGGCCTCGGCAATGCGCTTGCGTCCCTCGGGGCTGAGCTTCCTCTTCCTCTTTTTCGTGGCTGGCTTCGCAGCGGGAACTACAACCGCCTCTGTCTTTCTTGGCCTGCCTGCCTTTCTCTTCAGCGCTGGCGCTACGCTGCCGCTCAGCAATGCCCGCGCCTGCTGCAATTGGGCAATCTCCTGATCGATCGCTGCCAGAATATCCGCTACTCCCATGTTTCCCCCCTGATTAATTCATACAAGCAGTACAACAGTTGCGCAGCTATGTTAAGACACGCCACATTGGATCGCTTGCTTCAACTTACGATACTCGACTTATCGGTCTTTTTCAAACTTGGGTGAGTTATTGACATGTCCGAAGCTAGATACGAATTAGTTGTTTGAGGAGTCGAGGATATGTTTCGCATGGAGAAAGGAACTGATCGCATATGTTTCCGGATTCACCGTCGAGCAGGCCTTAGGAAAACTCTGAACAAGTCACTCTTGCAAGCAGACATTCCCTCAGGGGCTAAAGCCCGGGTTGATTTTGAAGCACTTGCGGCACGACTAAAAACATGCCCTTTCAAAACATCGACTTATTCAGAGGTTCATTAGGCAACTGCATCTTGAACCATGCCCACATGCGGGATGAACCCAGAGTAGACACGGACAAGACAGGTGGCGTACGAGAGTCTCAAACGAGTATCCTTGATTAGGACAGCAATTCCTATGCACTTGACTTGCTGCGGTGAACTTGCACTTGTAGTCGATCGATTTGGCCTGAGCTACCGCAGGCACTATACTCATCAGCGGTAGAATGCCCAACGAGCCATGGGTTAAGGCCGGCACGGGCCAACAAGGAGCATGAGAGCATGACCGCGACCGCCCCCATTCAAGAAGTGGACCTGGAGTTCGATAACGGAAGCTTCGACTCAGCCGCATTTGCCGCGATGACTCTGGCGAGTTGGCAGGCTTTAGCATCCGTAATCGACCACACGCTGCTGAAGCCGGAGGCCACACGAGCCCAGATCGAAAAACTCTGCGATGAGGCCGTCCGGTACCGCTTTGCATGCGCCATGGTGAACCCTGTGTGGGCTTCGACTGCCGTGAACATTCTAACCGGAACAGGTATTACAGTCGGCGCGGTGATCGGCTTTCCGCTGGGCGCATCCCTGGTTTCAACGCTGCGCCACGAGGCGACTGCTTTGATTCGGTTAGGCGTGCGCGAGCTGGACATGGTGATTCCGATCGGCCTGCTCAAGAGCGGCAACTTCGTAGCAGTGCAGAGCACGATCCGTACCGTCGCAACGGCAGCGCATGGGCATGGAGCGCTTCTCAAGGTGATTCTGGAAACGTCGCTGCTGAGTGTGGCTGAGAAGCTGCGCGCGTCAGAGATCGCCATCCAGGCCGGAGCGGACTTCATTAAAACTTCTACGGGCTTTGCGTCGGGTGGCGCGACCGCAGCCGACGTTGCACTGATGCGCGGCGTTGTTGGCGGACGTTGTGGCGTAAAGGCCTCCGGCGGCATTCGCACACTGTCTGATGTGAAAGCGCTGCTTGAAGCCGGCGCCAACCGTATCGGAGCCTCGGCCTCTGTGGCGATTGTGCGCGAACTCGGAGCCGAGTGAAGACGAGGGAACAGGGAATAGGGAACAG
>CAYVMS010000048.1:10774-17478 GCA_964452615.1 uncultured Occallatibacter sp.
AGGGAACAGGGAATAGGGAACAGAAAGACATTGAGTTCCGCCTCCCAATCTCGTTGTAGCAATAGATTCGGGATTACATGTCCTATCACCGTCCGACCTCTAGCCGAGCGTATCAAGGAAGCATCTTTATTCACTAGTCCCTGTTCCCTATTCCCTGCACTGCTATGATTTTCTTCAACACCGATGCCCGACACTCCCCTATCTCCGCGCGCAGAACCCGAACTTGAGGGCGACTACCGCCCGGCCGATCCGGCCGCTGCCGGCGCGCATCTTGACCCGACGACTATACGCGTCGAGCCGGCGGATGTTGCTTATTTGATGCAGCTCACAGACGCTCTGAATACCACACTCGATCTGGAGACGCTGCTTCGCCGCACTGCGGATCTGGTTCGCGCCGTGATCCCCTACAGCATCTTCGCCATCCTGCTTGAGAACGACCGGACCCACGAACTGCGAGTGAGATTCCAGATCGGCCACACGATGCAGGTGGAGCGGCTCCGCATCCCCCGAGGCCGGGGTGTGGTGGGGCAGGTGGCGTTGACCCGCCAACCGGTGCTGCTGAACGACGTCACCACATCGGATGTGTACTTTGAAGTCAACCCCAATGTGCGCTCCGAACTGGCAGTGCCGCTGATTGTGAAGAACCGGCTGATCGGTGTCATGGACATCGAGAGCGAGCATGTAGATTACTTTCGCCCCGAGCACCTGCGTCTGCTCACGCTTACCGCCTCGCGGATCGCACAGGCAATCGAAAATGCGCGGCTCTATGCGCGCGTCTCGCGCCAGGCGCAGACACTGACGGTGATGAACGAGATCGCCACGGAGCTGACTTCGATTCTGGACCTTGACCCTCTGCTGGAGCGGGTCGGACAACTGCTTCGCCGGCTGATCGACTACCAGATGTTTACCATCATGCTGCTCGACGAGAGGGGCGAGACACTGATTACACGCTATGCCTGGCGCTTTGGCTATGCGCATGCGCCAAAGCGCCGACTGCCCATCACCTCAGGCCTGGTGGGTGCGGCGGTACGCGAGTGGCGGCTGGTAAACGTGCCGGATGTGCTCAAGGACCCTCGCTACGTGCCGATGAACCAGGAGACCCGGTCCGAGCTGATTGTGCCGCTTTTCCACAAAGGGCGCATCATCGGCGTGCTGGATATGGAACACACGCGCGCTGGCTTCTTCAACGAAGAGCACGAGCGCATGTTGACCACTCTGGCCGCGCAGGTCGCCATCGCCATCGAAAATGCGCGGCTCTATCAGGCTGTGCGCCGCCAGGAGCGCCAACTGGAGCGGGACATCGCAATGGCGCGCGAAGTGCAACTGCGCCTGCTGCCGCCGGCTGCGCCGGAGATGACCAACGCCGAGATGGCGGTGCGCTTCCTGCCCGCGCGCTCGATTGGCGGCGACCTTTACGACTTTTTGGACTACGGTCCCGGCCAAACCGCAATCGTGCTCGGCGATGTAAGCGGGAAAGCAGCACCCGCTGCCCTGTTTGCAGCGCTGGTGAGCGGCATCATGCATTCAACTGCACAGCAACACCCGCAGCCGACTGAGATGCTGGCCCTGCTCAACGACGCAATTCAGGAGCGCAAGCTGGAGTCGCAATACGTGACCATGCTCTTTGTCTTGTGGAACGACGAAAGCCGCACATTGAAGGTGGCCAACTCGGGCGCAGTGCAGCCGATTCTCTGCCGGGCCGGTGCCTCGGAGACTGTGCGAGTCGAAGGTTTTCCTCTGGGGATGTTTCCCAATGTGACTTACGACGAACTCGCAATGACTGCCGAGCCCGGAGACGTGGTGATTTTCGTCTCGGATGGAATCCTAGACGCAGAGAACGCCGAGGATGAGATGTATGGCCCGGAGCGGCTCTCAAGCCTGCTGTGCAGCCAGCGCGAAAATTCCGCGCCAGAGATTGCCGACGCCATTCTCGCTGACGTCAGCCGCTTTCTGGGCAATCAAGACCGGTTTGACGATGAGACGATTATTGTGCTGCGAGTGCGGTGAAAGACAGGGGTCAGTCTTACTCCTTTCGCACGAGCCGCAATGAAATTGCATGACTTCCAAGATTAGCAGCCATGGATCCATCAGACTGACCACTGTAGACTTGAACAAAGCCCAATAAACTTGGAGCCGCGCTGCATCCTATGACAGAAAAACGCATCATCCACCCGGCAAAGAACGTCTACGGCAGCCTGCGCTTGCCTGGCGACAAGTCGATCAGCCACCGCTACGGAATGCTCGCCGCCTTTGCCGAGGGCACGTCGCGCTTTACCAACTTTTCAACCGGCGCCGACTGCGCATCGACGCTCGCCTGCATGGAGGCGCTGGGAGCCAGGGTGCTCCGGCTCGACGATGGCTCAGTCGAAGTGACCGGGGTCGGCGGCCGCGTAACACCTGCCAACACGCCCCTCGATTGCGGTAACTCAGGCTCGACGATGCGCATGATGAGCGGTCTGCTGTCGCCGCAGGAGGGCACCTTTACGCTGATGGGCGACGCATCGCTTTCGCGGCGGCCCATGGAGCGGATTCGCAAGCCTCTGGAAGCCATGGGCGCGCGTCTTACGCTCACAGACGGCCATGCGCCGTTGACCATCCAGGGCTGTGCGCTGCACGGAATCGACTACACCACTCCGGTGCCCAGCGCGCAGGTAAAGACATGCATTCTGCTCGCCGGTCTACAAACCTCCGGGGCTACCACGGTGCGCGAGGCTGTACGCACGCGCGACCATAGCGAACTGGCGCTGCGAGCCTTCAGCGCAACATTGACGCGCGCCGTAGACTCGGTATCCATCTCAGGACCGCAGAAATTGCACGCAATCGAGGCCGCGGTCCCCGGCGACATCTCTTCCGCGGCATTTTTCCTCTGCGCGGCCGCGCTCTTTCCCGGCTCCAGTCTTGTACTCGACGCGCTCGGACTCAACCCGACGCGCGCCGCGCTGCTCGATGTGCTGACGGCGCTCGGAGTGCGCATCAGCGTGTTAAATCTCGAAGAAAAGAACGCCGAGCTGGTAGGCACGGTACAGGTTACAGCGCCCAAAGATGGGCTGGGTACAACCGAGATCTCAGGCGCATTAGCCGCGCAACTGATCGATGAACTGCCGGTGTTGGCGGCAATAGGCCCGTACACTAGCGGCGGCATCCGCATACGCGACGCTAAAGAACTGCGCGTGAAGGAATCCGACCGCATCGCATTGGTCGCAAAGAATCTGCGCGCAATGGGCGCTGAAGTCACGGAGTTTGAGGACGGCCTTGACGTACCGGGCGGACAACGTCTGCACGGCGCGACAATCGACTCAGGCGACGACCACCGCATCGCCATGGCCTTCAGCGTTGCGGCGCTGCGCGCCGATGGAGACACGCTGATTCAGGGCGCAGAATCGGCTGCGATCAGTTTTCCGGAGTTTTTTGATCTGCTGGATCTGGTGGCGGAGCGGTAAGGTGGTTTCTTGTAACCCCATATCTGGCGTGATGAAACTGCGCCAGATATGGGGTTACCCGGCTGACCATCCTTACTGAGCGGCAGGAGGAGCCATTACAGGCTCTTTCGTGTCCTTCATCGGCGAGACTCCGGGGACGACAGGCGTAGTATTGACAGCGCCCGACGCTGCCTCATTCAGGTTGATGCCGTAGTGCTGCAAGGTCGAAGCCATCATTTGGTAAAGACTGGCGCGATCTTTGGCATATTGCGCGTTGGCGACGATCAAACTGTTCTCTGCATTCGCAAGATTGCGCTGCTGCAGCAGGACATTGGCCGATGTCGAAGCGCCCAGATGCAGTTTCTTAAGTTCGGCATCGACGCTCTGCTGCTGAAAATCCCTTGCAGCAATCGAGGCTTGCACCTGCGCTCTGTCACTGATAAGTGCAAATTGCGCATTCACTACCTGCATGCGGATCGTCGTATACAACTGTTCGAGGCGCAATTCTGCCTGGCGATACTCCATCAGCGAACGCGCCTGTACAGACTGCGCGAGCTTGTTTCCGATGGGAATGGTGACGTTGAAACCAACGCCCTTGTCGGGAGAGCTGCTATTGACCATCATATTCAGCACATCTCCATAGCCAACAGTGGAAGTCGCTGCGCACGGAATGCCGAAGAATGAGCAAAACTTATTCGGAGCGCCGCCAATACCGGTGCCGCCATAGAAGCCATAGACATCAAGGACCGGCAGCAGAAGATTACGCGCGCCTTTCAGCGTAATCTCATCGTTGCGCAGTTGCAGTGCGGCCTGCTCCAACTCCGGCCTTTGCTGAAATGCCTGCTGCACCAGAGCCTCGACTGACGCCTTCTCCTCGGGAATCTCTTCGACGGTCACGCGGTCGGTGGGAATTACCGGAGCTGCCGAAAGCGCCGGGTCGTTCAGGTTGCGGGCTATTGCCTGCTTGATAATCTGCTGCTGATAATTCAGAGCACTCTGTGAACTGATGAGTGCCTGTTTGTCACTGGCGACAGCCGAGTCGTCCTGCACCACTTGCAGCGGAGCCACAGTGCCTATCTCCAGTTGCTTGCGGTCGTCGCCTGACAGCTTGGTGCTTTGCTCGAGCGCTCGCTGTTTGGCTTGTACATCCTCATAGTCCTGCACCAGTCCCCAGTAAATATTTTCCACTTGATTGACCGTATAGAGAATTTGCTGACGGAACCCGGAATCGGCAATTCTCCGGTCGTTAAGCGCCTGATAGATGAAGCGCTTGTTCACCCATATTCCTCCGCCCTGCAACAGATGCTGCGTTACCGTAGCCTTGAAATTGGAATCCAGCTCCGGGCTGTAGGAGTTGAAGCCTCGGGAAGAAATGCGGGAGTTGTCAAAGGCCACTGCAAGTGAAGTGCCGGTGACGAAGCCCTGGTTGTAAGCGAAATTGTATGTATTGGTATTTTGGAAAGAGCGCGGAGTGAATGCGTTGGTCACCGGCTGCTCAGACCTCTCCAATTGAATTGCAGTGGTCACCGTGGGTTCAAGTAACTCTGGTGCCGGGCCTGCACCTGACGTGGTCAGGGTCAATCCTTGCGCCCCTGAACCCGCGCCGCCCGCACCGACCGTGGTGCCACCGGGACCGCCGCCTGCGGACAATGTCGTCACAGAGCCGCCCAGCGTGTTCGTGACAAGGCCGGTCGGTACGCCCAGCGCCTGAGCACCGGTCCGCGTGCGCAGAATGTCAGTATCCGCAATGTCCAGGTCGTAGCGAGCAATGGCGATGTCGTAGTTATTCTCAAGGGCCAGCGCGATAGCGTCGGAGAGACTGAGATAGATCTTGCCGTCTTTCACCATGTCGCTGAGGCGCACGGAATTCTGAAAGCTGGCTTTGCCGATAGAGGTCGGGCGGTACATATTGATCGGATTGCCCAACAACCTGCTTGCGGGCTTTGAGAAATCTCGCGCGGTTGAACGCAGGTCCAGGGGCTGGGTCAGTACTGGTGCAGGAGCGGCTGGCAGTGCTGATGCCGCGTTTTCCGGGGTTTTCTCTCCTGCTCCCTGCACCTGCTGGGCAAATCCTGACGGCGATCCCGCCGCCAGAGCCAGCATGAGCGCTGCTACGGCGCGTAGCCGGCTGCCTGCCTGTCCGCTATGTTCCCGTACAGACCTGACCATCGAGTTCTTCTCCCGCTGCTGAAACACACTTGAACCGAACAATTGCATGATTCCTCTCCATAACAGGATTCTAGTTAGGGAACTGCTGAGGCATGGGGCACGCCATTCTCAAAGACGCCCTGGGAGCCTCTCCGGACGCAAATTTCTCATTTCCCGGCACAATAATCACCGGGTTGCCGGCCTGGGGATCTATACGCGCACCGCACTCAATTCGTTCCAGAGAGCCGGTTTCGGGCGCCCGGTTCCCTACCCTGCACGCGGCCAGTAGGTTCCGGAATCGGAAAGCTGAGTATATCCCACCACCCGCCTGGGAGAATCAGACTTCGTCCGGGGGGCACGGTCATTTACGCTACAGTCAACACCATTGGTCATGACCGAAGACGCTCAACCCGCTCCCCCGCTCCAGACCTGGAAGCTGACCCTGGCCTACGACGGGACCGAGTTCCGGGGCTGGCAGGTGCAGCCGGGTGAACGCACCATCCAAGGCGAACTGCAGGCTGCACTGGGTCGGATCACCGGCGAATCGCCGCTGCCTCAGGGTTCGGGCCGCACCGACGCCGGCGTTCATGCCTTGGGCCAGGTAGCGAGCTTCGCGCTTGCTGCGCCAATTCCAGCAGAGAACCTGCAACGCGCCCTGAACCGGACGCTTCCACCCGCAATACGAATACTGGAGACGAGAACAGCACGAAGTGCATTTCATGCGCGGCATTCGGCTGTGGCTAAAACCTATGAGTACAGGGTCTTCCGTGAGGCCATCTGCCCGCCATTTCTGGCCCGCTACGTCTACGCCTGCCCCTGGCCGATGGACGTTGAAGCACTGCAACGGTCGGCTCGGTTGTTTGAGGGCGAACACGACTTTCTCAGTTTCGCGGCTACCGACCCTGAACTGACCCGTCAAAGCCTCGACCCGGATGTGGTGTCAGACCAGCGGCCTATTCCACGAGAGGGATTCTTAATCAAACCTCCAACCGCCCCCGCTGTCAGGAGGATCTATTCCTCGACTTGGGAGGAACTGACAACCGAGGCAGGCAACCTGCTGGTCTACCGTGTGCGGGGCAGCGGCTTTTTGCATCACATGGTGCGCAATCTGGTGGGAACGATGCTGGATGTGGGGCG
>CAYVMS010000049.1:0-17435 GCA_964452615.1 uncultured Occallatibacter sp.
TTTTGTTGTCAGCAAAGCCTGTCAGGTCGAGTCGAACGGAGTGATTCTTGTTGCCACCCACATTGCGCAGCAGCACCGGCGGCGCATTCAACTGAGTCACGATCAGATCCGACGCGCCATTGTCTTCGACGGCGATCAGCCCCCGCGGCGCAGTCAACTTCACGCCGTCCAGGCCCAGCGCATGGCTTACATCTTCAAACGTCCCATCGCCGAAATTGCGCAGCACGAGTACCTGAGGACCGGTCTTGGTCTCGACAATTGCAGCCAGATCGATCCAGCCGTCGTTATCAATATCAACCGGCGTCACACCCCATCCACGCAACGCGTCATGCAGCGGGAGTTCCACTCTTTCAAACCTTCGGCCAACGTGATCCGGTCCCGCGACGTTGCGCCAGAGCGAGAGCCCTGGCGCGCCCGCGTGCGTGACGGCAATGTCCATCCAGCCGTCCTTGTTGTAGTCGAGCACTGCAATGCCCGACGTGGACGGAAGCTTCGTGCCCTCATAGAGCAGCTGCGTTGGATACTTCCCTTCCCTCGGGTTCACATAGATCAGCGGCGCTTCACCATCGCCAGTCACAGTAATATCCACCGCGCGATCATTGTTGAAGTCGGTCAGAATTGCAGATGCAGTATTTCCGCTGCCGCCGAGGCCGGTTGGTTCGGTCCACTCGGTGAATGTCTTGTTGCCGTTATTCCGCCACAAAACATTCGGCGCATCGCCTGGTTTCAAAGGCGCGCCGGTTAGCATTAGATCCAGATCGCCATCGTGGTCATAATCGATAAACGTGATTCCTGTCGGCCGGTTCTTAGGCGCGAGCCCGGCCTCCGCCGTCACATCCTGAAACTTACCCTTGCCGAGATTGCGAAAGAGCAGCACCGCGTCGTCCAGCGCAACCGCCAGGTCATTCATCCCATCGCCATCGTAGTCGCCTACGGCGCAAGCCACCGCGCGGCCCTTGGCCTTCAGTCCAGCCGCCGCCGCGTCCCACTCTTCATAGCCGCTCTCACCTCTGTTGTGCAGCACGCGAATGGCCTGCGCACCCGACTGCATCAAGACCAAATCCATGTTCCCCGAGCCGGTCACGTCCATCATGCACGCGCCACCGGTAGTCGTAAAAGTGGGTGCTCCAGATCCCACCTTTGGGACCTGGGAAAGCAACGACTGCGCCACCAGCTTTACCGGAATCATCGCCCGCGCGCCCGTTTGCGGCAGGCCAACAGCCGTGACAGTTGAGTAGTGCCCTTGCTCGCCATACGACAGCCCAATCGGAGCACCAATCTTGGCGCTGGTCAGATGCTGGAACCGCTTGAAGTGCTCCTTCGCCTCATCCACATGACCCGAGCGCTGCAAGGCGCGGGCCAGGGCAAACTCCGACGAGGCGTGCAGCGGGTCAATTTCCAACGCCTTATGAAATGTCTCGATCGCCTTGTCAAACTGCCTCAACTCCTGGTAGCACGCGCCTTCAAAGTAGTAGGAATCCGCGTCCCTTGAATCGATCATCACCGCCTGCTGAAAGCTGGCCAGAGCCGATTCAAGGTCGTTGCCCGCATGCTCGGCAAGGCCCAGGTTGTACCAGGCTTGAGCGCTCTTCGAATCCAGATCTAGCGCGCTCTGCAAGGCCTTCTTCGCTTCATCCAGCCGTTGCAACGTGATCAGCGCAATGCCCTCATTGATCGCCGCCTGCGCGAGCTTTGGATCCTTTTTGAACGCCTCGGCGAACGACGCGACAGCGCGTTCGGTGAACTGCTGGCTCATCTCGGCAACGCCGCGATTGTTCAGCCGCACGGCCTCAGTATCGAATTTTGACGGCGCAGCAACGGCCGCCGCAACCGCCACAAAAAGAAATAGAGCCAACGGTAAGCCCGACCTCTTGATTCCCTTGTCCAACGCTCTCTCCAAGGCGGCTGGGGCATCGCGCCCCGTGAATCCGCGGAACCCTAACAGTGTATGCGAGCAGCCAGCCACACCGCATCGGGGCAAAGGATGATCTCTTGATTGAACGCACGCCAGAGACGCGGGGCGAATTATACTTCTCGTGTGATTCCCTCGCTCAAAGATCTCGATTGGCGCGACTTTCTGTCTCGTCCTCCTCTACCGTCTCCGACTCCTGAAGCGCTCGATCCGGTGCATCAGCATTCGATTCTCATCACCGGTGCGGGTGGATCAATCGGCTCCGCGCTCGCTCTGCGTTTGGGTGCGCTTGGGCCGGTAAAGCTTATACTGCTGGAGACCGCAGAGAGCAATCTTCACGCATTGCAGCGGGATTGGGCCTCTGCTCGCGCGATTTGCGCGACGAATTTCATCCTGGGCAGCGCGGCCGACGAAGCTATGCTTGATGAGATTTTTGCCATTCATGCGCCGCGCATCGTCTTTCATGCCGCTGCGTTTAAGCACGTCCCGCTGATGGAAGAGCAGCCTCTCGCTGCCATCGCCAACAACATCTTCGCCACCGAAACCTTGACCCGCGTAGCCGCGGCGCATGGATCACGCGTGGTGCTGCTCTCCACCGACAAGGCTGTCGCACCGGCGTCCGTAATGGGCGCGACCAAGCGAGTCGCCGAGCAAATTGTCCTCGCCTCCGGTGGCACAGTCTTGCGGCTGGGCAATGTGCTGGCCTCGCGCGATAGCGTGGCCGAGATCTTCGCACGCCAGATCGCCGAGGGCGGTCCGCTCACGGTCACCGATCCTGCGGCGCGGCGCTACTTTCTCACTCTAGATGAAGCGGTCAATCTGCTGCTGACAGCCGCGACCTATACTTCTTCGGCTGCTTTGTTTGCGCCCGTCCTCGGGACGACTCATTCCATTGCAGACTTGGCCCGCTTTATTGCACACAAGTTGAGCCCAGAGCGAGAGATCGCGATTGAGTTCACCGCTCCCCGCACTGGCGATAAAGAAACCGAAGTATTATGGTCCGCTAACGAGCAAACCAGCCCGGCAAGTTGCGACGGGATGCTCCTGGTCGAGACCACCCTTCTAACGACTGTGCAACTGGCAAGCCGCCTCACCGATCTGCGCACCGCCCTGGATGCACGCGACCTCAGCGATGCACTCGCGCATCTGCGCACGCTGGTCCCCAACTACACGCCAAGCAATGCTGTGCTTGCTCTAGCCTCAAAGCGCGGCACGCAGGTCTGCGTATGAATGAAACCAATAAGAAGCGGCGCATCGGCGTCGTCACAACTTCGCGCGCGGACTATAGCCACCTCTATTGGCCGCTGCGCGAACTGGCCGCAAATTCCAGCGTCGAGTTGGGCGTCTTTGCGCTGGGCGCTCACCTCGTACCGGAATTTGGCACCACGATTCGCGAGATCGAGGCCGACGGATTTCCCATCGTGTCACGTGTCGAGTGTCTGCTCAATTCCGACACCGACACCGGAATGGCCAAGACCATCGGCATCGCAATCCTCGGCCTGGCCGACGCACTGACCGCATGGCGACCCGATCTGCTATTGCTGATCGCCGACCGCTACGAGATGCTCGCACCAGCCTCCGTCGCACTTGCGCTGCGCATCCCCATCGCCCACATCGAAGGCGGCGAAGTAAGTCAGGGAGCCATCGACGACGCCGTTCGCAACGCTCTCACCAAATTGGCGCACGTTCACTTTACGTCCACGCCAGCGGCGAGGCGCCGCGTCATCTCAATGGGCGAGGAGCCGTGGCGCGTCCATCACGCCGGAGCCCCTTCGCTCGATCACATGCGCCGCTCCGCTTTGCTCGACCGTCCCGCGCTTGAGTCTCGCCTCGGCCTGGCGCTGACGGCTCCCACGCAGCTTGTGGCCTGGCACCCGGTCACTATTCTGCGCGACACGAATGCCGAGGCTGGTGCACTCTTCGACGCGCTGGCACAAGCACCCGGTCAGCTCATCTTTGTCTATCCCAACTCCGACGCAGGCAGCCTTGCGCTTATCGAACGAACCAAGGCCCTGGCGGCAAGAAGACGCAACACGCATGTATTCGTGAACCTAGATCCCATTACTTACTGGAGCTTGCTGGGCAATGTGGACGCGATGATCGGAAACTCATCCAGCGGCATCATGGAGGCTGCGTCCTTCGCTTTGCCTACCGTCAACGTCGGAATGCGCCAACAGGGCCGCGAACGTGCCCGCAATGTGATCGACACGCCTGCTGAATCCAATACAATTCTCGCTGCAGTCACCAAAGCGCTCAGCCTGGAGTTTCGTGAGTCGCTACGAGACATGGACAACCCATACGGCAACGGCACCGCTGCTCAAACCATCGCACACGTCCTCACCACCGTCGAGCTGGACGGCCTGCTCATCAAGCAACCCACGCCGCTTGCCGCCCAAAACGGCTCGGGGCAGCCATGAGCCTGCGCATTCCACTGTCGGCCCCCGACATCACTGAAGCTGAAATCGACGCCGTCACCGCCGTATTGCGCACACCTCACCTGAGCCTTGGCCCCGAGTTGGCAGCCTTTGAGGCGGCGCTGGCCGAATTCCACTCAGTCCCTCACGCCGTCGCCGTCAGCTCCGGCACAGCAGGCCTGCATCTGGCTCTGCTCACTCTCGGCATCGGCGAGGGCGACGAGGTGATCGTGCCCTCTTTCGCCTTCGTCGCCGTGGCCAACGTGATCCTTCTGGTAAGCGCCATGCCGGTCTTCGCGGAAATCGACCCCGTCACCCTCAACCTCGATCCAACTGCTGTGGAGCGAGCCGTCACTCCACGCACGCGAGCGATCCTTGTGGTCCACACCTTCGGCGTTCCGGCCCAGATGGACGAACTGTTGAGTATTGCCCGCAACCATAATCTTGTCGTGATCGAAGACGCCTGCGAGGCGATCGGCGCCGAGTTCAATGGTCGGCGCGTCGGCGGCTTCGGCGATCTGTCTGTCTTCGGCTTCTATCCCAACAAACAGATGACGACCGGCGAAGGTGGAGCTGTTCTTGCTCGCGATCCAGCGCACGCAGCCCGCCTGCGAAGCCTGCGCAATCAAGGCCGCACAAGCAACGGCAACTGGCTCGACCACGACGAGCTCGGCTATAACTACCGACTCTCCGAATTGGCCTGCACTCTGGGTCGCGTGCAAATGAGCCGCATCGACGAAATGCTCGCGATGCGCCAAGCTTCCGCCGAACGCTACGACGCGCTGCTCAGCGAAATAGCGGGCCTTGATTTGCCGGCGCTCACACTTCCCGACCGCATCATCAGTTGGTTCGTCTACGTTATCCGCCTGCCGGAAGACATTGACCGCGACCGGGTGCAGGCCACCCTTGCCCGGCGGGGCATCGCAACCGGGCGCTACTTCGCGCCCGTCCATCTGCAACCGGCTTGGCGGGCTCACTGCTCTGCACGAGATGCCGCGCTTCCTCTCACTGAAGCCATCGCAAGGCGCACGCTGGCCCTGCCCTTCTTTAACCGCATCACGCTGAGTCAGCAGCAAGAGGTGGCCTGCGCACTGCGCGAGGCAATCGACTCGGAGCAAATTTCTTGCAACTGAGGCCGCAGCAAGTCTCCTGGCACCAGACCTTCAAACAGCGCACCTTGCGCCCTTTCCCGCGGCGTATCATCTAAGAAAAAACGGGAGAAGACCATGACAGAATTTACTCTGCGCATCGATGGAATGCACTGCGGCGCATGCGTTCGCCGCGTCGCCCAGGCACTAGCCTCGGTTGAAGGAACGGTGACCAAAGATGTACAAATAGGAACCGCACAACTCGCCTCGGATCTTGACCCAGCGCCGGTCGATCTCGCAATCGCATCACTCGCCAAGGCCGGCTACGCAGCGCATCTGGATTCCTGATGGCCCCAGCCGCGACGCAATCGATCACGCTGCCCATCCTGGGGATGACCTGCGCATCCTGCCAGCATCACGTGGAGGAAGCTCTGCGTACGACGGCTGGAGTCGAATCCGCGCGCGTGGATCTGATGGCCAATCGCGCCAGCGTAGTCTTCGATCCGGCAATCGCGCAGCCCGGCACATTGGTTGAGGCCGTTCGATCGGCAGGATACGACGCAGTCCTTCCCCGCACTGAGGCTTCCTCCACTGAGTCCGCCTACGATGAACTTGCAGCTGGAGCCGATCGCAAGGCAGCGACCACGATCGTTGCCGGCGCGGCTGCCATGCTGCTGGCCATGCCGCTTGGCATGGAGATGGGTTCGCTCGACCACTTCCTGATGCGCGTTCTCCCCTGGCTCTATGCGCTGCCGCCGGATCTGCTGCGCTGGTCGCTATTGATTCTCACGGCGTTGCTTCTCGCCTGGGCCGGCTGCGGAATCTACTCCAACGCCATCAGCGCCGCGCGCCACGGCACCACCAATATGAACACGCTGGTGAGCCTGGGTACCGGCGTGGCCTTCGCTTACTCTGCGTTTGCCACTGTATGGCCCGCACCCGACCGTCAAGTCTACTTCGACGCGGTGCTGCTCATCGTCGGCTTCCTGCTCTTAGGCAAGAGTCTCGAGGGCCGTGCCAAGCGCCGAGCTCTCGCCGCACTCGATTCGCTCTCCCGGCTGCGTCCCGCTACTGCGCGCCGCATTCGCAATGGTGTCGAGAGCATCGTGCCGCTCAATGAGATCGAGGTGGGAGATAGCGTGCTGGTGCTGCCCGGAGAACGCTTTCCGGTCGATGCGACGATCCTCGAAGGCCGCACTACCGTTGACGAATCAATGCTCACAGGCGAGTCCACGCCTCTTGACCGCGCATCGGGCGGGCGTGTCCTAGCCGGATCTCTCAACTATGAAGGCGCTGTCACTTGTCGGGCCGAGTCGCTAGGAGAGGCAACCGTGTTGGCGCAGATCACCCGCATGGTTACTCAGGCACAGGGCTCGCGTGCGCCTATGGAGAGACTTGCCGACCGCGCCAGCAAAGTCTTCGTGCCGGTGGTGCTAGCCCTGGCCGCACTGACATTCGTTGTCTGGCTTCTCACTGCACACTCGTTTCAAATGGCTCTTTCATCGACCGTCGCGGTGCTCGTGATCGCCTGCCCCTGCGCCATGGGCTTGGCCGTGCCCGCCGCGCTCACCGTAGCCGTGGGACGCGGCGCGCAGTTAGGCGTGCTATTTAAAGGTGGCGAGGCGTTGGAGCGGCTGGCCCACCTTGATGTAGTTGTGTTGGACAAGACCGGCACGCTCACCGTGGGCCGCCCCGTGCTGGAGTCCGTTCACTCGCTGGGAAGCTTCGCCGAAGACGCCTTGCTGCGCCTGGCCGCTGCCGCCGAAGAGCGCTCAAACCATCCGCTGGCCCACGCTGTGATTGACGCTGCCAAAGCACGCAATCTGGTCTGGCAGCCTGCGGATAATGTCTTGGTCCTGCCGGGACGCGGCCTTACTGCCACAGTCGAGGGCCATGATTGCACGCTGGGCAACGAAGCGCTTTTCAAGGAGTTCTTTCTTCCTCTTCCCACAGGAATTGCCCCGCCGGAGCCGGGCGTGACACGTCTATGGATGGCTCTTGACAAGACAGCAGTCGCCTACTTCGACGCTCGTGACGCCCTGCGCCCCGATGCAGCCGGAGCCGTGGCCGCTCTTCGGCGCGCCGGGCTGCGCGTGCTTATGCTGACAGGCGACTCAGCCGCTGCGGCAGGGCCAATCGCAGAACAGGCGGGAATTAAAGAGATTGAAGCGGGCCTCGACCCAGCCGGAAAGCTCGCTCGCATTCGCGAACTGCAACAGAGCGGGCTGCGCGTGGCCATGGTGGGTGACGGCATCAACGACGCGGCCGCACTGGCCCAGGCCGACGCCGGCATTGCCATGGGCACAGGCGCCGATCTGGCTCAGGAGGCGGGAGATGTGCTGCTCCTGCGCGCACTGCCCTCCGCCATTCCCGCCGCGCTCGACCTGGCCCGCGCAACCCTGCGCGTCATGCACCAGAACCTGATCTGGGCGGCGGGCTACAACCTGCTCGGCATTCCGCTGGCCGCGGGCGCGCTCTATCCGAGCTTTCACATTCTGCTCAGTCCGTGGCTGGCCGCTGCGGCTATGGCTCTCAGCTCCGTCAGCGTCCTGGCCAACAGCCTGCGGCTGCGCGGATGGCAGGCCTCCGGCGGCACAGCGCGGTCCAGCACGATAAACTAACCCAGAGCCCGCTTGTGCGCACCCTGACCCGCTACATCCTCGGCGAAATCCTCTCTCACGGCCTCATTGGCTGCGTGATCTTCACCTTCGTTCTTTTCATGAAAGAGCTGCCACGCATCCTGGAGATGGTGGTCCACAACAGCTCGACTCTGATGAGCGTGATCCAAGTCTTTCTATTCACGCTGCCCAACTTCTTCATGGTGACCATTCCCATGGCGGTACTGGTGGGGGTGCTGCTGGGCTTCAGCCGCCTAGCCGCCGATAGCGAAGTCATCGCCATGCGCGCCTCTGGCCTAGGCATTGGCTACTTTGTCCGTGTGGCCTCCATCGTGGCCATTGGCGGCACACTGCTGGGGCTGGTCAACTCGCTGGTGATCGCGCCGCGCGCCAATCAGGCCATCCTGGCGATGGATAAAGCTCTGGCCATGCAGGCCTCCTACGAAATTGAGCCGCGAGTCTTCGACGAAGACTTTCACAACTTTGTACTTTATGTGCAGAATGTGCGCTCGGGAACTGGCGCGGCCCACTGGGATCAGGTCTTCATGGCCGACACCACCGATCCGACCACGCCGCTCGTCACCACCGCAGCCTCGGCCGTCGTGGCCAACGATAGCAGCCGCGACTCTACCCAGATGCTGCTGGCGCGCTTGCGCAACGGTTCGCGCCACGAGACAGTAGCCGGCCAGCCGGAACAGTACAACATCTCCACATTCGACTTTGCCGATCTACCTTTGACCTCAATCCAGCAAAGCGAAGCCCACCTCGGCCGCCTGGACACAAACATCTATGCCATGCCCATGAGCGAGCTTCGCGAACGCAGCCACGACCGCGACGGCAAGCGATTCCTCATCGAGATTCACAAGCGCTTTGCCTATCCGGCGGCCTGCCTGGTGCTGATGCTGGTGGGCGTTCCCCTGGGCGTGACCTCGCGGCGCGGAGGCAAGAGCTTCGCCTGGGTCTTTACCATCATCCTGGTCTTTATCTATTACCTGCTCTCCTCCACCGGCATCGCCCTTGGCAAGCAGAACTGGATCTCGGCATTCTTTGCTGTCTGGTCGGCCAACCTGCTCTTCGCCGCGGGCGGACTCTTCCTGCTGTGGCAGATGGCTTCCGGAGGCCGCGTTCTGGGTGCGGTGGCCACATGGGCCTCGCGATTTCAAAGGTCCAAGGACGCCGATCCGTGCAAAGCCACAGTTGAACCCTTGCGCGGCCTGCTGAGCCTCTTCCGATCACATCCTCGCCGCAAGAAGGCCCGCAATGTCTTTCCGCGAATCCTCGACGAGTATGTAGTGCGCGAATTCCTCGGTGTCTTCCTGCTTGTGCTGGCCGGCTTTGTCATGCTCATGCTGGTCTTCACTTTCTTCGAGCTGATCGGCGACATTTTGCGCAATCACATTCCGCTCTCGATGATTGGCGAATATCTGGCCAACCTGACGCCCAGCATGCTCTACCAGATCACCCCGCTCGCAGTGCTGATCGCAGTGCTGGTAACCTTCGGCGTGCTCAACCGCAACTCCGAGATCGTGGCCATGAAGGCCACCGGCATCAGCCTCTACCGGCTGGTGATTCCCATCGTCTCAATCGCCGCCGTCCTCTCCGTGAGCCTCTTTCTCTTCGATCAGTTTTATCTGCCCCAGGCCAACCGAAGGCAAGAGGCTCTGCATAATATCATCAAGGGAAAACCGGCGCAGACCGTGCTGCATCCCGAGCAGAACTGGATCTTTGGCCAGCCCCATCGCGGCGAGCCAGGACGCATCTTCTACTACCAGTTCTTCGATCCCGATCGGAATGAGTTTGCCAATCTCTCCCTCTTCGAATTCGATCCCTCCACCTTTGCCCTTTCGCGCCGCATCTTCGCCGGCCGAGCTATCTGGGATGCAGAGACCGGCACCTGGGTCTTTCTGAATGGATGGCAGCGCGATATCTCCGGCGCAAACGTCACCGACTATCGTCAATTTCTTAAGACCTCCTTCGCCGAAATCCACGAAGACCCCACCTACTTCAAGAAAGAAAGCCGTCAGGCGCAGGAGATGAACTTCGGCCAACTCGATCGCTACATCGGCGACTTGAGTCAGAGCGGCTTCGACACCGTGCGCCTCCGCGTCGAACTCTGGCATAAGCTCGCCGATCCGCTCGCCACTGTTCTGATGGCAATGCTGGCGATTCCCTTTGCACTCATCATGGGCCGCCGCGACTCGCTCACAGGCATCGCCGTGGCTATTGCAGTAGCGCTAGCCTACTGGGTCGTCGATGGCCTCTTCGGCGCCATGGGCAACGTAAGCTATCTGCCCGCAGCCATGGCAGCCTGGTCCGCCGACATTCTGTTCGGTCTCGTGGGCGGCTATCTTCTTTTGAAGACACCGACCTAATCCCCCAATTGGCAAAATACATAAAATCTGATAATATGATTTGATGAGTGAGCAGTCCATTTCGGTCACCGATGCCGCGCGCAACTTCGCAGATTGCATCAATCGCGCCCGCTACCAGGGCACAACTTTCGTGCTGCACAAGAACGGCGTACCCGTGGCCCGGATCGTGCCGGAAGAGCGCAAGCCGCGCACCGGGCGGGAAATTGCAGCCGCGCTCCGTGTGGCGCTCAAGGACGTTCATCTCGGCAAGGAAGAGGCCACGGCATGGCTCCACGATCTTGAAGCAGCCCGCAATAGCTTGATTCCGCCGGTCAATAAATGGCAATCCTGATCGATTCCGATGTCATCATCCAGGCCGAGCGGGGTCTCTTTGACCTCGACTTGTGGCTGACCTCGTTTCCACACGAAGAGTTCAAACTCGGCGCCATTACCGTCGCTGAACTATGGCATGGGGCAGAGCGGGCGACCGGATCTCACCGTGCAAAGCGGCGCCTATTTCTTGAGCGAATCCTTACAATCTTCGAGTGTGTTCCATACAGCCATGAGGCAGCTTTCGAGCATGCGCGCCTCTGGGCCAAGCTCGAATCGAGCGGGCAAATGATCGGTTCCTATGACGTGATCCTCGCGGCCATAGCTCTGCAAACTGGCAGCGCCGTAGCCACCTTCAACGCACGACACTTTTCCGTCGTGAAAGGCCTCAAGGTTATCGAACCTAAGTAGTCGATCATGAGCAGCCTCCCGCCCATCCCCGTACAATAGAACCATGCTTCGCGACCTGGCCCCACTCTTCGGGTACATGCGCCGCTACCGCTGGGGATACCTGTGGGGCACACTCTCCTGCGTCTGTACCAACGGCATCTGGGTGCTTTTTCCCCAGGTCATCCAAAGAGCCATCGACGAGATGGGGCACGGGGCCAGCCGCCAAAGAATCCTCCTCTTCGCTGGGCTTTTAGTCGCCATCGCCATGATCAAGGGCGTCTTCCTTTACTCCCAGCGATGGATTCTCATCGGCATATCTAGAGAAATCGAATTCGACCTGCGCAACGACCTCTTCCGCACATTAGAACAACAAGACGCCGGCTTCTATCAGCGCTATCGCACCGGCGACATCATGGCCCGCCTGACTAATGATTTAAATGCCGTGCGCATGTTGCTCGGCCCCGCCCTGATGTACAGCGCAAATACGATCTTTTTTACCGTGGGCGCATTGTTCTTCCTGCTGCGCATCAGCCCATGGCTTACCCTGGTGGCGTGGGCGCCCATGCCACTGGCCAGTATTCTGGTCCAGTACTTCGGGAGCAGAATCCACGACCGCTTCGAGCGCATCCAGGCCAGCTTTTCCGAGATCAGTTCGCAGGCCCAGGAAAACTACTCTGGCGCCCGCCTTGTCCGCGCCTTCGCCCGCGAGGAGTCGCAGATCGGCCTTTTCGAGCGACTAAATCTCGAGTACATCGCACGCTCTCTCAGGCTGGTTCAGCTCATGGGCATGCTGTGGCCCACACTCGAATTCATTCTCGGCGTATCGATGATCATCACCCTGCTGGCCGGCGGCCACCTGGTCATCGCTCATCGCATCAGCGTCGGCCAGTTTGTCGCCTTCAATACCTATATGGTCATGCTCATCTGGCCGATTATTGCCGTGGGCTGGGTGGTCAACCTCTTTGAACGCGGCACCGCCTCGGTCAAGCGCATCGACGAACTGTTGAAAGCCAAGCCGGCCATCGACGACAGCGTTGCCGACCCGAAGATTGCAGCCGATACCGCGCTACGCGGCGAGATCGAGTTCCGCGATTTGAATTTCAGCTACAACGGGAGTCTGGTACTGCGCAGCATCTCGCTGCATGTTCCCGCGGGTTCAAGCCTGGCCATTGTCGGCCCCACCGGCTCGGGCAAGACCACTCTGGTCAACCTGATCTCAAGGCTGTATGAAGTGCCCGAGGGCTCGCTCCTGATCGACGGCCGCCCGGTCCGCGATTATCCTCTGGCAGTACTGCGACGCAACATCGGAATGGTTCCCCAGGAGACCTTCCTGTTCAGTTCCACAATCCGCGAGAACCTCACCTTTGGCGCGCCCGATGCCAGTTCCGAAGCCATGCTGGAAGCTGCTGAGGCAGCTCATATTCGCAAGGAGTTTGAAGAGTTTCCGCAGGGCTTTGAAACTATTGTGGGCGAAAGAGGCGTCACGCTCTCCGGCGGACAGAAGCAGCGCTCAGCCATCGCTCGCGCGCTGCTGCGCCGCCCATCCATTCTCATCCTCGACGACGCGCTGGCCAGTGTGGATACCTACACCGAAGAGCGCATCCTGGGCGGCCTCCGCAGTTACACCGCTGCGGCGACCACCATTCTCATCTCCCATCGAGTCTCAACCGTGCGCAATGCCGACCAAATTGCCGTGCTCAATCACGGCAGGATCGTCGAACTTGGACGTCACGAAGAGTTGCTCGCTCTTGACGGCTACTACGCGGGTCTCCACCGCAAACAGCAGTTAGAAGAAGAACTGACTGTAGCCGGATAATAAAAGCAGGGAATAGGGAATAGAAGACAGCGGACATACATGTAAAGCCGTTCCCTTCGAGCCTTTTCGCCTTGAACAAGAAACTTGAAAACGCCCGTCATCTAGTAGTCTCCCTGTTCCCTATTCTCTGCTTTTCACGCATTCCATCGCGAACCGATAGCGGCATTCTCGCCGTAGTCGGCGCTGTCGAAGCCTCCTTGCCTGCTTCTAGAGGTCAGCGCGGCCACCTGGACCGGAGCTGGGTTGACCTCGGAATCTCTTGCCACTTGACGCCAGGCATCGCGGACGTTCTTGACGCAGCCGATCGCGTGCTCGAACTTCTGCAGCGAGGCCGACTGAGAGGCCTGGAGGATCTGTGCAAAGATCGATGCGTAAAACTCGCTGAGTGCCTGTGCAGGCCGCCCGCCTACATCCATGCGCAGGCGCGCCTGCAAGTGGATGATGATATCCAGCGCTCGCTTCACGGCGGTCCGTCGGGCTGCCGCATCGCCTCGCTCCACAGCCGCCGAGGCTGCGTAAAGAAAACGCAGGATTCCGTCATAGAGCGCCACAACCAGATCGACAGCCGAAGCGCTGTCCAGTGCATGTTCCTGATAACTTCCCATGAGAATGAGACTCCTTAACCGTTCGAGCTTTGGTTATAACCAGTGATCGCCGAATAGAGCTCGTTGACCCCTTGCAACTGGCTGGGCAACTCCTGCATGATCTCGTTCGCGCTGTTCAGTTCCGCTGTCAGGCTGATCTGCTGTGCCGAGATCAGACTCTCTTCCTTGGAGATATTCGCATTCAGAGTGGATTCAATGGTGCTGTTGGAGCTTGACGATAACGCCAGAACGCCGGTTGGGGAACTCGTCCCAGAGTTGGTCAGCATGGTGTTGAAACTTTGGCCCCAGCTACTGGCATTCTGGAAGAATCCCACCACACCGCCGTAGTCCGTGTTCAGCACTGAGTCAAGGCTCGCGGCATCGAAGGTGAGCGAGCCGTCGTTATTCACGCTGATGCCAAGAGTGGTCAAGCTGTTGATGTCCGACGAAGTAGCGTAGCCGAGAGTCGCGCTGCTGGTATTGGTCGCATCCAGAATGTTCGACGTCACTGTCAGATCGCCGGCGCTGCCGGGGGTTTGCGAAGAGAGCGACAGTCCGTAAGATCCGTCCGCATTCTGAACGATCGAAGCCGTCACTCCCAATGGAGCCTCATCGATCATCTTGGCAAGGCCGCTGAGGGTATTGTTGGGAGATGACGGTACACTGACGGTCATCGTCGCGCCGCTGCCTACCTGAATGGAGATCGATCCGGAGAGCACATCGCTCTCGCCAGCGACCTCGCTTGAACTCGCACTGGCGTACGCCGAGCCGTTCGCCGAGGTTGCAGTAAAGCTCAGCGGCGTATCGCTGGTAGCCACAATCCCGGAAGTCACGGTCAACGCCCCCACCGACGAACCTTCCGTTTGCGACGCCAGTGTCAGGGTGGACTGGCCGTTCGCAGTCACTACCCCGGCCGTGACCCCAAAGCCAGTGGCAAAGACATTGGGGATCACCGTCAATGCCCCGGCGCTTCCAAGGGTCTCCGAGGTCAACTCAAGGGTCGCCACTCCATCCGATGCTGTCGTCACGTTGGCCGAGACTCCGATGCCAGCCGAAGTGATGGCGCCGGCCAGCCCAGAGAGCGTATTGATGCCGCTCCCGGTATAGATGGCGTCGGCCGCTGGCGAGGCCGGCTTGGCGCCGATCACAATACTCTCCGTCTTGCCGCTACCCACCTGAATGGAGATGGAGCCGGAGAGAGCATCACTGGCGTTGGTGATCGGCGTCAACGTAGCGCTGGAAGCTTCCGTACCGCTGCCGGCCGCGACGGTAGAACTCAGCCAGGTGCCCGCGCCGGCGGAGTTGATCGCGGCCGCCAGCCCGGAGAGCGTGTTCGAGCCGCTCCCCGTTCCGGTATAGATGGTGTTCGCCGTATTGGTCCCGGCGCCGACAATCACCTGTACCGGCGTACCGTTGTTTCCCACCGTGATGCTCATCGAGCCGCTGAGAGTCGTGTTGGTATTGGTGGAGATCGCCGTCATGATGCCGTTTGGACTCTGGAGATTCAAGCCGCCCAACAACTGCTGCTGCAGCAGCGTGAGCGTGGGAGAGCCGAAGAGCGGCTCCGCTTTGCCCGTACTGTCGTTCCCCTCTTGACTGTTGATGGCGCTGATCAGCGAGTTGTAATCGCTCACCATCTGGCTGACTGTGCTTTCGACCCCTGAGTTGTTATTGGCAATCACAACCTGCACCTGTTCCAAACTGCCGTCGGATTCCTTCGCGCTGGGCGCAAGCAACTGAAAGGTCACTCCGGGAATCAGATTCGCCACCGTGTTCGAGGCGCTGGTCAAGGCCACGCCGTCCACGGTCAGATTGGCATCCATTCCCGGCACCGGGTTGTGATAACTCAAAGAAGTTGTGCCGGTGACGTCGTTGATGTTTGAGACCACATTCAGCGTCCCGCCGGAGCCTGCGGTATTGGAGGTCAACGAGAGGCTTTGCGCTCCGCTCGAGCTCGTCACAATCGAAGCCGTAACGCCGAGAACGGAGGGATTCAAGTTGATGGTCTTTTCCAGCCCCGTGAGCGTGTTATTGCCGCTACCGGTGTAGATGGTATTGGCCGCCTGACCGCTGCTCGGAACCCCACCGATCACGATGGTCTCCGCCGTGCCGGTGCCGGCCATGATGGAGATCGAGCCTGAGAGTGTATCGCTCGCGTTGGCTAGCGCGGCCAAAGAGCCGGTCGACGCCTGCGTGCCGCTACCAGCCGTGCCGGTATATGCCAACGCCACGCTGTTGGTGGCCACAATGGTGTCCCCGGTAACTGCAAGGTTCCCGCTTGCCCCCGATGTGGCCGAGACCAGACTCAGCCTCGAACCCGAGGAGTCAGTCAGCACACTGGCGTTGATGCCCAACCCGGCGGAGTTGATCGTCGCCGCCAGACCGCTCAGCGTGTTATTCGAAGAGTTCAGCGTGATCGTCAACTGCTGGCCGCTCCCCGCCTGCAAGGTGACCGAGCCCGTCAGCGGATCGCTGGCGTTGGCGATCTCAGTCAGGTACCCGCTCGAGGTCTGCGCCAGATTTGTCACCGTCACGGTGTGGGTGCCGGCCAGTGCCGTCGAGTCTGCCGCCGTCAGAGTCAGCACACTTTCGTCGGAGCTGGAACCTTCTTTCAAAGCCATCACGCCCTGAAAGTCGGTCAGTGAACTCATGTCGTTGGAGAGATTCGAAAACAGCGTACCCAGGCTGGAGATCGCCGCGTCCTGGCTCTGCAATGCCGTCAACTGATTCTTCCACGGCGTCTCAACATTCTGGAGATTGCCCACGATCTCGGCCACCGTCGTACTCACGTCAAAGCCAGCCCCGCTGGTCGGCGACCCGAAACTCAGCCCTACTGTGCCCATCGCGCCCTCAATCAATGACTTGAGCAGCCGGAGAACCAACAGAGGCGAGGCCACATTGGAAGGAACTCATGAATCTCGCTCTTCCACGTACAGCCCTCGCACTCCGCAGTTCCCTTCCGCCCAGAGAGTTCATCGGCTTTGAAGCCGCGAGGCATGAGACGCCTCCACTCGAATTCGCCGCGTTCTTCCGCCGCTCTGCCTTCTTACGCAAAGAAGGGCGCCCTCACGGACGCCCTTCTCAGGTTGACGGCATTGCGCCGGTTCATTCATCCCCAGCGACTAAGACCCGCCGCTGGGGACCCCGGGTTATTGCAGCAGCTTGGTCACTTCCTGCTGGATGCTGTTGGCCTGCGCCAGGGCCGCGATGCCGGTCTGGCTCAGGATCTCGTACTTCGACATGTTCGAGGTTGCCGACGCATAGTCGGTCGCCTGCACCGCGTTCTGCGCCGCTTCCACGTTCTCCTGCTGCGTGCTGAGCACCTGGCTGACCGCGTTAAGGGTGTTGATCTGCGCGCCGATGTAGCCGTCTTGCGCCGCCACGTCGGTGATGCCCGCGTTCAGACTGGTCAGCGAGGCCTGCGCATCGGTTTGATTGTTGAGGTCGGTAGCGCTGAGCGATTGGCCGGCGCCATCCGAATAGCTGATGGTCGCGATTCCGTTCGAACCTCCCACATTGGCAACGAAGGCCGCCTGTGAGGGAGCAGTCTGTCCGCTTGAGGAATCGTAAACCGAGGAGTTGCTCAGTCCCAGGTTATATGCGCTTGTGCCCACATAGCTCAAAGCAGCGGTTGCTTTGGTATCGGTGACTTGGGTGCTGGAAGTATTTTGAATCTCACCGGTTGAGCCATAAGTGTTGGAGGTCAGCGTCAGGCTCACGAAGCCGTCCGAAGCGGAAGTCCCATAGGTGTCGCCGCCGGAGGATGAAAGAGATGCCGAAACCCCGTAATTGCCGGTGTTGATCTGGTTCATCAAGCCGGTCACCGTCTCGCCATTTGTAACGGCGAAGCTCTCATGCGTGGCGCCGTTGTTCAACGTAAAGCTCACGGTGCCTGCGACGACGTCGGTGGCGCTGGCGAATGTGCCCAGCGA
>CAYVMS010000050.1:0-17422 GCA_964452615.1 uncultured Occallatibacter sp.
GTCGCCGCCAGCATTGCCGCCGGATGAGGCGGAAGCGTGCCATGCACGATGGAAAGCCCTGCCAACAGCGGCATTCCCACCAAAATCGGCGGTCGTCCGCTGCGCCGCGCGGCCTCGGCCACAATGGGCATCAGCAGCACCAGCCCCACCTCAAAAAACACCGGCATCCCGACAAGAATCCCCATCGCCATCAGCGCCCATGGAAGGCCACGAGGCCCGCAGCCATCCACCAGCGCCCGCCCGAGCGCCGCTGCGCCGCCCGAGGAGGCCAGCAACCGCCCCAAAACCGCGCCCAGCCCCAGCACAATGGCGATGTGCCCCATCAGGTTGCCCACGCCGCCGGTGAACGACAGCGGAACCTGCTTAAGAGGCATCCCCGAGGCCACGCCCAAAGCGAAAGCCGCGACAGCCAGCGCCAGAGCCGGATGCAACCGGACCTTTGCGATGAGCATCAGAAGCAGCACGACCGTCCCAGCAGCGCAGGCCACGAAGTACCACTCGTGATGGGAGGCAATGCTCATCGGCAGATTATTCCACACGGGACTCTATATGGGACCATACTCAGGGGATTGGTCTGCATCGATTCCCCAAAAAAACCGTTCATCCCGTATCCATCTGGCACGATAGCGTTTTGCCTGTGTGTCCAGCCAAGCGCCTGAACAGAGAGGAAGCCGACTAGATTCGGGACCTACGTTGATACCGGTGAGGATGGCAGCAACCGTTCTGCTGTTTCCAGAAGGGATCATGGCTCCGGGCCCTTGCAATGGCATTTTCCAGAATGGGAAACCGCTGATCTCCCGACCCGGAACAGGAATCCTTACTTAACATATTGAAACTAAAAATATTATCTTCGTCGCCCCCGCCCCGTGAGTTCTATTTTGGGAAAAGTTGCCCATTCTGAATCGGACCGGAGTGTCCGGGAATTGAACACTAAACCCTTCCCTTATCAGGAACTTATTAAAGGTGATCTGGATTGGCACGCTACGTGTAATAGAAGAGGACAAAACCCAGCAGCAGTACCAGAAACGGGAAGAGACAAACCAGGGACAGGGAACAGGCCGGTGCCGACTGACTCGGAGACTGGCTCCAGATCTCTGACGCCTAATCCCTGTCCAAAAGAAAGGAAATGGGCTATGCAGCAGCACACACGGCAATTGGAGGATTCTAATGCAAACCGGTTGGCGGCAACAGGGCTGGCCGAGGTAGAGGTCGTGGCAGATGGTGTGACCGGAGTCCGGGTGGCCGGGATCGAGCGCCAGCGCGTCGAGGCGGTGGTCGAGACTCTGGCTGGTCTTCGTAGTGGGGGCGAGAACCTGGCGCAGGTGGCGCATGATGCCCGCAATATGGTCACCGCACTGGGGCTCTACTGCGATCTGCTGGAGGAGCCGGGAGTGCTCAACGCTCCCTTCCTTCACTATGCCAGCGAACTGCGTCTGGTGGCCACGGCCAGCCGCCGTCTGGTGGAGAAGCTGCTGGCCCTCGATCTTCGCCTGGGGACGGCTGCCGACCGCTGCACCGCGGCCCGGATCTCAGTCGATAAGACCGCAGGCGACCGTGTTGAGCTGGCCCGCCGTTGGGATCTGGTACCCGCCAAGCCAATCGACAACCTGGCCGGAGAGGTGCTCGCCACACGTAACTTGCTCGCTGCACTGGCCGGACCCTCCATCTCGGTCACCGCCGATGTCGAGGGAGGCGCTCTGCCGGTGCGGATGAGCAGCGAGGATTTGACTCGGATTCTGGTGAATCTGGTCAAGAACGCCGCCGAAGCGATGCCGGGGGGAGGCCGCATTCAGGTGGGTCTCCACGAGCTTCCGGCGAACTCAGGAAGGGCGACCCAGACCTTGTCGCTCACGGTTGAGGACAACGGCCCCGGCATCCCCAGTAAGTTCCTCGAGAAGATCTTTGAATCAGGCTACACCACCCACTCTAATGGGACCGCGAAATCTGGCGGATGGCCGGCCTCGCATCGCGGGCTTGGCCTCTCGATCACACGTTCCATCGTCGAGGCCGCCGGTGGCCAGATCCACGCCGCCAACCGCGCCATCACCGGGGCCCGCTTTGAGATAGAGCTGCCCGTGCGCAGCCGCTGAGGCTTAGGCGATTGGTGGACGGAAGGTCGACCGAAAGAATGCCCGGAACACAAGCAAAACACAGTTCTGCTTACCTATTAACGCATGAGGCGAATACAATGCTCGAAACAGTTCTGAACGCAAAAAGTATGGAATTTATGCCCAAACTCGCGGAGCCGCCGGTGCGTCTGCACCTGCTGGTGGTCGATGCCGACGCGGCAATGCGCTCGGCCTGTGCTGAGATCGCCGCCAGTCTTGGCTACGCTGTCGAGAGCACATCCGACCTGGGTCAGGCACGCAGCATGTTGCGCGGCAGCACGGCTGATATTCTGCTGGTGAACCTGCCCGCGGGGAACAATCAAGGGCTGGAACTGATCTCCGAGGTCAAGCTCCTCTACCCGCAGACCGCAGTTATCGCCATGACCGCCTCAGGATCGGTGAATGCCGCCGTAGAGGCCATGCGCTGCGGGGCAAGCGACTACCTGGCCAAGCCCTTTGCCATGGACGAGCTCTCGACGGTCCTCGACCGCGCTGCCGCCAGCCTGGTCACCGACATCGCCACCCGCCAGTTGCGGGACCGCCTCAGGCTCTCGCAGGGGCTGGGGGCCATGATCGGCCGCTCGGGCGAGATGGAGAAGCTCTATCGCATCCTCTCCAAGGTCGCCCAAAGCTCGCATCCCGTACTCATTCTTGGCGAGAGCGGCACCGGCAAAGAGCTTGTGGCGCGGACCATCCACGCCTACGGGCCCAATTCGCAGAAACCGTTTTTGCCCGTCGACTGTGGTTCGCTGGTGCCGACGCTGATCGAGAGCGAACTCTTCGGCTACGTCAAGGGCGCCTTCACTGGAGCCAATCGGGCCAAGGATGGTTTATTAGTCTCCGCCGAGGGCGGTACGGTCTTTCTCGACGAAATTGGCGAGCTGACGCTCGACCTGCAAGCCAAGCTGCTGCGCGCCCTGCAAGAGAAAGAGGTCCGTCCGGTCGGAGCCACGCACCGTGTCCCCATCAAGGCGCGCATCGTGGCCGCCACCAACCGCGACCTGGCGGAGATGGTCGAGAAGGGCGCATTCCGCAAGGACCTCTTCTACCGTCTCAACGTCGTCAATCTGCGCCTGCCTTCGCTGCGTGACCGCCGAGAGGATATTCCGCTCCTGGCGGCCCACTTCCTTGACCGCATCAGCCGCGAGCACGGGACCAAATTCACCCTGAGCGACGAAGTGCTGCGCACCATGATGCGCCACGACTGGCCAGGCAACGTGCGCGAGCTCGAAAATTCAATCGAACGTGCGTGCGCGCTCTCCAGCGGTCCGGTTCTCCACCTGGGCGACCTGCCTACGCAGCTACAACAGCAGGGTCTGGAGGCGCGCCGCACGGCCACATCCGGCGAGCCCGCCGCCGAGAGCGGCCAACCGCAGTTGACCACTCTGGCCGATCTCGAGCGCCAGGCCATTCTGGGAGCCATCCGCACCCTGAACGGCGATAAGCTGCAGGCGGCGAAGCTGCTGGGCATCGGCAAGACCACCCTCTATCGCAAGCTGAAGGAATACGGCATCGCCGACCCGCTTCGGGAAGAGTGACCTGCCTCGACTCAAGCCGGAACGAACCGCGCCGATAGAACAATTACGGGAAAAATCAAGAGCCCATGCGGGAAGATGAATCGCGAGGGCCCAACAAATCTCCGGCCACAGGCTGGCTAAGAGAGTTGACGAGGAGCTGGCAATGAGCATTCTGATCGTGACCGGAATCGAAGGCGCGCGCAACTGTGCCGCCGTGGTGGCAGCGCAACTAGGCATGGATGTCGACGTGGCCGAGGGACGCAAGGCCGCATTGGCCGCGCTGCGCCGCCGGGAATTTCTTGCAGTTGTGGTCGACGAGACCGTCGCAGAGTGCGACCCGGCCGCCGCTGAGGCTATCTGGGAGCATGCCGGACTGGCCATCCCGCTGCAGATCAACTTTGCCCTCTCTGGCGCAGGCCGGCTGGTGCGCGAGATTCGCGCCGCCCTGCACCGCCGCGAACGTGAACAGACGCTGGCCCGCCGCGCCGCCACTGCGGCCATCGAGAGCGAACTCAAGTCCACCGTCGCCGGACTGCTGCTCCACTCGCAACTGGCCCTCAGCGGCAGCGAGATGACCCCTCCCGTGGCAGAAAAGATGCGTGTGGTGGCCGATCTGGCCGGCAGCCTCCGCCAACAGTTGAGCGCGCCATTCGCTGTCCGCCGCGAGACCGCCGCCTAGCCAACTGCGTTGGGGCCAGCCGCCTTCGGCTCGTTCCGCGCCAATAAAAAAGGCGCGGACCAAGAAAGACTCATAGCGTTGCACGTGCATCGTCGGGACGGCACTCGCCCCGGCGTATTTTTGGTTCTACCAGAAATACTGCGCTCCCCAAGATTGGGAATTGGTTTGTTCGAGCCTTCTCGGTCACAACCCCGCATGAAGAAGATGTTTTGTGAAGAAGAGATCTTGGACGGTCGCTTTCAATCCACCTTGCGCCTTATTTTTGGCGCAAGGATGGGAAACCACGAACCCCATGGCGCGCAAGCGCCGCCCGCCCGGACGGCTAGTCCTGGGTTAAGCTGGAAGGAGCATGAAAGAATCCGCCGTTCTGCTTATCGACTGCCCGGACCGGAGAGGCCTTATTTCGCGCGTCTCCACAATGCTCTACGAGCATGGCGCCAACATCCTCCACGCCGATCAGCACCAGGACCACGAGTTGGGTCTCTTCTTCATGCGAGTTGAGTGGGCGCTCAACGGAGCGAGCGGCGACTCAACCACTTTGGGAGCCAACCCGAAACCATTTGACCTCGAAGCCTTCAAAGCGGCCTTTGCGCCGATGGCCACCGAGCTCGGAATGCGCTGGCAATTGACCTCGACCGCCCGCCTGCCGCGCGTGGCTCTCTTCTGTTCGCAATATCTGCACTGCATGGCCGACCTGCTCCATCGCTGGCGTACGCGTGAGTTGGAGTGCGAGATTCCGTTGATCGTCTCGAACCACCGCGATGTCGAAAATCTTGCCGCCTTTTACGGCATCCCCTTTGAATACATCCCGGTAACGGCTGCGACGCGCTCCGAGACTGAGCCGCGGCAGCTTGAACTGCTCTCGCTGCACAAGGTTGAACTGGTCGTTCTCGCGCGCTACATGCAGATCCTTTCGCCTACCTTCATCGCCCATTTCCCGGATGCGATCATTAACGTGCATCACTCGTTTTTGCCCGCTTTTACCGGGGCCAAGCCCTACCACGCCGCCCACGCCCGCGGCGTGAAGCTGATCGGGGCCACCAGCCACTACGTCACCGAAGTGCTGGACGACGGCCCCATCATCGAACAGGACGTGGCCCGCATCTCGCACCGCGACCAGGTGGAAGATCTCGTAGCGCGCGGCCGGGATCTGGAGCGCATCGTCCTCTCCCGCGCCGTCCGCTGGCATCTCGACCGCCGCATTCTCTGCTACGAAAACAAGACGGTGGTGTTCGACTGAAAGCAGGGACTAGGTATCAAGGACCACGGAATAGCCGCCAGCCCCCCGGTTTGTCCTAAGACGGTGGTGCTCCCAGGCGTCGATGAATTTATGCGCCCAAAGACAGGATCGATTTATTACTCGGCAGGTAGTGTTAACTCCGAACTCGGCGCGATCGTCTGCGGTTGCGGGTTTGGTCGATAGCGGCCTGAGTGGCGCATATCGGGAACAATATGACGGAAGATATAGACGAGCTTCATCCAGCCGCTGGTTTCGATGAGAATGAGCGCGCCCCACAGATCGCTATGATTGCCGCGATAGCGATTCTTCCAATGCCAGATTATGATGACGTAAATGTAGATAAAGACAGGAAGAATTAACAGAAACATCGCAGCGATGCAGAACTTCTGAGCAAGTTCTGAGGTGAATACGCGCCTGCTGCAAGGGGCAGTCCCGCGAGTGCGAGCCAGCCAAGGAGCCGGACTCTTCCAAATCTCTTTTCCCACCGGTCGATCATGCGTGAAAGAATACCATGCGATAGAACGACGAAGTAAGGGTGTTTTCCCAAAAACTTCGGCAGCGCGGCAAGGGCATCCAAAGGCGGTTTTCTAGTCCCTATTCCCTAGCCCCTAGTCCCTCAACCCATGATCTCTGGGTTAGAATCGGCCTTGTATGAAGTGTCCTTATTGTGGCTTTGGGCAGGACCGGGTAGTCGACTCTCGCGAGAGCAAAGAGGCCGACTCGATCCGGCGGCGGCGGGAGTGCGAGCGATGCAATCGCCGCTTCACTACCTATGAGCGAATCGACGAGATCCCCTACATGGTCGTCAAGAAAGACGGCCGCCGCGAGCGCTTCGACCGCCAAAAGGTCTTGAGCGGCCTCCTTCGCGCCTGCGAAAAGCGGCCTGTGCCACTGAAGAACCTGGAAGGAATCGTCGACTCCGCCGAGTCCTTTCTGGTGGACGCGCCGGAACGCGAGAGGACGACGTCGGAGATCGGCGAACTGATCATGAAACATCTTAAGGGGCTGGATACGGTGGCCTATATCCGATTCGCATCGGTTTATCGGGACTTCAAGGACGTGCGCGAGTTCAAGGAAGAGCTTGAGGGGTTGCTCGGCGGGCGAGTGGCTGGTAAGGGGAAGAAGTAGGCCACTGTCCACTGAAAAGGAGACCAATGCCCGACACGAAGACCCACAAGGTAACTCTGATTCCGGGCGATGGCATAGGCCCTGAAGTTACGCAGGCCGTGGTTCGCATCCTTGAGGCGACCGGCGTCAAGTTTGAGTGGGAGCGCTTCGCTGCCGGGGCTGAGGCCTTCGAGATCTTCGGCGAGTACATTCCAACTGCGCTCTATCAATCCATCGAACGTAATGGCGTGGCCTTGAAGGGCCCGGTCACTACGCCTATCAGCGGCGGCTTCAAGAGCATCAACGTGACGCTGAGAAAGCGCTTCGACCTCTTCGCCAACTTCCGTCCTGTCCGGAATCTCCCCGGCCTCGAAACGAAATGGCCGGGCGTCGATTTGATCATTGTCCGCGAAAACACCGAGGGCGAGTACGTCGGCCTGGAGCACGAGGTGGTTCCGGGTGTGGTCGAGAGCATCAAGGTCATCACGGAAAAAGGCTCGACGCGCATCGCCAAATTCGCATTTGAATACGCGCGCAAGCATGGCCGCAAGAAGATTCATGCCGTTCACAAGGCCAACATCATGAAGCTCTCCGACGGCTTGTTTCTGCGTTGCGCGCGCAAGGTCGCCGAGAGCTTTCCCGACGTGGCCTATGCCGAACATCTGATCGACAACACCTGCATGCAGTTGGTGATGAATCCTTGGCAGTACGACACGCTGCTGCTCGAAAATCTCTACGGCGATATCGTCAGCGATCTCTGCGCAGGCTTGGTCGGCGGTCTCGGCCTCGTCCCCGGCGCAAACCTCGGCCTCGACTGTGCCATCTTTGAGGCGGTGCATGGCTCGGCCCCAGACATTGCAGGCAAAGACGTCGCCAACCCGACGGCGCTGTTGCAATCGGCTATTCTGATGCTGCGCCATCTCGATGAAGCCGCTGCTGCTGACAGGCTGCAGAAGGCGCTCGAAAAAGTCTATGCCGAGCGCAAGTCTCTTACGCGCGACGTAGGAGGCACAGCAGGAACCAGCCAGTTTGCCGACGCCGTGCTTGCTGCGATGGAATAGAGCGGACTGCATTTGAACGACGAGGACTTGCGCCGCCTCGCACAGAACAACTCAGGAGACGACCTTGATCAACGGAGTTCCCCAGATCACCGTGAAAGAGCTGAAGCGCCGTATCGATGCCGGTGAGGATGTCTACATTCTCGACGTGCGGGAGCCGTGGGAGAACAAGATCGCTCAGATTGGCGGCAAGCTGATTCCGTTGAATGAGGTTCCGCAGCGGCTGGCCGAGATCGACCGCGAACGCGAGGTGATTGTGCATTGTCATGCGGGCGTTCGCAGCCAGCGCGTTGCGGAGTTCCTCAAGCAAGCAGGCTATCCGCGCGTCGTTAACTTATCCGGCGGCATCCACGCCTGGAGCGAAGAGATCGACCCCAAGGTGCCGAAGTATTGACGCGTTCATACCGCCGAAATCTGGCAGCCCCACCGCAGACGGTTATCGCACAATCTCTACCGGTCCCGGCCTAGCTGGGTCGCCGTTCTTGCCGTTCTCGTCGAGTTTGCCAAAGATCATTTTGCCGCTGGCGGTTTGCAGCACGCTGGTTACGCTAATCTCCGCGGCCCGGCCAATCAGCTTGCGCGCATGATCGACGACCACCATCGTGCCGTCGTCGAGATAGCCGACGCCCTGGTTGAACTCCTTGCCCTCTTTCAAAATCAGCACCGTCATCTTTTCGCCGGGCAGCACAACGGGCTTGAGGGCGTTGGCGAGGTCGTTGATGTTGAGCACGTCGACGTGATGCAGATGGGCCACCTTGTTCAGGTTGAAGTCGTTGGTTACGACCTTGGCCTCCCACTTCTTGGCCAGCTCAAGCAGCTTCAGGTCGACTTCGCGGATGGAAGGGAAGTCGTCGGGCACGATCTGAACCTGGATCTCGGCATTCGATTGCATGCGCTGCAACATATCGAGGCCGCGGCGGCCCCGCTGGCGCTTGGAGTTGTCGGTGGAGTCGGCCACCGTCTGCAACTCGCGCAGCACAAACTCCGGCACCACCATCGTGCCATCAATAAAACCGGCCTCGGCGATATCGGCGATGCGGCCGTCGATGATCACGCTGGTATCGAGCACTTTGGCGCTGCGCCGTGTAGGCCGGTCGGCGGCAAATAGGGTGCCCAGCGCCGCCGGGTTCAGCAGGTCGCCTTTGTTTGCGCCCACCAACAGCCCCACATAGGTCATCAGTAGCAGCACGAAGATCTGCAGCACGGCCGAGGTGGCGCCGGGCTGCAGCGCCCCGCGCAGCACCAGGCAAAACAGCGCCGCACCAAGGATGCCCAGCACACTGCCCGCAACCGCACCTACCAGCCGCCGCAGTGTGAGGGCCCGCACCCGGAACTCAAAGACGATGACCGCGCAGGCCGATCCGGCTCCCAAGGCCGCACTCATCCACCCTGCCATGCCGAATGGATGAAGGAAGAAACAGACCCCGGCAAGTAGGGCCACAAAAAGAAGACGAACCACAATCAAGTCCATATGAAGCCAACCCCCCCGGTTGACTGGAGAGAATCCCACCGGACCGGTATAGTTGGCGAGTATTCCACCCGGCAGCGAAGTCGTCAAGTGTTTGGAGCAAAGAGCGGAAAAGCAGGGAACGGAGAACAGGGAATAGGCAATAAGCAGGGAACTGCGGATAGGGACCAGAAAACAGGCGCTTGTCACTGATCCCTGTTCCCTAGTCCCTAGTCCCTGCTTTTACGACGCTACTGCCAACTCCACAATCATCGGAGTCAGCCGCTGCGAACCCTTGCGGGGGCCGCGCTTGCGGGCGCTCATTACCTTGATGCGCTCCAGCAACTCCTGGGGCGTGCAGTTCTTCTTGGCCAGCAGGGCATCGGCGGAGTGCATCTCACCTGCCATCTTCTGCGGGTCGCCCAACAGGATCATGGGCACATGAGACGCGATCTGCTTCAGCCGCTCCACCAACTGGCAGCCGTTCATCTGGGGCATGGCATAGTCGGCCAGCACCAGGTCCACTTGAGTTTCAGAGAAGAGGCCGATAGCATCCTGGCCGTTGGCGGCGGAGACTACACGGTATCCATTAGTGGCCAGCATGAACTTGAGTACGGAAAGCTCTTGTTCGTTGTCGTCTACGCAGAGAATTACTTTCTTGGGTCGCATAATCTTGGAACTCGCTCCTTGATGCAGTTTTCATTGCCGCCAACGTTGAACTACTTCGCCCTCACCCGCTCTTGGGCGGGCAGGCGTGATGAATCTCCAAGGCACATGGGCCGAGCACATGGCTGCCGTATCCCGGTCGACCTTGCTGTCCGGGTCGCAGAGCATGATTCGCCGCGTAAGGGGGCGGCGCTCACGCAAAGCAGCATCCAGTGTTAGATACGCAGGAGGTTGGCTTTGGTCAGGGTTAGATTTCGATTGCTGCCTGGGTTAAGACCGGCTAAGACGCCGGATGAATTCCTTCAATGAAAGCCAAGAGTACGAGCAATCGGGAGCGTTGAACAGTGGGGAAAATGAGGCGAAACTCTCTTTGAAAATCCTAAGGAAACAGATGAAAATTCGCTACATCTAATCGTTGCTATTACTTGCATTTATGAATTCCTGTTGAAAGGATGTGCAAACCGGCAGGAAAAGCCGCCCTTTTGACCCAAGAACAGTGCTGCCCGCAACCCGCACATCGGTCACCCTCGCCGAATCGAGCGTTGCAGAGAGGTATAAGTCGCTGGTCCGGCCGATCTCCACACCTTGACGCACATGAATCCGCTGGCCCGAAGTTACCGCGCCGCGCTGGACCAGATAGCTGATCGCGCAGCCGGCGGCAGAGCCGGTGGCTGGATCTTCGCCGCCGTTGAATTGCATTCGGGCGCGCCACGCAGGCTCCAGACTTCCTGTCTGCTCGCCTGTCGGCCCCAGCACATAGAACCATCGCGCGCCGCGTTCGCGCAGCCAGGCGGCGGTCTCCTGCTGGTTCACCCTGAGGCGGGCCAGCGCTTCAGCGGTTCGCAAGGCCACAATCGCGAAGGCTGTGCCAGTGGAGACAATCTGTGGCGGCAAAGCTGGGTCAAGATCGTCGAGAGTCAGTCCGGTTAGCCTGGCAACTTCCTTCGGGTCCAACTCAGCGCCAAACTCCGGCTCCGGCTGCGTCATCTCGCCAAAGAGAGGCCTGGAACCTCCATGCTGCCCGATGAACCGCACCGGCACCGCGCCCACATTCAGGGCAAGCGTTACCGTGTCGCCATCGACTGTCTCCGGCGCTTCGAGCTTCAGCACGATTGCTGTGCCCAGCGTTGGGTGGCCGGCGAAGTTCAACTCTTCCTGCGTGGTGAAGATGCGCACACGAACGCCCTCGGCCCGCTCGATCTCAGCCGCCCGGCGCTCGATGAATGTCGTTTCAGAGAGATTGAACTCGCGCGCGATCTCCTGCATCCGCTCGGTCGTCAGGCCGCAGGTGTTCATCACCACGGCCAGCGCGTTGCCCGCCAGCACTCGGTCGGTAAAGACATCGACGACGAAGTAATTCAACTCCATTGCAGGCTCCCAGAGAGCACTCAAATGGAAAAGGGACCAGAGGATGCCACCCCCAGTCCCTAATCCCTATAATTTCCAGTCTCTAATCTCTTATATTTGTTCCCGGTCTCTTAGAGCGCGATCATCGGGCGCGGCAGCCGAGTCTTGGCGCGGTCCAGGAAGAGCCTCATGCGCAGAGCCTCGGCGCGCTGCAAGGCCACCAACCGCATCTGCCGGCGAATGTGGTCGCTGTCGATCAAATAGGCCACCTGCGACTCATCAAACTCTGCGTCCCTCTCCAGGCGCACGATGCGCTCTTCGATAGTGCGGCGAAAACGTGGGCTGATCTCAAAATCTTCGCTGGTCGCGCAGTTGGTGTACATGGCAGGCTCCTCGGAAACTTCTCACGCCCTTAAAAAATTCCTTCTGCAAGGGCTAAAGTATTTCTGACTTGTGCCGATATTAATAAAGAAATTTATGGAACGCCAGATTACCATGTAGTGATCCGAAGGTAATTTAATGTAACGAAATAAGACACTTCGGGTAGTTTCTGCTGAATTTTGCACAGGTCGAAGACACAGCTAAGAGGCTCTGCCCTGCTTTGTTACTCTTTGCAGCGGATCGTTTGCTCTCAATAAGATGCGAAGATGAGGAGCTGGCGATTTGCCTCGGCTGCCCTTGTTTCATGAAGCGATTAACGAAAACTGCGACACGTTGATTCCGCATCGGAAGGGCGGTTAACGTCCTTGGTACACGCTCCAAGAGATTGCGCTGCTCGCTGCCCTGCGTACGCAAAACCTCATTAGCTTGCTCTGATCTCTAGTCTCTGATCTGATCCTTAGTTTTCAGGCGCCAGTGCGAAGTAGCCCTTGCGGACCTGCACTTTTAGGCCGTCGCCCTTGCACTCGACCGAGAGCTTGCGGAAGCTGCCGTCCAGCTTGGTGTTGCTGGGTGTGTAACTGGCCACGTACTGAGTGCGCAGCTCGTCCTCGATCTGCTGAAAAGCGGCCTCGAGTTTTTTGCCATTATTGCCCACGTCGATCAGCCGCCCGCCGGTCTCCTCGGTCATCTTTTTCATGGCGGAGTAGCCGGTGTAGCCCATGCCAAAACCTCCATAGAAGCCCCGGTCGGCGATCAGAATTGTGTAGATGATGATGTTGTGTCTTTGTGCCGCGGCGATTGCCTCGTTAATCTTGGTGCGGCTGCCCTCGTCCTCGCCGTCGGTCAGCAGGATCATTGCCTTGCGGCCTGTCTCCTGGTTCATCTTCTTGTCGGCTGCCATGGCTACCGCGTCGTAGAGCAGGGTACCCTTGGGAGCGCCGATGGTCGGAACCGGTCCTCCGCCCATGCCGGGAATGCCGGAGCCATTGCCCCCGGCGGTATTGATCTCGGCCTTGCTCATGGCCCGCGCCAGCAGCCGTGGGTTGTTGGTGTAGTCCTGCAATAGGTCCACGTCTACGTCGAACGAAACCAGAAAAGCCTCGTCCTTCGACTTGAGCACGCGTTCGAGGAACTGGCTGCCAGCATCCTGTTCCAGGGGCAGTACACGCTGCTGGCTTCCTGAGGTATCCAGCAGAATACCCAGAGTCAGCGGCAGATGCGATTCGGCGACAAAGCTCTTGAGTGTCTGAGGAGTCTTGTCTTCAGAGATCGTGCAGTCGTCTTTGGTGAGGTGAGGAACCAGGCTGCCCGACTTGTCTTTGACCGTGAAGAGAACGTCAACGAGGTTGACATTCATCTTGAGCGTCGTAACAGGCACATCCTCGGCCACTGTCTCCGGCGCGTTGGAGACCGGGGGGGCATCGGGCGAGGGGGCAAGCTGGCACCATCCCGCAGGAACCAGCGCCGGCAGGCTCAACAGAAAGACTCGAATTCCCCAACGCATTCTCATATGGCCTCTTAGACGGAATTGGCGCTCCGAAGAAAGCATACGCGAGCTCCGTGTACTGAAGTAACCTGCACTGTGCTGGCGCGTCTGATACTCTGACGAATGGAGCATCGATTTCAGCGGCCAGATTTCAGTGGACAGTGATCAGTTGCGGGCTGCCGGTCAGCGGTTTGTTCGCGCAACTGGCGGCGGAAGTATGAACCTCCGGAGCACTGTTTTTCACTGACCACCGATCACTGACAACTGACCACTGGAGAGACCACTGACTACTGGAGAAGATCTGTGAAGCTAGGTTTTACGGCAATCGCACTGGCGGCGCTCCTGAGTTCGAGCCCGAGTTTGAGCCTGGCCGCGCTGGCCCAGGATCAGCAACCTGCCCAGCAACCCGCCGTCCCCGACGCCCCGACACCTCAGGCGCCTAGACCTCTGGCGTCGGATGCAACCGGACCGATCACTCCCGGTAAAGGTGTGGGAGAGCAGCCCACCGGGCCCTCCTCGTCCTCGACTGCCCCGGCCGAACAGCCGCCCGTTTCAGGCAGTCTGCCGCCTTCAAGTCAAGTCAAGGACACGGTTCAGACCGCGCCGCCCGAGATCCCGCCCCTTGGCGAGGGCGTTGAAAAATCTGCGACATTGATCCGCATGCACACCACCTTCGTCGAGGTTCCGGTCACTGTCAAGGACTCGAAGGGAAAGCTGGTCGCCGGCCTCACTTACCGCGACTTCAAGGTTTTTGAGAACGACACTCGTGAACCTCTCGCCTTTTTCACGACAGATTCATTTCCTCTTTCTATCGCCTTCGTCATCGATCAGAGCCTGACCTCCGACGTGATGGCCAAGGTGAATACTTCGCTGGGAGCCATCCAGGGCGCGCTTACGCCTTATGACGAAGCCGCTGTCTTCACTTACGGCCATATGACCCAGGAGCGGACCGGCTTTACCGGCGCGCAGAGCGCGCGCCTGCCTGCCGTGCTGGCCCTGGCCAAGGAGACCGGCGCCGAGATGCTGGTGCCAATCAACAGCGGTGCATTCGGGCCCTGCAGTGTTACCCAGAATGGCAATTGCGTCGATCCCAATGTGCAGAGGGGAGGATCGGCAGGCGGCGACGGTACATGGTCCATGATTCCCAAGGAAATCCACACTCTCAACGATGCTATTCTGGCTGCGGCCAAGGAATTATCAACGCGCCCCCAGGGTCGCCGCCGCATCATCTACGTCATCTCCGACGGCAAGGAATACGGCAGCAAGGCCAAATTCCCCGAAGTGCGGCGCTATTTGGAGACCAACAAGATCGCTGTTTACGGTACGCTAGTGGGCGACTCGGCCCGCTGGGGCGAGGGATACATCAGCCGCTATCACCTGCCCTATACCATGTACGACAACCTGCTGGCCAAGTACATCCTGGCCACGGGCGGCGCGCCGGACTTTGAGAAGGGAACTGACGGAATCGAAAAGAGCTATGCCAAGATCGCCGAGGAGGCGCGTAACCAGTACACGCTGGGCTACTATAGCCACCAGCCGCTCATCGACGGCAAGTTCCGCAAGATCGAGGTCCGCATCGAACGGCCCGGCTTCGAAATAAGCAACAAGGAAGGCTACTACCCCTCGGCCCAGGACTCTCACTAAGGGGAATTGGCAGACACAAGAAAGGCCTGTGCGCACTGCACAGGCCTTTCGCATTTGATGTCATGATAAAGCTGGGAAACCCGGAGTTCGACGCTCACTTTTCAGTTACGAACGCGCCTGACACGAGCGGCAAACATATTCCGCCACCTTAAACCCGAGCGGATTCTCGAATCTGCCACCGCAACGGCTGCAAATCACATACTCCATATCCGACTTTACAGAGGGGGGCTCAGCCTGCGTCGAAGCGGCAGGCGGTGCGGGAGCCGTAGTCTGCTGCACTGTTGTGGTTGGGGATGGGTCGGCGATGCCCTTGAGGCCTTCCTTGAAACCCTTCAAACCCTCACCCAGTCCCTTGCCCAGCTCCGGCAACCGCTTGGCGCCAAAGAGCAGGAAAGCAACGATGGCCAATAAGATCAAGTGCCACGGCTGCAATAGATCGCCCATGGTTTCATCCTCCGCGCAGCGCATCTCTGCCGCGCACTCTCACGGTTCATTGTCGCACAAAGCCACATGTCCTCGCAGACGGGGAGTTCACTCCCCACTGGTCACTGTCAATTTACCTGTGCCGGCCGCCCCAGCCGCTCGGTCACCATGACGTAGAAAGCGCGCAGGTCTTCTTCGTCGCCGACGGTGAGCCGGCGGAAGACTTTCATCAGCGGAAAAAGGCGCGAGCCGCGTATATCGATGGCCGGGACCGCTAACACGCCGCCGGGGTATTGGGTCATCTCCCATACGCCCTCGTAGCGACGCCGAAGCAACTCGCCAAGGTAGCTGCCCCACAGCCGCACCTCGAAGTCCAACTCCAGCTCCGGACTCTCGCTCACCAGCACCAGAATCTCATCGAGCACGTCGACGGAATCCGAACTGAAGTCCAGCGTCAGCTTGAACTCGCTGCGGGCCCAATCCGCCGCCGCCCGAGCATAGCCCTCCATCATCGATCCCAGGTCGGGAAAGATCGACGACTCCAGCCGTGCGCGCAGATCTGTCAAAGTTTTCATCCAGCGAGGCAAGTATAAGTCAGCGTGCCATCGAGAGACGTGCAAAACTGAACCCGGCGTGAAGGTAGCGCCCGCCCAGGTTTATGGCAGACCCAAGTTTATGGCAGACTAGATCAGTTGTGGAGGGTTTCCCGTTGAAGATCATCAAGATTCTTGCTCTCGCCGCCCTGATGGTTTTGGCTGCTGGCAGCGCTCGCTCAGCCAGCCGCGAAATCTATCCCGACCCGGCGCAGGCCCAGGTCGATCTGGCCGCCGCTCTCAAGACCGCTGCCGCTGGCCACAAACGCATCCTGCTCGACTTTGGCGGCAACTGGTGCCCCGACTGCATTGTGCTGGACGGCTACTTCCACGACCCCGCGAACCGGGCGATCCTGGAGGCGAACTTCGTGCTGGTCCATGTGAACATCGGCATGAAGGATGCCAACCTGGATATAGCCGAGCAATACGAAATTCCAATCGAGAAGGGAGTGCCTGCGCTCGCCGTCCTGAGCGAAAACGGGAAGCTGCTCTACAGCCAGAAGAGCGGCGAGTTTGAAGCCATGCGCCGCATGGAGTCCTCAGCCGTCACGCAATTTCTTGTGCAATGGAAGCCAGTCCGCAAGGGCTGCTCAGCTGTGATGATCAACTGCTAGAGTTCTCGAGGACTCGTCAGCTCGTCGGCGCCAGGTGCTTGGTGTTCTGGTAGGTGTAGACGATGCGGTGAGTCACGGTGATCGTCGAGAGCACGGCCAGCACCCATAGCACCGGAGCCATTGCTCCCCAGTGGTAGAAGACCGCTCCGATAATGACCAGCACGATCCGCTCCGGGCGCTCCATGAATCCCACCTTGCATTGGCCGATGAGAGCCTCGGCGCGGGCGCGCGTATAGCTGACCATCAGCGAGGTGACCATCACAAAGGCCACCAGCACGACGTATCTGAACCGGTTGATCCGGCCGTAGTAGACCAGCAATCCGAAGAAGAGCACCACGTCTGAGTAGCGGTCGATTACCGAGTCGAAGAATGAACCAAAGACTGTGACCTGGTTGTTGCGCCGCGCCACGCGTCCATCCAGCATGTCGAATGCCCCGGCGGCGAAGATCACGCAGCCCGCATAGAAGAACATGCGTCCAGCGTTGGTGGCGTTGGCGTGGCCAAAGAGGAAGGCGGCGACAATGTTAATGACCAGGCCGATGAATGTGAGAGCGTTCGGCGAGATGCGGGTCAGCGCCATCCCCTTCACAAGCTTGTCGAGAAGCCATCCGCAGGCGCTGCCAAAGGCGCTGGTCCAGGTGATTGCCATCTTGCCTACTTCTGCTCCGGTTGTTCTGGGCTGGCCTCGGTTTGCGCGGCAGCCGCTTCTGCTTCATCGTGAATGGTGGTCAGCTTCAGTATCTCCAATTGGCGCTTGCCGTTGGGCGTGACGATGGTGGCGGTGTCGCCCACCCGCTTGCCCACGATACCGCGTCCGATGGGCGAGGTGGTCGAGATCAGCCCCTTTGATACGTCGGATTCTTCGCTGGTCACCAGACGGTAGACGATCTCCGCATCCTTGGTTGAGTCATAGACCACCACTGTCGAACCAAAGCCGGCCTTGTCCCTGGGAATGTTGGTCAGATTCACCAGCGAGAGCTCGGCCATGCGCCTTTTCAATTGGCCCAGGCGCGCATCCACAAAGGTCTGGCGCTGCTTGGCCATGTGATATTCGGCATTCTCCGAGAGGTCGCCCATGGCCACGGCCTTCTTGATCTCGGCGGGAAGCTCGT
>CAYVMS010000051.1:0-4342 GCA_964452615.1 uncultured Occallatibacter sp.
GCAGCAGCCTGATCCATGTTGTAGTAGCGGTACTGCGCCAGCCGCCCCAGAAAAACCACATTCGGCTCACTCGCGGCCAACTCCTGGTAGCGGCGGTAAAGCTCCTGGTTCGCCGGGCGCGGCACCGGGTAGTAGGGCTCGCCCTCATCGGTCGGAAACTCTTTGACAATCGACGTTCCCGAATGCTGCTGGCCGGTAATGTGCTTGAACTCGGTGATGCGCGTGTACTCGTGCTCGTTGGGGTAGTTGACGGTGGCCACCGGCTGGAAGCGCTCGACCTCGGCCAGATGCTGGTGCTCAAAGCGAATGGACCGGTAGGGCAGCCTGCCCAACCGGTAGCCGAAATACTCGTCGATGCAGCCGGTAAAGATGGTAAGCCGTGGTCGAACATGCTCGTGTACGGCGGTAAACTCCACCCCAGTCTCGACGCGGATGCGCGGATGCGTCAATATTCGTTCAAATAGGCGCGTATAGCCCTCGGCGGGCATAGCCTGATGCTTGTCGGTAAAGTACCGGTCATCGCGATTGGTGCGCGTGGGAATGCGGGCCAGAACGCTGGGACTCAGTTCGGCCAAATCAAGGTTCCACTGCTTGCGGGTATAGCCGCGAAAAATCTTATCGCAGAGTTCGCGTCCTACAGCGTTCAGGACCACGTCTTCGCTGGTCAGCACCGGGTCGCGGTGTTCGCGGACCCCGTCAAGGAACTGCTCAACCCCAGCCTCATCAAGACTCAGCCCGTAGAGCCGGTTGATGGTGTCCTGATTGATAGGCAGCGGGTAGAGCTTGCCTTCGAGCGAGACCAGAACCCGGTGTTCATAAGGGCGCCAATCCGTAAATCGCGAAAGGTACTCGAAGACCGCATCCGAGTTGGTGTGAAACAGGTGCGGCCCAAATCGGTGCACAAGGACGCCGTGGCTGTCCGGATGGTCGTATGCATTACCAGCAACATGATCGCGCCGGTCGATGACCAGAACCTCGCGCCCTGCGCTGGCCAGCCGCTCGGCGATAACGGCACCCGCAAAGCCGGCCCCGACGACGAGAACGTCTTGACTCATTGGCGTGGACCTTCGGTGAGGCGAGCCGCCATTGGGCGCTCCGAAGGAGCCTCCGGCAGTGGCCGGTCGGTCCACAACGCCTTGTCGGCAATCGATTGGACGGGGTAGAGCCGGCCTGATAACAATTGCTCGGCCTTGGGCTGGTTAATGTCCTGGGCGAAAAGCCACTTCCGCTCGCCTGTGCCCCAGATCGCCGAGAGCTGTTCCTCGCTCAAGAAGACCCTTGGCGCGTCGGTATAGCAGGAGCCCCACAGCATCGACGATCCTTCATTATGCTGCGAGCAGGCATCGCCGACAAGCAGCGCAGGCTTGCCGTGAAAGAAGCTGTGCGCGTAAAAAACTACAGAGGACGCGTCGGACTGGTCGCCGAAGATGATGAAGGTGTCGGCGGGCGAGCCTTTCTGAATGATCGTGTCGGCCAACTGCTTCGAGCTGAGCATCGGCTCAAAGCGTGCAAAGGCGATGTGCGCGGCGATCAGGAAAACGGCAGAGGTAAGCGCCACGCTGACGGTGGCGGAGATATGCTTTCCTCTAAGCCGCAGCAGCCAGCCCACGGCCGGACCCACCAGCAGAGTCAGAGCAGCCAGCACGGCGGGCAAGCGCAGCGCGGCAAACGAAGGACCGGTGAGGTCGAAGATGTGAGACATAGAGAGCGTGTAATCGCCGACGCCGCGGTGCGCCAGCAACGTGCCCACATCGGAGACAAAGGGCAGGCGGCGCGACTCCCATAATCCCCAGCCAAGAGCCGCTGCCACCAGAACGCCGACGACTGCGAAAAGTCCCTGCGCCGCTGTCAGCCAGGCAGTGGTCAGCAGCGATTTGCCGGCATGTAACCTGCCAAGGTGGTCGCGATGCTCCTCGATCCCGGTCAGTACGCCGGCAATCAAAATGAACAGCGGAGTCCATGTAGGAAATGTGTAGTACTCCTGATTGGTCGAGAGAGAAAAGAAGAGCAGGATGAAGGCCGAGAACAGGCTCAGCAGCCAGATCGTATGCGCACGAAATCTGTGCCGTAAAAAGAGGTCGGCTGCCTCCGCGCTTGCGTTGTGATCCGGGCCGGCCTCAATCGTCTTGCTTGAGTCCTCGCGCATGTGCCGCATCCAGTTGCGGCGAGTCTTCCAGGCAGCCGCAGCCAAGGCGGGTATAAACAGGCTCCAGGGAAAGAGCCAGACCAGATGCTGCAGCCAGTAAGCGGCATAAGGCAGCCGGTTGTAGTCGTAAGGATAGCGCTTGCCCAGGAAGCGGAAGACATGCTCGTTGAGAAAGTAAAAGTACCAGAAGCCGTGCACATTGCCGATGGTGGGGTGGTTGCCGATCGGATGGCCCTGGCCCGGATTGGCCAGTCCTGCCAGGATGTGCCAGGGCGCGGCGATGATCAGGAACAAGAGCATGCCGGTCAGCGGTTTCAACCGCCGCCAGCGCCTCCAATGGCCGCTCAAGAGCAGGAAAGGTATGGCCGCCGCGGCAAAGAAGATCGGCGCAATCAAACCTTTGGTCAGCACTGCCAGTCCCAGAGCCGCCCACATCGAGTAAAAATGAAGCGCCCTTTTGGACTCGAAGCCGATTTGCAGGCAATAGAGAGCCGAGAGCAGCAAAAAGCTGAGCAGCGCCTCGGGAATGGCGAAGCGCGTAAAGAGAAACGGTCCGACGGAGGTCAGGACGCCGAGAGCGGCATAGAGACCGGCGCGGCGGCTCCACGCGCGGCTGGCCCAGAGCCAAGCCAGCCAAGCGCAGCCGAGCAGGGCCAGCGCATTGGGTAGATGGGTGGCAAAGACGTTCTGGCCGAAGACGCGATAGAGCGCCGCGTCAAGCCAATAGGGCAACGGCGGCTTCTCAAGGTAGCGGAGACCGTTCACCTTCAGCGTCACCCAATCGCCGCTCTCGGCCATATGCTGCGCGGCCTGCGCGTGGCTGGAGTCCACATCGTCCAGCAGCGGGGGAGTAAAGAGCGAGGCCAGGGTCACAGCGGCAAATATCGCCGCCAAAAGTGCCCAGGCAGCTCGCGTTGAGAGCGATTCCTTCGGGCGTTCTAGAGAGTGCGTCTGGGTTGTCATCCGGGATTTAGCGACCAAACCCTAGGATAACAGCCGGGTCGGTGAGCGGCTTGCGGATTGCGGATTGCTCTTAATCATCTGGCTTGAGACCCATCCCGCAGGAATCGACTCCGATCAACATTGAATGCTGGTCAGTCCCACGTCCAGTTGGCCCCGTCGTGTATCTTGGCCGCAGAGACAGATTTTTCTTCCCGGAGTGCCGCCAGTCCTCATGCCTACCTTTGCAGCTATCGATATCGGTTCCAACTCCTGCAGATTGAAGATCGCCAAGGTCGTCGTGCACCATCTGAAGACTCTACACGAGGACCGCGAAGTGACGCGGCTGGGAGAGAGCGTCTTTGAGTCCGGGCTGGTCTCTCCTGAGGCGATGGCGGCAACGATCCAGGCGCTCAAGCGCTTTCAGCGGGCGGTGCAGTTGCATGGCGCGGAACAGATTCGCGTGGTGGCTACCTCGGCCATGCGCGATGCGCGCAACGCAGCCGTCTTCCAGGCCAGAGTCAAAGAGGAGACGGGCTGGAATATGGAGATTATCTCCGGCCTCGAAGAGGGCAGGCTGATTCATCTCGGCGTGCTGGGCCTCGACGGCGCGGTCTCCGCGGGCGAGCGCAAACCGGCGGGGCGCGTGCTGCTCGTAGACCTGGGAGGTGGGAGCTGTGAGATCACCCTATCGGAGCGCAAACACATCCGCGAGACTATCAGCCTGCCGCTGGGTGCGGTACGCCTGACCGAGGAGTTCCTGCCGTCCGATCCGCCTCCGGCCGAGGGACTGGCTCGAATGCACCAGCTCATCTCCCGCGAATTGCGCCGGGCTCATCGCCGGATCAAGCCGGAGAAGATCGCACAGGTAATCGGCACCTCGGGCACGGCCGCTGCGCTCAGCGATGCCTTTGCGGCGATGGCCAAAGGCGGAAACGGCAAGGCTGGCAAGAGCGCGGGCAAGGCTGTCAGCGCACTGAGCGCGAGACGCGCCCGCTCCAGTTTGCAGGCGCTAGTGATCGTGCCCGCACGCGAAGTGCGCAAACTGGCCCAACGGCTCTCCCAGCTCACGCTCGCCGAACGAGCTGCTATTCCTGGCATCGGTCCACGGCGCGCCGAGATTATCGTTCCCGGAGCGATGGTCTTCGCCGAGCTGCTGGAGAGTTTTAGGCTGGCCGGCTTTCGCTACTCTCCGCTGGGCCTGCGCGACGGCATTCTGGCCCAGATGCTGGCCGTCGAAGACGCGCGCGCCGCAGC
>CAYVMS010000051.1:4442-17321 GCA_964452615.1 uncultured Occallatibacter sp.
TACGGCTGTACGCAGTTGCAGCGAACCATCATCTCGGCCATTGCTCGCTACCTGGGCAAGAGCCGTCCGCAGCCCGGCGACCGCGCACTGCGCAACATTCCAGCAGGAGAACACGAGCATGTGCAACGCGCGGTCGTGCTGCTGAGGCTCGCTGTGGCGCTGAATCAGGATCGTGCTTCGGATGTGCTGAGATTTGCGGCGAGGGTCTATCCCAAGCGGGTACATCTCGAGGTGCAGCCGGGACGGACGGGCGCGGAGCTGGAGTTGTGGTCTCTGCGCAAAGAGGCGGATTACTTCCGCGAGGTCTTCGGGCGCGAGCTTTTCTGCACGCTGGCGTAGATGGCGCGCGCCGAACGAGGATCGATGAGCCACTGGAGAAGCGGCGGATGGCGGTCGAGATCGATGCGGGCCACCGAGCCTTTTCTCATGCGGATCGCGGCGCCGCCGTTGCCAGTGATGAGTTTGCCAAGAAACTGAAAGACGTTCGGGTTGTGGCCCACTACCAGCAAGCCCTCGCAGCCGGAGTACTTGGCCAGCATCTCCTGGAAGTCGGCGTAGTCGGCGCCTGGTTCGAGCGCCTCACTGATCTCTACCTTGGCGTCGTAGCCGAGCTCCGTGCTCACAAACTGAGCCGTTTGCAGGGCCCGCTTCAGAGGGCTGGAGACGACCGCGTCCACCTGAACATTGAGCGCGCTCAATACCCGCGCCATCAGGATGCACTGTTCCTTTCCCTCTTTGATGAGGGACCGCTTGGCGTCGAGGATGTGATTTCCTCGCGACAATCCAGCGTTGGCGTGGCGCATCAAGTAGAGATTCATGGCTTGGACGATCCGGCGAGGACGGGGTGGGGGTCTGCCAGCTCCTAGACCATTGATATTAACACGATTGTAATAATCTGATGTGAATTATCGACCGGCGGTCTGCTCCCCGGAAGCTGAATCTGCGAGGTTTGACCGAAAGCCCGGCTGTTAGTCAGCGGCGCGGGCTCTCTTCTGGGCTGCCTTCGCTGAAGGCTTGTCTGCCTGCGGCTTGGGAATCGCGCTCAGATCCGCTTTGCCCTCAGCCAACTGCATGAGGAATCCCTGGCTATCGAAGGGCTTTGCGTCCTTGATCACGTTGCTTGCGCGCACGTAGCTGCCATCGGGCTGTTGCAGTCGGGCTTTGGTGGTGTCGGCGAGGTAAGCGGGTAAAATCTCGTCGTGGATGCGGGCCAGCGCCGCTGGATCGCGGACGGGGAAGACCACTTCGCAGCGCTCGAAGAGGTTGCGCGGCATCCAGTCCGCCGAGCCCATGTAGATTTCATCGTTGCCGCCGTTGGCAAAGTGGAAGATGCGAGAGTGCTCAAGGAAACGGCCGACGATGGAGCGAACGCGAATCCTCTCTGAGAGCCCTTTGACGCCGGGGCGCAGAATCGAGAGTCCGCGGACAATCAGGTCGACCTCGACGCCAGCCTGCGACGCCTGGTAGAGAGCCTCAATCACCGACGGTTCAAGCAGTGCATTCATCTTGGCTACGATGTGGGCGGGACGGCCTGCCTGCGCGTGCTCCTGCTCGCGGCGAATAAGGCCAAGGAAGCTCTCGGCCATGGTCAGCGGAGCCACGAGAAGCGGCCGGTAGTCGTCGATCTCGGCGTGGGCGGTGAGGTAGTTGAAAACCATGTGCACCCGCTCGGTGATCTGCGGATCGCAGGTGAGCAGGCTCAGGTCGGTATAGAAACGGGCGGTGACGGGATTGTAGTTGCCGGTGCCCAGGTGGCAGTAGCGGCGGGTGACGCCATCCTCGTCGCGGCGAACCAGCATGGCCAGCTTGCAATGGGTCTTCAGCCCGACGACGCCGTGGAAGACCTGTACGCCGGCGTCCTCCATGCTGCGCGCCCAGCGGATATTCGAGGCCTCGTCGAAGCGGGCCATCAGCTCGACGACCAGAGTGGCTTCCTTGCTGGCAGCGGCTTCGATCAGCGCTCCAAAGACCGGCGAGTCGCTGCTGGTGCGATAGAGGGTCTGCTTGATGGAGACGACAGCGGGGTCTTCGGCGCCCTGCTGGATGAAATCGACCACCGGATCGTAGGAATCAAACGGATGATGAAGCAGCACGTCATGCAGTCGCAGCTCATCGAAGATGCTGGCAGCCTTGCGGCTCAGGTGCAGGGTGCGAGGCGTGAAGGAGGGAAACTTCAGATCCGGCCGCTGCACGTCACCGTAAAAGAACATCAGGCGGGAGAGATTCACCGGCCCGTCGTCGCGGAAGATCTGATCCTCTTCGAGTTCAAAGTTCACGCGCAAGCGCTCGACGATTTCGGCATCGGCGCCGGTTTCGATCTCCAGGCGCACCGCGTCGCCTTTGCGGCGATTGTGCAGTTCCACGCGAATCGACTCCAACAGCGAGCGCGCTTCTTCTTCTTCGATATACAGGTTTGAGTTGCGGGTAACCCGGAAGGCCGCGCGAGCCTGCACCTCATAGCCGCGATACATGCCACCCAGGTTCTGCGCGATCAGGTCCTGCAAAAGCAGATAGTCGAAGGCACCGTCGGCCGAAGGCAGGCGGACGAAGCGTGGCAAGGCTCGGGGCACCGTGACGACACCGAGAACCTGGGGGCCGGAGCTGCGCCGCTTAAGCCGCAGCAGCAGCGCTAGACAAAGCGCCTTGTTAAGTACGCGGGGAAACGGGTGGGCCGGGTCGATCGAGATCGGCGTCAGCAGCGGATCGACCTCGCGCTGGAAGTAGCTCTGGGCATAGGCGCGGGCCTCTTCGTCCAGTTCCTTCCATTCGAGCAAACGGACGCGCTGCTTGCGCAGTTCAGGCACCAGTTGCTCGTTCCAGCAGCGATATTGCGCGTTTACAAAGCTGTGGATATCGGCGGTCAGCTCGGCCAGTGACTCGTCGGGGCGCAGGCCGTCAAAGCCCGGCTCGCGATAACCGTCTTCAATGCGCTGCATCAGGCCGGCCTGTCGAACTTCAACGTATTCGTCGAGGTTGTTGCCGGTGATGGCCAGGAACTTGACCCGCTCCAGAAGCGGGTTGCTGGGGTCCTCGGCCTCTTCAAGCACACGCCTGTTGAACTGCATCCAGGAGTGGTCCCGGCCGTTGAAGAGCTTTTGTTTCTGGGTATTCCGTGCCATTGAATCCGTTCTATGCGTCGTGTTGGCAGTCTACAGCGTTTTGGCGGAAAACAGAAGATCAGTCTCGGGCAGAGAAAGGACTTCCCTCAGTTAATGGATACAAGATGGGATGGGTCAACGATGTCAAAGACAGGCAAATTATAGGGAATTCGTGACCGGCCGCAATGCCCCGCCCCAACATCCGTGGTTACGTTTTTACGCATTATCAGACACTCCAATTAAACTTAAGGCACCTTAATTGATTACTATAGAAACATGGGACGTGGAAGTGCAGGCTTGGCGGTGTGTCTGGCTATCGTTGCATGGGACGTATCGCCGGCCTGGAGCGCCACTCTCCCGGCGAATCCAATCTCTGTATCGCAGCCGGCCGGCGGCTTGAGAGTGCCATTGATTGCCGAAGGGTTGAAGCTCTCGGACTTCGAGGGTATGGAACCGCGCCCGAAGTTGAAGGGCAAGCTTCTTCGCATCTCCGGCTTTATTCAGAACACACCCCGTGATGGCCAACCGGCCACTGAAGAGACCGAAGTCTGGCTGGGGTACACCAAGAGCGCCATCTATCTCGTCTTCATCTGCCATGATCGCCACCCGGAGCAGATTCGCGGTCATCTTGCGCGACGTGAAAATGTGCTCAACGACGATAACATCTCGGTGCTTTTCGATCCCTTTCAGGATCGCCGCAAGGGCGTGCTCTTTACTGTGAATCCGGCCGGGGTGCAGGCCGACGCCGCCTGGGCCGAGAACAGCAATCCGGACTACAGCTACGATCAGGTGTGGGACTCCGAGGGCCAAGTCACGCCCGGAGGTTGGATGGCGCTGGTAGCGATCCCCTTTCGCAGCCTTCGTTTTCGACCCGGCGGCTTGGACTGGGGCGTGGTCTTCATGCGCAACTTCCCCCGCAACAGCGAGGTGGATTACTGGCCGCGCGTCTCAACGAACATCACCGGCGTTCTAAGCCAGGAGGGAAGCCTGCAAGGGATCGAAGGTGTAACCGGCTCGCATAACGTGCAAATCAATCCCTATGCGCTGGCGCAGAATGAACGCACCCTCGAAACCGTGGACCCGCTCAATCCCTACTGGAGTTCGCGCCACTTTGAAGGCACGGAAGGCGGCGAAATCAAAGCGATCATCAAAGACAGCATTGTTTTCGACGCGACCGTCAACCCCGACTTCAGCAACATCGAGTCGGACCAGCCTCAGTTCACCGTGAATCAGCGGTATCCGGTTTACTACCCTGAGCTTCGCCCTTTTTTTCTGGAAAATGCCAATTACTTCGCTACCCCAATCTACCTGGTTTATACGCGAAACATCGTTCATCCGGAGTACGGTATGCGCGTGACCGGCAAGATCGGCCACACTAATCTTGGCCTCTTTGCCATCGACGACCGCGAGCCGGGTCAGACGGTTGCTCCCGGCGATCCTCTGTACAACCACCGAGCCAAACTCATGGTGGGGCGCATCTCCCAAGACTTGGGCAAAGGTTCGAGCGTCGGCGCGATTTACACCGGCGAGGAGTTCGGCCAGGGATGGAACCGCATCGGCGGCATCGATTTCACCTGGCGGATGACCAATCAATGGACGGCCCTGGGTCAAATGGTGGAGAGCTCGACAAAAGGCACAGTGGACAGCGGAACGCCTCCCAGCTACGCTGCCGGCCCGGCGAGCAGCTTTCAGTTGCAGCGCTCCGGGCATGCCTTCACCCTCAATTCGACCTATCAGGACTTCAGTACCGGTTTCCAAACCCAGTTGGGCTACATCCCTACAGCGAACTTTCGGAATGGCCAGGCCTACATGAGCTATGCTTGGTTTCCGAAACACAGAACGATCCAACGCATCGGGGTAGAGACGAACCAGAATGTCGCCTTCAATCATCAAGGTGACCGCGTCTTCCACTACTCGAACGCCGATGTTTTCGTGGCTCTGCCGGGCAACACGGTGCTTGCGCCCATCGCCGGCAGCAACTCCGACACGGTGGGGCCGCCAAACTATCCTGTGCTCACTGACTATAAGAACTTCACGGAAAACTTCGGCGGGGTCATTGCGCGAGGCGCCCCGCTTCCGCAGCTTAACTTCAATATTCAGGCCTTCCGCAGCGGCAATGTGAACTACAATCCGGTGGCGGGCAAACCGCCGTCTCTGCTAAACCAGGAATGGGTGCAGGCTCTATTCACCTTGCAGCCCCTCCGTCAGCTCACTGCAGACAACATCTATCTGCTGGATCGCGACCACTCGGCTGCGAACGGCGCATTCGTCTACGAGAGCCAGACGCTTCGCACCAAGATCAACTATCAGTTCACGCGTGCGATCTCGGCTCGCGTCATCGTGGAGTATGCCTCAACGCTGGCGAATCCCACGGAGACCTCGCTGCTGCGGACAAAGCAGGTTGGCACAGAGGCGCTCCTCACATGGCTTCCGCATCCCGGCACGGCAGTCTATATAGGCTATAACAACGACCTGCAAAATCTCGATCGTGCGCTCTGCAATCGCCTAACGGACGGCAACTGCGATCCAAACAACACGGTCCCGCCGCGCTCGACGAACATGCTGAACGATGGCCGCCAGATCTTCATCAAAGCATCGTACTTATTCCGTTTCTAAAGCATGCCGAGATTTGGAGGGCGCAATTACGCCACGATTTCGGTCCTCTAAAAGCCTAGAAACACGTCCAGACGACAGACACTTCCTGTGCGCTCGAAGAGTGCGGCGCTGGTCACTGCGTCGAGTTCGAGCGCTTCAACCGTGCATCGGGCGCCGTCGATACCGGTGATTTCGATCCTCTCAGGTCCCGAACGATGGGCCACAACAGGCACCTGGCAGGTTGTAAACGCCATCGTGCCAGGAGCAAGATCGAGCGTGCGTGGCTGGCCGTCAAGATCGTAGAAATGAAACTGCTTTGTCTCCGTCAGGAGTTCGTTGCGGTTGACAAGATGCCGATGGAAGCCGAGCCTTCCGTTTGCCACGACAACGCCCATCTCGCCAAGCCGCGAGATAAGATCCTCCTTCACCTGACCGGTCATACCAGGTTGCTGCACTCCCGCAAAACTGGGCGTGTGGGAGTACGGATCGGTGGGAATCGCGCCATACAACTCCGGCGTCTTGTGAACGCCGATGCCCTCACGTATCTCGTGGTAGTGGCTCATGAGGCGCTGTGTTGTCGTTAGATCGCTGCCTGCCGAGCCGTTCCGATCCAGCACTTCCTGGACCGCAAGCAGCAACTTGGAGATCATATGCCAGTAAATGCAGCCAAGCCCTTCGTACTTGTAGAACGTGCCTGAACGGCCAGTGAAGGACTGGTGGTCGAATACCTGCTCATACAACGCGAGGATGCTGGCGGTCTCGTCATCGGGCAGGCCCAGATCGCTCAAGGCCTTTTTCAACAGCGAACTGTTTCGCAGGGTTGCGTTGAAGTGGCCGACGCCGTTCAAATCCCGCTCCACGATGCGGCGGTCGCCGCGCTCGATCATGTCCGCCAGCGGTTTGGATTTTGCGATGGCCGCGGCCGGAATGTTGTTCTTCTCAAAGAAGCCCGGCAGTTTGCGATCCGGGTAAAGGATGTAACTGTTCTGATCGACGCGATAGAGGCTGCTGCTCCTGAGCGCATTGAGCAAAGCGACTGATTCCTGCGCCGAGAGCGCGCCTGAACTCAACACGGCAACCTGGCCCTCGAGCATCTCGTAGAGACGGCGGATCACGATGCCATCGCCATCGACTTTCATGAGGTTGTAGGAGTGATAAAGACCATCTTCGCGCCGGTTTGCGCGAATCGAGTGATCGATGTACTTGAGCGCCAAGTCGCAGAAGGCAACCAGTTCTGCGCTATTGAGCGGAGTCTGGTGGCCCGAGAATCCGTGAGCGTAGAGCCCGGCCCGATAGTCGCTTCCCGCAATGCCCAACCCATCGAGAACAGACTTGCGGTCCTGGTCGCTCATTGGCCCAGCCAGCAGACTCACGTGAGCTTCCAGCGTTTTCATCACGCGGCGGAGAGCCTCCGCAACTTCAGAGGAAACCTCGGTGGGCGGTGCGGCTGCGGCAAAGATTCCACGGCAAAACGAGAGGAATCGGCGCAGATAGTTGAGGGTCACCATTGAGACGCCGAAGCCGACCAGAGCATTGTTGGCGTCGTTCCACTCCGGCCGCTGCGTGTTCATCCACAGCCCGGCCTCGGGGATGAAATTGAAGAGCTTGGCAAGGGAAAGAACCAGCAGCTTTTCTGCCAGATTCGCGCGGTAAGGGAGACCATCGGGACCCGGCAGTGCTTTGCCGTCCGCGCCCATTTTGTTGGCCCGGTGCTTGATCTCACGATCGAGCGCCGCATCGAAGTCGATGGTGTTGCGCGGATCCTCAAGAAGCGAACTGTAGGGCTTAATGCGGTAGGGGACGTTGGCATAAGTAAATACCCGGCGGGTGAGCAGATCCCGTAGTGCGCCGGGATGATAGTGCGATGAAACCTCAAGCAGCTTGAGCAGGTAGGCCACCTGGTGGTCGCCCCAATAGCCGATGTAAGACCAGGTATCGTGCGGGTCAAGCACCTCCCAATCGAATCCGTCGCGCATGATGCGATAGGGGTTGTACCCATCCGCTGTCGAGGAATCGATAAACTTGAAGATCATGCTCTCGACGTAGCCGGGATAGGATAGCGCGAGTGCTTCCCAGTTCTGGAAGATGTCGCGCCAGTTGCCCTGGTAGTTGAGAATCCTCTCGCCCTGGTTGTTCTTCACCTCGATGGAAAAGATGTTCCAGGGGCGGCTTGGATCGCCGTGACGGCGGCTGAAGGTCAGTGGCAGATACTCGTGCGCCAACCGCTCTAAGTCAGGGTCGTTTTGTTCGCGCGAGAGCGCAAGAAGACTGCCATGTGGCAAGGTCTCAGGCAGCGCATCGAGGAAGACATTGTGACGCTCGGCTACGGCACGGTTGGCTTTGCCGATGAACGCCTTAAAATCTGCGCGAGAGATTTGGTAGCCGCAATCGGGAACTCCGCCACGCATGGCATTGAAGAGCGCGTTGGAAAAATGACGGTCGCAACTGAGATCGTCGCCGGTACATTGAAGGCCGTCGGCTGCGGCTACGATGCGAACCAGGTTGGTTGTGCCGCGTTCGACCTCCTCGTCGAGCTGCGCGCGCAGGTTTGCGCCGGAATTGAGCAAGGCTACAAGATCGGCAACCTTCGCCGCATCCTGATCCACATCCGCCACCATGCTCCACTCTTTTCCCGTGCCTGCAGAAAGGGTCAAACGGGTGTTGAGGAAATACGCTCCGCGACGGCCACGAATCAGCGTCTCCTCCTTCATTGCCTCTCCGCGACGGAAGCGATCGAGCTGCTCCGAGCACAGGAGGTGGCAGGCAGAGTCGAGTCCCTCCGACCAGACCGTGGTAGCGGCGAGCGCCTCATTGGGTTCAGGCCGGTCGGCTGGAACAGAACTGAGTTTGAAGAGGCCCAGGCCGGTCTTAGTCTCCAGCTCGTTTTCCTTGTAGCCGTCGCCCAGAGTGCTGTATTCCATCTGGAAACGCCGCGTGAGCCCGTGCGGCAGCAGGTTCTGAATGCCATCGAGAAGCTCCACCTCGACTGGCTCTGCGCCCAGGTTGACCAACGACGCACGCCGCACAAAGCCGAAGCGGTCGCTCGACATCCAGCCGTATGAGAAACGCAGACCGAGGTCTTCGTTGACCTCCTCGAAGATGATCTTGTTGCTGTAGACGCTCTTCAACAGGCTTCGCGTGATGCGATAAAGCCCCTCGTAGCGCTGCGAAAAAGGCTCCCACAACGCGGAGCCATCAGCGCGACTGACTCGCAGAATAGTCTTGCTGCCGGTTTGGTCCTGGCTGTCGTGGATGCGGTCGTCGGTGGTGTAGGGAAACAGTGCGCAGTCGGGATCTCTGCGACCGGCGGTCAAAGCGCCTGTTGAGGAGACGAACATCCAGTGGTCCGCGTCGCTCACAATGCTCATCAGGAACGGCGCCATCGAGTCGTAATTGACGATGCGATAGAAGCGCTCGCCGCCGATTTCGATCTGACCACCCGCTACTTTGCGCGCGTCCGCATTGAGGGGCGCACTTCCTACGTAAGTCTTAAGCATTCGATAACCTTTGATTTGAATTTCTTATTGAGGATGAATTGAAAGCGAATCCCGCGTTCGCTATTTCGCGCCGGGCGCAGCTGTATCGTAGCTTGGCGAGGTCGGTCCGGTTGGCATCAGCTCGGGATACAACCCCTGCATCGCCAGCTTGGCCTTGCGGTCCGCGGAGAAAAGGCCCCAGTGGCCTTCCGTTCCAATTCCCTTCCATGGCTCATCAAACGCTTCGAAGTAGAAGGTCGTCACATTGCTGGCCTTCGCCCAGGCGTTCAGCTCTTCGTAGTAACGCTTCTGCTTGACCTCGTCGCCAGCCCGCGGAACGTGCTTGTCGCCCACCGTGTAGCTCGCCCAGCCCGCCTCGCCGATCACGATGGTCTTTCCCGGATGTGCCTTGCGCACGATCTCATAGTTCCTGATCGTCGAAGACATGGCTGTGTCGATGTCCTCGTGGGCCCATATTGGATAGGTGTGCAGGATGATGAAATCCACGTGATCGGCCAGCTTGGCCTGCGGCTGCCGCCAATAGAGAAAGTCGTCAGCCACCGTCACCGGGCATTTCACTGCGTTGCGAACCTGCTCGACGTACTCAATCGCCTTGTCCTCGGTCAGCTTGTGATCGGACCAAGAGACTAGAATCTCGTTGCCGACGTTCACTGCTACGACGATCTTCTTGTACTGGTTTGCCAGACGGATCGCCGTCGCAATCTGGTCTGCGTTCTTTGCCTCAAAGCCTGCTCTGCCGTCGAGCCAAAGGCCGAGCACGATCTTGATTCCGAGCTTGTTCCGCTGAATGACCTCAAGCACGTCCTGAGAGTGCTTGTCCCCGCCGTATAGAAGAACGAGTTTCCAGTTTTTCTTGAGAATTGTCATATCCTCAAGAACCTGCGCCTGCGACGGATAGATCTTCAGATCTGGATTCTGGCCTACACGGTATCCGGAGTAGTCGATAGCATTGCCATACCACTTCTGCACGGTCAGATCGGGATTTGTCTTTCGCAGATGGGCGGCTTGCGCCCACCCCGGAAGGCAGAAGGCCAGCACGCACAGCAGCAGCATCTTCATCCAGGCAGATCTCATTACTCGACTTCTCCCCGCCGCTCTTTCAGTTCCGCCTCAATCTTCACCATCAAGGTGTCGCTTAGCGGATAGAGCAGCATCAGAGCCGCGGCTAACACCATCATGCCGCAGGGAATCCAACTCATGCAGAGGATGATTCCATGCATGGAGCGCGCTGGCTGCTCCACGTTGGCCACATAACCGAAAAACGTGAGAAGCAGGCCAAATACCCATGCGCCGAAGGCAAATCCGATCTTGGTGGCGAAGATGGCCGCAGCAAAAAACAGTCCAGTATTGCGGCGGCCGGTGCGCCATTCGGCATGGTCTGCAGTATCCGCGAACATGGCCCAAACCAGCGGGGAGTTGAAGCCGATAATGAAGCTGGAGAGGATCTGCAGCGCGAAAATGAAGAATATCTCCGGGCTAATCGACCAATAGAATCCGTGATACAGCATTCCACCAAGTGCATTCACACCGTGGATGATACTTGAAATGATATGCGTTGCAGCAACATCGTATGCGCTGTTGGTACCGGGCAGGCAGAAGCCGCCAATCACCAGGCCGCCGCCGCCTATGGCGAAGATGAAGAGCGGCTTTTTGCCGAATATTTTTGTCAATCGGGTGGTAATGGCAACCGCAGCTATGAATGCAAAGCCATTCACCACCATGAATGTGCCCACCAGTGATTCGTTGTGCAGATAGTACTTGAAGTAGTAGGTGGAGGCCGCGCCCTTGACAGCGAAGGCGGCCAGAACCAGCAGCAGCACACTCACCAGCATAATCCACGGCACGCTGGTGAATAGGTTCTTCATGTCGCGGCCCAAATCGGATTTCTGCGCCGCTGGCGGCGTTACGCGTTCGCGCGTAGTAAGGAAGCAAAGCACCAGCAGGATAACGGCCAGAATGCCGTAGAAGACCATGGTGAGTTGCCAACCGCGCGCCTCGTTGCCGTGACCGAACCATTTTACAAATTTCAAAGTGAAGAACTGGATGAAGGTACCGGCTGTGAAGGCGCCGATAAAACGAATCGAAGAGATCGACGTGCGCTCGATCGAGTTGGGCGAAATCACGCCCATCAGCGCGGAGTAGGGGATGTTCACAAAGGTATAGATGAACATCAGCAGGCTATATGTGATGTAGGCGTAGATGACCTTGCCGCCGCCGCTCAGATTGGGCGTGGTAAAGGTGAAAACTCCTGCCACCGCGAATGGGATGGCGCCCCAAATAAGATAGGGCCGGAAGTGGCCCCAGCGCGTCTGGGTGCGGTCGGCGATCGATCCCATCACCGGATCGGCCACCGCGTCGGCCAGGCGTGTCACCAGCAACATGGTGCCGACCGCCAACGCCGAGATGCCGAAGATGTCCGTGTAGAAGAAAATCAGGTACCATTCGAAGGTCTTCCAATACAAGTTCGAGGCTGCATCTCCCAGTGAGTAGCCAACCTTCTCTGTGAGGGAAATTCGGTCTGCCAACGGCACCGTCAATTTTGTAGTTTCCACCCTGGCCTTGCCTTTCCGGACTGTCTAGACACACCCGATGCAAAAAATAAAACGCGAAATCCACTCGAGATCCTGGCTGTCGGTTTGTATTGATTTTCACATACTGAACCTGCATCGTGGAGGGAAATTGGATGCTGGAGTCAGGATTCCCTGGCCCCGTCGCCATTCAGAGACAGTCCACCCCGAGATTGCCCGATACAAGTGACTTGATTGCTATGTGTTCCGGCTAGGCCCTGCTTCCCTTCCCTAAAAAAATGGGCGGCAAGAGTTAGCCCCTTGCCGCCGCCCGTCCCTGGGTTGTCTTGAAGTTGATGCAATCCTGCGTTGAAAACTAGCTCGAAGCTACTGCAAGAGCTTGGTTACTTCCTGCTGCACGGTGTTGGCCTGCGCCAGGGCCGCGATGCCGGTCTGGCTGAGGATCTCGTACTTCGACATGTCCGATGTCGCCGACGCATAGTCAGTCGCCTGGATCGCATTCTGGGCCGACACCACATTTTCCTGCTGCGTGCTCATCACCTGGCTGATTGAATTCAGCGTATTGATCTGCGCGCCGATGTAGCCGTCCTGCGCCGCCACATCGCTGATCGCCAGATTCAGATCGTTCAGCGCGGACTCTGCGTCGGTCTGGTTGGAGAGATCCGTGCTGTTCAAAGCCTGGCCGGCGCCATCCGAGTAGCTGATCGTCGCGATTCCGCTCGACCCGCTGCTATTGGAGACGATTCCCGCAAGGCCGGTGACGGTGTTCGTCTGTCCGGTGGATGAATCGTAGATCGCCGTGTTCGACGCGATGCTGCCGCTGGAGAGCCCGGTGTCGTATGGAGCCGCGGATTCGTAGTTGAGAAGCGCCGTTGGTGTCGTGTCGGTGACGTGCGTGTTCGAGGTATTTCCGATGATCCCGTTTGCACCGTAGGTGTTGGAGGTCAGCGTCAGGCTCACAAAGCCGTTGCCGGCACCGGTGGGCGCAAGAGCCGCCGTCACCCCGTTCGGGTGGTTGTCGGTGGCGCCGTTGATCTGGTTCACCAGGCCCTGAACCGTCTCGCCTGCGGTGACATCGAAGGTCTGCTGAGTGCCGCCGCCAAGATTAAAGCTCACGGTGCCTGCGACGACGTCGGTGGCGCTGGCGAATGTGCCCAGCGA
>CAYVMS010000052.1:0-17280 GCA_964452615.1 uncultured Occallatibacter sp.
GAAACGTAACCTATCGTTACGCCTCAGTTCGCAAGATACAAGGGTGGGAAACCACAATCTCCGGCTGTCCTTCTTTATAACCGGCAACCTATGCCCCGCGCCTTTTTTCCAGTGCGGACATGCCGAAGGCGGCTGCCGCACCGCAGGTGCCGTACACTGGTAGCGTTCCATCAGGTCTCCCCATGAAGAAATTCGCAATCGGACTTTACGCCGCAATTACCGTTGGCCTTATGGTTTGGGGTTTCTACCAGGCCATCTACGTCGCACCCGAAGAACAGACCATGCACGAAGCGCAGCGCATCTTCTACTATCACGTGCCCTCGTTCATGGTCGCCTTCCTCTTCTTCGCCGTCAGTTTCGCCGGCTCCATTGGTTTTTTGGCCTTGCGGCGCGGCCATCCCGATTGGGCGCAGGCCGCCGATGCCTGGGCGCTGGCCGGCGCTGAGGTGGGCGTCGTCTTCTGCACCGTCGGTCTCATCACCGGCCCCTTGTGGGGACGCCGCGCCTGGGGCATCTGGTGGACCTGGGACGCGCGCCTCACTACCACTCTGGTTCTCTGGCTGATTTACGTTAGCTACCTGCTCCTGCGCCGCTTTGCCGCCGGGCCGCAGATGCAAACGCTGGCCGCCGTTCTTGGCATCTTCGGCGCACTCGACGTGCCCATCGTCTACATGTCTACGCGCTGGTGGCGCACCCAGCATCCCGCGCCGGTCTTCGGTGGCGGGCCGGACTCCGGCATCAAGGACCCCAGAATGCTTCATGCATTTGGCTGGAACGTCCTGGCCTGGCTGGCCTGGGGTCTGCTCATTCTCGGCCTGCGCTATCATGTCGAACGCCGCCAACAGAGTATCGCCAACCAAGAAGCGCAGGAAGCACTGAACGCATAGTTTCGCAGGAGAATGAATCCGACAAGGAGAAAGATGGATCAAGCAGCAATTCTCGATCACCAATTTGTCGTTGCCGCATACTGCGTAACCTGGACCATCCAACTGGGGTACTTGGCCTTGCTCGGTCTCAAATGGCGCGCGCAAAAGCGCAATTCAGCCCCCTCGTCCCGCAATCCGCATTAAGCACTTGTTAGCCTCGGCTCATCTTTAAATTGCGTCCGAGTGCACAGCCGACAGAGTGTAGCCGGCGCAGCCCCCGCAAAAAAATCTCACGCAAGCACTTAAAAACTTTCTCATCTTGCCGATAGTGTATTTGGCACTGAACGTGCTAAGTACGTGCAAGAGATGTGCGGGGGTAGTCACTGGATGGTACCGGCTCTGATAGACGGCACAAGGAGGCTGTTGCCCTGGGTGTGACTTTCCCTGCCCGGATTACCGGGGAAATGGAAATGCCATGCCTGCCAACTTCGGAGAGATCGCCAACTACCACCACCGCTTAGCCGCACAGCACATGGCGCTTGCCAGAGCCGCACGCGATGCAGGAGACATCAACACAGCCGAGTACAACCATCAGCTTGCCGCACGTTATGTTGAGGCAGCCGAAGAGCAGAAGATGGCCATGAACCAGGCACCCGGCCAACACGCCGCCCATCAAGCTCCACGCCCCTGGGCCACGGAAGCCATTCACGCCACAAACCGCGCCCCCAAGCCCGCTCCAAAGCCCTCCCCCAAACGCATTCCAATCGCCGTTACCTGTCTCTCGGCTTTTTGCCGCGGCGCAGGATCGGTTGCCGCCTCTCTGCAGCAATCCCTCTCCAGAGCTAACGCCTCCCTTCAAGGGTTGGCCTTGCCGGAACCATCGCCGACTTCCGCGTCACAGATGCGCGGCTGACTTAGACCGCATCTGCGGCCACGCATTTACCCGTCGCAGGAAGCTTGGGAGAAAGCCTGAGTTTTCCGTTCAATTCATTAGAGATTCATAATCCTTCGCGATTGATTCTGCCTCCCGGATTGCAACACCAAACACAAATCACAACCATGCTTCTTTGACAGCGCGAGTGCGTCGGCGCAGAGGATTTCACTGCCCTTCTCTCACGAAAAAAAGATAGCCAGACGGAACTTATGCCCCGTTCAACCCTTGCCGACATACGGTAAGAGAGGAGAAAAACCTTGCCTACTAATTTTGGCGAGATCGCAAGCTACAACAAGCGAATCGCCGCCCGGTTCTACCTGCGCTCACAGATCGAACGCAACTGCGGAAAGTTCTCCGAGGCCGAGTACCACTCCCAACTGGCGGCACGTTATATCCAGGCCGCCAACGAGCAGAGGATCGAGATGAGCCGGACCCCCGGTCGCCCCGTCGTATTTCAAAGGCCGCGTCCATGGACTTTCAACTCCCAACCCGGTCCACTGGCCGCCTGCTGGTTTGCCGTCCAGAGTCTCGTCGGCAAACTCGCCACCGCCGTCCGGCGATCCATCGCCAGGCGCAAGATGCCTCTTCAAAGCCTGTCGCTCGATTGAGGAATAAAGTCCGCCAGAGCTCAACGCAGCGTGAAGGCCTTCACCGCGATGGCGTTGGGAACTCGCCCGGCCGGGAGAAGCGTAAAGGAATAGAGCGATTGCGAGGCCGTGCGAACCACCGCGACGTCGCCCGATCGGGCATCGACAACAAACAAGAGGAGACCGGAGCTGGAGAACGCCAGCGCCGAGGGACCGTCGCCGACCTGCACCGAGCCGATGCGCTTCCCGTCATTGATCCCGTAGAGGGTCACATACTGAGAGCGGAGGTTGGCCACGTAGAGCAGCGCATTGTCGGCTGAAACGAGGCCGCGCACGGGATACTCTCCGATCATGTACGCGCCGCCAACGTCATTGGTGCTGGTAACGACCTCGGAGATGGAGTTCGACAGCGAATTCAAAACAAAGAGTTCGCCGCCGTCCGGCTTGAGGGCTAGCTGCAACGGCGCCTGGCCCGTATCGAGCAAAACCTCCAGACGGTCAGGCCGGGCAGTTCCGGACTGAGCAGAACCGGGTTGACCCGGATGCGCATCCGTACGAGCCAGCGCAATGGCCATCACCTGATGGCCTCCCGAGCAGGCTAAAAACGCTTTGGAAGAATCGGGAAGTATCACGGCGTCGCCTGCGCCATCGCAACCCTCGAAGACCTGGCGTACGTGACGAGCGGCTGTGTCGATCACGCTGACCGAGTTGGCCTTGCGGTTGGCCACCACGAGCGTCTTGCCATCGGGGGAGATGCGAGCCGCTACCGGTTCCTCGCCCGTGCCGATTGCGGCAATCTCGCGGCGCGTCTTCAGGTCAACAACAGAGATGGTATTCGAGCCAGAATTGGCTACGTAGGCCAACTCACCCTTTGGGTCGATTTCGATTGAAACCGGCTGGCGATGAACAGCGATAGTGGCCGCGACTGCGTTGTTCTCGGCGTTAATCACCGAAATTGAACCGTCCCTGCCCACTGCACCTGAATTGACGACATAGACTTCGCTGCGCGTGGGGCTGGCGGCCACAGCCACGGGATTCTCGCCCACCGCAATCTCCCGCTCCAGGCGCACATCCACTACGTCGATTACTGTTACGGTGTTGCTGCCGCCGTTGGTTATATAGGCGTACTCGCGATAGTTGGCCGGGTACTGCGGAAAGTCATGCTGGCGGCAGCCAGTGAGAGCCATGGCCAGCAACGTGAAGCCAGCGAAACGTGCGATCAGGTCGTGCGATGAGTTCATGCGATGAGTCCGGCGTTCATAAAAAGGGTAGACCTCGACTTCACGCTTTGGCGGCCTCTATGCGGATGCCGCGGGGTAGCGAACGGCCCACAACGGGGGCGATCAACTCGAGTTCATTCATCATTCCTGCGAACTGAGCCGGATAGATGGACTGAGGGCCGTCGGAGAGAGCCTTTTCGGGATGGTTGTGGACCTCGACGACGATGCCGTCCGCGCCCGCTGCAACCGCCGCACGGGACATCGGCAGCACGCTGTCGCGTTTGCCGGTGGCGTGGCTCGGGTCGACCAGAATCGGCAAATGGCTGACTCGCTGGATGGCGGGAATGATGCTCAGATCAAGGGTGTTGCGCGTGTGGTCGGCAAAGGTGCGCACGCCGCGTTCGCACAAAATTACCTCATAATTGCCCTCGCTCATCACATACTCGGCGGCCATCAGAAACTCCTCAAGCGTCGCCGAGAGACCGCGCTTAATAAGCACCGGCTTGCGCAGACGCCCGGCACGTTTCAGCAGCGAGAAGTTCTGCATATTCCGCGCGCCGATCTGCACCACGTCGGCCCACTCGGCCACCAGATCGAGGCTCTCGTTGTCGATGGCTTCGGTGACGATGCGCAGGCCGAATCGCTCGCGAATCTCGGCCATGATGCGAAGCGCCTCCAAGCCAAGGCCCTGAAACGCATAAGGCGATGTGCGCGGCTTGTATGCCCCGCCGCGAAAGAACTGCGCGCCTGATGCGGCCACCTCTTCGGCGATGGCGAATGCCTGATCCCGGCTTTCGATGGAGCAGGGCCCGGCGATAATCGCCAGCCCATCTCCGCCTATCGACGCATCGGTTCCTGCAAAGCGGATGACGGTGTCTTCTTCCTTCACGTCGCGGCTAGCCAGCTTGTAGGCCTTGGAGACGCGGATGACCTCGGCGACGCCGGGCAGCTCTTCCAGATTCCCTCGGTCCACTTCTCCCTGGTTTCCGGTGATGCCGATGGCGGTGCGCTGGGCTCCAGGAAGCGGATGGGCGCGGAAGCCCAATTGCTCGATATGTTCGCAAACCGCCTGGATCTGTTCGGGCGTTGCCTGCGACTTCATGACAACTAACATGGGTGGCCCCTCGAACCCTAAGTCTAACGGCTGCGAGGTGTGAAGGCAATTGCAGAGGGATGGCGGATTTGCTCAAGCACGCTGAGTCGGCCGCGGAACTTTTTCACTGGAACAGGGTTCTCACCGATGACAGCTCCCGCGGTATCCCGTCTAAATGGGGTGAACCGAGAGCAAAACTTCAGCAGTGGGAGAGTAAAAATGGATCGGCCAATGTTCAAGAAAATCTTTCTCCAGACCCTGGCGTGGGCCGGATTAGTTACCTTTTGCGGCGTAGCTGCACTGGCCCAGGAGATGCCGGTTGCGCCGGCCCCTGTGCCGGCTGTCGATTCACGCTCAGACGGCCAGATCGAAATGGATGTCGTGCACAACCTCGACGCTTCTAAGGCGCTGAAAAAGGACATGATTACCGCGGCCACCATTCAAGGCGAGGTCACGCTCTCGGGAACCGTATCAAGCGACGCTTCCCGCGAGCTGGCCGAGTCGATTGCCGCCCATGTTGCAGGTGTAACCAAGGTGAACAACAACTTGACGGTCGGCGATCCAAAGGCCGCAGCTCAGGCCGCCGATCAACCGATGGCCGGCAACGAGCCGGAGGAATCCATGGCCTCTGTTCCGCCTTCGCCTCCCGCTGCCGATGGACCGCAATCCGCGCCCGGACAGTCCCCATATCCAAGCCAGGCTCCGCCACAGACCCAATCTCAGGCCCAGCCTCCTCAGCCTGAGACGCAGCCTCAAACCCAGCCTGACCAGCCCGACCGCCCGCAGTACGTGCCGGCACACCCTCGACGGATGCGGCCCACGCCAGACTCTGAGACTCCCAGTGGGCCTGTGACTATATCCCAGGGAACGCTGCTTCAGTTGAGGACCAATGAGCCGGTTGGGAGCAAGCGCGCAAAGGATGGCACTCCGGTTGAGTTCACCCTCATCCACGATGTGTTCAACAGCGGCGTGCTGGCGATACCGCGTGGCGCAACAGTCCATGGCGTCGTCACAGAGGTCAAAAAAGCCGGCGAGCTGACCGGGAGACCCGAGTTGGCGCTCAAGCTCACCTCGCTCGATCTTGGCGGACAGAACTATCCGCTCGAAAGCGACCAGTTCAAGGTGAAGGGGCCTGGCAAGGGCGGGCAGACAGCCAACGATGTGGTAGGCGGCGCGATGATGGGTACGATCATCGGCTGCATAGCGGGCCGTGGCGTCGGCTGCGCAATCGGAGCTGGGGCAGGAGCGGCTGCGGGCACGGCGGCTTCAGCGGCTACTCCCGGTCCGGGCGTTTGGATTCCCGCCGAGGCACAAGTGGACTTCCACCTGGCAGCCCCGCTGACGGTTACTCCAGTGAGCCCGCAAGAGGCATCCCGGCTGGCGCAGGGGCTTTATCAAGGCGGCCCCAGCCTCTACCGGCGTGGCTACTATTACCCATATGCCCGGCCGTATGCTGTCGGCTATCCCTATGGGTATCCGCCAGTCTACTACCGGCCGTACTACATGGTTGGCGGATACTACTACTGGCGCTAACTTTCACTATTCAGCAGGAGAAGACGGGCATCCCGAGCGTCGGGATGCCCGTAGTATTTTCTGGCCCTCCCGACTCCTTCCCCGCTCGTCTATAATTGCAATGAATCGCGTCTAGCCACAATTGCGCGACAATTGCGCATTCGGTTGAATGCCCGTCCTTGAGCTGCCATTCCGCGCAAGGGGGTCCAACCTGCCTGCGCGTAGAGAGTTGAAGGTCCGAGTCCATCCATGATCCGTTTCCTGCAGAGAGACAATCGCATAACCAAAGCGTTCTTCGTCGTCGTCATCGCCGCCGCATCGGTGGGCATGGTGGTGTACCTGATTCCCGGCCTCACCGGCCAGGGAGCCTCAACCGCCGACACCTATGCTGTGATCTACCCACATTGGTACAGCCGCATCCTCTCTTCAGGCATGACGGTCAGCCAGCAGCGAGTGAGCCAGCTTGCGCACCAGCAGATGCAGCGTAATCGCTACCCTGACAACCCGATGATCGAACAGATGGTCGAGCAGCAGGTTGGCAAGCAGTTGGTGCAGCAGGAGATCCTGCTCTCCGAGGCCTCAAAGCTGGGCGTTCACGCCACCGACGAAGATGTAGTTCAGTTCCTTCATCAGGGCCAATTTGGCGATTATCTATTCCCCAATGGCAATTACATTGGCGACGATAAATACACCGCTTTCGTCAATGGGCAGTTCAATATGTCTGTCCCGCAGTTCGAGCTGGAGGTGAAGCAGAGCATCGTGATTCGCCGGCTTGAGGCGCTGATCACCGCCGGAGTTGCGGTGAGCGACCAGGAAGTGCGCGACAGCTATCGCAAGAAGAATGTCAAGATCAAGTTCGAGTATGCGGTGGTAGCCTCCGACGACCTGCGCAAGACGATCAACCCTTCGGACGCCGATCTGCAGTCTTTCTTCAGCAAAAACGGCGCACGCTATGCTTCGGCAGTGCCCGAGCAGCGCAAGGTCACCTACTTTGCCTTTACTCCGAATGAGCTGCCGGGTGGGCTTCCGCAACCCAGCCAGCAAGAGATCCAACAGTACTTCGCCGCACACCAGTCCGAATACTCCGTTCCGGAGCAGGCTCGATCGCGCCACATTCTCATCAAGGCGGGCGCCGACCCCAAGGCCGATGCCGCTGCCAAGGCCAAAGCTGACGACCTGCTCAAGCAGATTCAGGGCGGCGCTAACTTTGCCGAACTGGCTGCGAAGAACTCAGACGATCCCGGCAGCAAAGACAAGGGCGGCGAGTTGGGCTTTGCGCGCCGTGGCATGATGGTGCCGGAGTTCGACAACGCCATCTTTACCCAAAAGATCGGCGACACCAAAATCGTAAAATCCCAGTTCGGCTACCACATCGTGCAGGTCGAGGAGCGCCAGACCGCACATTCGCAATCGATAAACGAAGTTCTGCCCACCATTCAGGCCACGCTGATTCGCCAGAAGGCTGCAAAGGCTGAGCAGGACTACGCTCAAGCTCTCACCTCCGAGGCCATCAAGAACGGTCTGGAAAAGACCGCTGCCGCGCATCATCTTGAGTTGGCGACGACACCGTTGCTCGGCTCAAAGGACGTGATTGCCGCGCTGCCCGACTCTTCCCAGATCATGGGATTGGCCTTCCAGGCCAAACAGGGCGATCCGCCGCAGTTTGCTACTACCGGCGAGGGCTTTGCGGTTTTCCAGGTCACTGGCGTCGCCCCGGCGCACGCGCCTGACTTTGCGAGCTGGAAGAGCCATGTTGCCGACGATTACCGCAACGAACTGCTCCCCCGCCTGCTCAGCCAGAAGACTCAAGAACTGGCCAGCAAAGCCAAGGCCTCAAACGATCTTGATAAGGCCGCCAAGGAAGTGGGCGCGACCATCAAGACCAGCGACATGGTGGGCGAGTCCGGCCAAGTGCCCGACTTCGGTCAGGTTGGCCAGATGGCGCCGCAACTCTTTGATCTCGCGGTTGGAAACATCAGCGGGCCCATCGATGCCGGCAGAACTGGTGTGGTGGCAAAGATTCTGGACAAACAGGAGCCCTCGGCCGATGAGATCGCAAAGAACATCGACAAAACCAGGGATGAACTTCTCGATCAGCGCCGCGGCGAGGCATTCAACGTCTTTTTGAGTTCCATCATGGACGATTACAAGAAGCACAATCGCATTCAGACGCTCAAACAAAAGCCCCAGGGTGTCCCCGGCTTATAGCTGAAGATCGCTCCCTGAAAACGAAGGCCCGCAACCCTATGGTTTGCGGGCCTTCTTACGTTCGGATGAAGTGCCTACCGCAACCCAACCGTCTGGAAGGGCAGCCCGGTCACTGGCCAGTGATCTGGCTGGGCGTCGAGATTGGGAACAATCTCAACATCGTGCAGGTTGGTCGGAACCACCGTGACATTCCACCCGTCCACCGTCACCTGCGGATCGTCGCCCCTGAAGGCGCTCAGGTCGGCTTCTATAGTGATGGTCTTGAACTCATTCGCCGTTAGCGACACATAGTTATCGCTGTAAAAGACCGGCAGCACCCGTTCGCCAGAGTGCTGCCTGCGCAACTGAAGATGAGCCATAAGTGCAATGTGTGTCGTTGGGTTGTGTAGCGTCAGCGTCAGTACGCGCTTGCCGTTCGCGTCCGAGCGTGCAACCTGAAATTCGATTGGAACGGCAGGCATTTTGTCGAGATCGCTGAGAACATCGGGATAGCCCGGTTCGCCGCGCCAGTAGAAATTCGAGGAAAGCCCCTTGCCCTGTGCGTCTTCGAGTTCCAGCTTTAGGAAGTGCGTCGCGGTGAGCAAGCTAGGGAATTTAACAGGTCCAAGGCTGGTCGCTGAGCTGGCCTCGGCCGTGACTTTTGTTTCGTACAGAGTGGCCAGCGTGCCATCGAGCAGGTAGACCGAGACACGCGCCACTGCATTAGTCAACGGTTGCGGCAGGTTGTTGATTACCTCCAGGTCGCCGTCGGCCTCGTTGAACTGAATATGTACCGGCTCGCCCGCTTTCTTGACTGCAAAGAGCGACGAGTTTGGCTCCAGGTCATAGTGATAAAGCTGCCAGACGAAACTTGGCTGCGCAGGATGGCTCATCCATGTAATGACGGCCGTCGTCGGATGGAACATCTTCGCATTCCGCCCCTCGAACATGGCACGGTAGCTCTCGTAATTCATGAGCTGTGCCTTGCGCACGAAGTCTGCCAGATTGGCAACCTTGCCATAGCGCGCGGCCAGCGTCTCGGGGTAGCTATCGCCGGCTTGTGCGCCACTGGCCAGGTCGTGTTCGGCCCAGTCGTCGTTGATCGTTTCCCAGTCTTTCCTGGGCATCATGGCGTGGATCGATTCAATGGTCGGCACTGAGACCGTGCCAGTCTCCGTCTTGAAAAAATCGTCGGTCACCGTATAGAACTCGCGCGGAGTCCGCCATGAGTAGGGACCGTGAGAACGAACTCCGGCGCCATCTGTCGAGCTGGGCTGGTAGCGTCGCGTCGGTTCAAGTTCGGTCATCAGCTTGCGCAGCTCCGCGTCGATCTCCGGCGGCGGAAAGCCCTCGTTGCGTGCGCACCACAGTGCAATTGAAGGGTGATTGCGAAAGCGCAGAATCTTCTCGCGCACATTTGCAATGTAAGTCGCGATGTCTGTGGGGTCAGGACCGTCGTTCGAATTGGGCTGGAAAAACTCGTCCCAAACAAGAATCCCGTACTTATCGCACAGGTCGTAGAAATCCTCGCTCGTGCTTTGCCCAACCCAGTTGCGAATCAGGTTCAGATTGGCCAGTCGATGCATGCGAATCTGCGCCTCAAGCCGCTCGCGAGGGATGCGCTTCAGAGCTTCATCCAGTCCCCAGTTCCCGCCGCGAATGAAGATTGGAACGCCATTCACCGAGATGGTGAGCGTGTCGGTGCCAGGAACACTGTAGCTGATCTTTCTGACCCCGAAGCTAACGTCCCGCGCATCCGATTCCTGTTTGTCCACCATGAAGCTCAGATGGAGTTTGTAAAGATTCTGCGCACCATAGCCATTCGGCCACCACAGCCGTGGATGCTCGATGTGCAGCGCAGGCGTGTCTTTTGCATTGAAGCTGACAATCTGCTTGCTGTGCGGAGCCAGATCGATCTGCCTTTCAAACGCAATTTCCTCGATGCTTCCCGAGACTACACCTGTCACCGGTGTGTCGCTGACATTTTCAATCGTGGCTTGCACCGCAACATCCGCTGAGTCGGTCTTCGGCAGCGGAAGATCGGTCGTAACCAGTGGGTCCTTCACCACCACCGGCCCGGTCGCCGAGATAAATACCTTTTGCCAGATGCCCGTGTCGCGGTCGCGAATCGCCGGAATCCAATCCCACCCGATCGTCGAGAGAAAGGTCGGCCCATCGATCGCCGTGATACCGCCATTCTTCCCCATGCCGTCGCGAAGCGTGTGTTCATGCGGGTCGCCGGGATGCGGCTGTGGCGTTACCAATACGGCCACCACAGCCTTGATGCCCGGCTTCACGTTGTCCGTGATGTCGAAGACGCCGCGAACGAATGCCCCGCGCATCGTGCCCACCTGAGCACCATTGACCCAAACTGTCGCCGAGTAGTTGATGCCGTCAAAGTTCAGCCAGACGCGCTCCCCGGCATAGGTTTTGGGAATATCGACCAGCGTCCTATACCAATACGAGGTGCGCGCCAGACTCTCTGGAATCACCTCCGGCCGATTGTTTTCCCCATAGAGCGGCTCGGGATAGATGCGATTGTTCACTAGCGTTGTCAGCACTGTACCCGGAACCGTCGCCGGATACCACCCTGTCGTCGAGAAGCCAAACATCGAGACCTTCGCGCCTGCCTGCGGCACCTTGGCCACGTCCTGCAATCGCCACCCGGCGTTAAGGGCAACAGGGTCCGGCGGAGTTGACCTCTTCTCAATCAGAGCAGACACTCGTGCGGGAAGCGCCCATGCCCACGGCGCAAATGCCAACAATGCCAAGAATGCGAACAATGAGATGAAGAATTGACTAGATAGATTTCGCAAGGGATCGGCTCCTAGGGGAAGTGCTGAAATCTCGGCGGCTTCATTGCCGGACAGACGGATTATAGCCTCCGGGCCGCCACCAGGATGTTCAATTGCCCTCTCCCGACGATAATGGATATATGCAATTTCAGCGTTCCTCCGGCGTCCTCCTGCATATCAGCTCATTGCCCTCCAACGGTGGCATCGGCGACCTTGGCCCCGCAGCCCATGAATTTCTCGCCTTTCTGGCTGAGGCCAAACAGCATCTCTGGCAGGTGCTGCCGCTTTGCCCTACCGGATACGGCAATTCGCCCTATGCCGGCACCTCGGCATTTGCAGGCAATCCTTTCCTCATCAGCCTTGAACTCCTCGCCGAGTGGGGCTGGATCGCCCCGGAACGCATAGCCGGTCAGGGTGCGCGCAGCGGGCCAGTGAATTTTGAGGAGATCGAGGGTTGCAAGGTCAAGCTCCTCGACGAAGCGGCCGGAAACTTCCTCGACCGCGGACCGGCAGCCACTGATGCTACTCCGCAACTCGCCGCGCAGTGGGCCCAGTATCAAGAATTTTGCAGCTCTGAGGCTGGTTGGCTGGCCGACTACGCTCTCTATGCCGAGTTGCGCCGCCAATTCAACACGGGCGCTTGGACAGTTTGGCCCGAGCCTCTGCGCCGACGCGAACCCGAGGCTTTGGCCATCGCGGCCGCCACCCACGCCCGCCGCGTGGCCGAGGAGCAGGTCTTGCAGTTCGCCTTCTCCCTCCAGTGGAACAACCTGCGTAGGGCCGCTGCCGAGCATGGAATCCGCATCATGGGCGACCTGCCCATCTTCGTCAACATGGATTCAGCCGACGTATGGGTCCACCCCGAGCTCTTTGAACTCGACGACGCCCTCCAGCCCATCCGCATTGCCGGAGTTCCGCCCGACTACTTTTCGCCCACCGGTCAGCGCTGGGGCAACCCGCTCTATCGCTGGGAAACGCTCACCGCCAGCGGATTTCAGTGGTGGATCGACCGCATTCGACGCGCCTGCCAGCTCTATGACATCGTCCGCCTCGATCACTTCCGCGGCTTTGAGGCTTACTGGGCCATTCCCGCTGCCGAGGAGACGGCTGTCAACGGCGAGTGGGTCAAGGCGCCCGGCCTTCAACTCTTTCGCGCATTAGAAGCTGCGCTTGGACCCTTGCCGCTGGTAGCTGAAGATCTCGGCGTGATTACCCCCGAAGTCGACGCGCTGCGCAAAGAGCTTGGCCTGCCGGGAATGAAGGTGCTGCAATTCGGCTTCAGCGACAAAGGGGCACACATTCATCTGCCCCACCGCATGACACCCGGCACCGCAGCCTACACCGGTACGCATGACAACAACACGACACTGGGCTGGTGGCAAACTGCTAGCGAGGCCGAGCGCAACGCCGTCAAGGCTTATGTTGGGCAAGTGGAGAGTAGCCCTGTCTGGCCGCTGATTCGGGCCATGGAAGCCAGCGTGGCCGAGGTCGCGATCATTCCCTCGCAGGATCTACTCGAACTCGGCGCAGAGGCACGTATGAATACTCCCGCAGTTGCCGCGGGTAACTGGAGCTGGCGCGCCCCCGAAGCAGCATGGACCCCAGAGCTAGCCGCAAAACTAGCCGAGTTAGCCGAAGTCACCGACCGCGACAATGACCCGATGGGCGAGCCGGAGGAAGAGCCGACGTACTGAAGCTCGGGATGCGAAGAGATTCACAGTTCCACAGTTACACGGTAAATAGGGGGGGAGGGGCACACCTCTTTTCCGCTGGACGGTAGCCAGAGAGCAGTGGGCAGGTTCCCACGCTCATCTGACTGCTTCCATTGTGCGGCGGCGGATCGTAATTTTCTGCAATGAGCAGCGGGGAGTGGTTCCTGGTTTCCCAGATTCCAAGAGCGGAACCTGAGGCACCCGGCGGACCATGGAGACTGCCATGATGCGCTCTCAGTACGAGAGTTTCATTGACATCTGATACTTGCCACCGGCCGGGATCGACACAGCGCGATCCGCTACGTCGCAGCGTTCAACGCAGATATATCCGACGTGGTTGCCTTCGCCGACATCGGCCATGTTTTTATCGTTGGTCCAGCAATTCCAGACCACAGCACACTTGGCGTCGGATTCGATCTTCACGTTGCCAGTTGCGGTTATTAGAGTCTGCACGGCTGGGACATCCAGATACACACGGTCTGTCAGCGCCGTGATAGCGATCTCTCCCTGCTGTAGCTTGCGGGTCTGACCGTCCGTCTTGTCGATAAACGTCAGGTTTTCCAGGCCTGCAACTCGCGCATCGGCGACGTTTGGGACGGCAAAGTAAGTATGGAATGCAAACGCAAAGGGCGCAGGTGTAGCGCTGCGATTCTCGGCGCTCATAGCAAGTTTGAGGGTGGTTCCAACTATGATCTCGAGACGGAAACTGAACGCATGCGGCCACAAAGCGCTGACTTCGGCATCTCCGGCGAGTTCGAGCACGATGCGGGTCGTGCTGTTGGAGCAGGCCTCGACCGCGACCAGCGACCACTCCATGATTCGGCCAAAGCCATGCAGCATTGAACCGTCTGCACTGGGGCCGAACCAAGGCAGGCACAAGGGAATGCCGCCGCGGATGGGCTTGCAGGCCTGGAATGCGCTTTTGGGCGACACCCAGAGCATTTCCCGCTGACCGACAGGCTGGAACGCCATCAGTTGCGCCCCTTGCAGGGCAATCACGGCGCGACCGAGACTGTTTTCCACAACAAGCATGGGTAGTCCGGCATCACCCGCCTGGTGTTGAGCGGGATAAAGATCGGTGGAACTGATTCGCTTGATGCCGGTGGCCTGGAAAAGGTGCTCACAGGTGGATTGAACGGGCACGGGGATCTCCTTGAAGGAAGTCAGTTCTATCTGAAGTCTCTTGTCGATTCAGGTCCTAGAATATTTTCAGGAAATGAGTAGACCAGGATTTTGTAGGTTTCTCACACATTCCGCATAAAAACGCGGAATAGATCGGGCACGGAAGTCTACAGTAAATCCGAAAATACCCTAAGAAATACGAAGCCGAGTTGAACGCAGGAAAGCGCGCCGCACCGAATCTTGCATCGGCTGCGCGCAACAATAAAGAGACGTGATGATACTCTTTATCGTCCCTGATATACCCCTTGACTCTTTCCTCAAGCCGACTGCCCGGCACGAATCAATGGACACTAAGAGCAATATCCATTTTTAGAACGGTATGTCGTCGTCGGAGATTTCCGTTTGCTGCGCGAAATCGTCCTGGCCGCCGGTGGCTGCCGGAGGGCGCTGGTCGAAGCTGGCCGACGAACTCGACGAACTGGCCGCCTTGCTGTAACTGCCTCCGCCGCCGGAGCCATCCTCGCGGCCTGAGAGCAGCACCAGTTCATTGACCAGTATCTCGGTGCGATAGCGCTTCTGATGGGTTTCTTTGTCTTCCCAGCTATTGGTCGTGATCTTGCCTTCGATGTAAAGCTTTGAACCCTTCTTTACATAGTCGCGGACGATCTCGGCGGTGCGGTTGAAGGCCTTCAGATTATGCCATTCGGTATGGTCCTGCCAGTTGCCCTGCGCGTCCTTTTGCCGGTCGCTCGTGGCCAGCGCGAGGTTGGCCACCATGGTGCCGCCGGGGGTCGAGCGGATTTCGGGGTCTTTGCCCACATTGCCTAACAGGGTGACTTTGTTCACGCTTCTTGCCATGTCGTTGCACTCCAATTGCTCTCTGATAAAACAGCGTGTTCCTCGCTAGAACAGCGTGTCCCTGGAACACTTACGATTAATAGTATGACCTCAGTCGCTAGACGAGGACATTCGGACAGTGGTGATCTCACAGCTGTTGAATTCAAAAAAGATGCACGCCAGATTACTGCCTCAAACCGACTATATCTCAGTATACTTGTCCATTTTGCACCTTCGCCTTTTTGCCGCCAAATGATACCCGACAGATGCCGAAGACCTCTGTGTAAATGCAGCGCAACGAATCCGGTTAAGCGCGCAAAGGGTTAGTACGGAAGGCGCACACAGTTGAGATGTGTCGGCTGAAGCATTCAGCGGAACCGGCTCAACGATTCGCGCAGCCTCTACTGGTTCGAGATAGCCCGATGGCCCGTCGAGGCCGCGCATTTACGACAATTAGACACATTCCTCCGAGATCACGCGATGTCGAAGCGATCAAGGTTCATTACCTTGCTCCAGGCAGCTACAAAATTATGCACGAAGGTCTGCTGCGCATCGCTGCACGCATAGACTTCGGCGAGGGCTCGGAGTTGAGAGTTTGAACCGAAGACCAGATCGACTACGGTGCCGGTCCACTTGAGTTCCCCGGTCGCCCGATCCCGTCCCTCCAACACTCCTTCCGATGAGGCAGACTTCTGCCACTTCGTGTTCATGTCGAGGAGATTCACGAAGAAGTCATTGGTCAATGTTCCGGGCCGTTTGGTGAATACGCCAAGAGTGGACTGCCCAAAGTTTGCATTCAGTGCGCGCATGCCGCCGATCAGAACCGTCATCTCGGGAGCGGTTAGCGTCAGCAGGTTTGCCCGATCCACCAATAGCTCCGCCGCCGATCCCTCGTGTTCCTTGCGGAGGTAGTTGCGGAACCCGTCAGAGGTCGGCTCCAGTACGGCAAAAGCCTGCACATCGGTCTGCCCCTGCGACGCATCCGTGCGCCCTGGCGAGAAGGGAACCTTCACGTCGTGGCCAGCCCTCTTCGCAGCCTCCTCGACGGCTGCGCAGCCACCCAGAACGATTAGGTCGGCTAGCGAGACCTTCTTCCCGCCGGCTTGGGAGTCGTTGAAATCCTTCTGGATCTCTTTCAGAGTCTCTAGGACCTTCGCCAGTTCCTCTGGCTGGTTGACTTCCCAATCCTTTTGCGGCGCGAGGCGAATGCGTGCCCCGTTAGCCCCACCACGCTTGTCGCTGCCGCGGAACGTCACAGCCGACGCCCAGGCCGTCGTCACCAGTTGGGAGATAGAAATCCCCGCTGCAAGGATCTTCGCCTTCAGGGCAGCAACATCCTGCTCCCCGATCAGTTCATGATCCACCGCGGGTATTGGATCCTGCCATAGCAGCGGTTCCTTCGGAACCAGTGGGCCGAGATACCGCGAGTGAGGCCCCATGTCGCGATGCGTCAGTTTGAACCAGGCCTTAGAAAAGGCGTCTGCTAGTTCCTGAGGATTCTCGAGATAGTGCCGCGAAATCTTTTCGTAGCTCGGATCGATTCTCAGGGAGAGGTCCGTGGTGAACATGATGGGTGCGTGCTTCTTCGACGGGTCGTGAGCATCCGGCACGGTTCCCGCTGCAGCTCCATTCTTGGGCGTCCATTGGTTAGCGCCGGCGGGACTCTTCGTTAGTTCCCATTCGTACTTGAAGAGGTTCTCCAGGTAGTTGTTATCCCACTTCACCGGGTTAGTGGTCCATGCGCCTTCCAACCCGCTGCTGATGGTGTCAACGCCTTTACCGCTGCCAAAACTATTTTTCCAGCCCAGGCCTTGCTCTTCAATGCCGGCATCTTCGGGCACAGGACCCACATACTTGTTCGGATCGGCAGCGCCATGAGCCTTGCCGAAGGTGTGTCCGCCGGCGATGAGGGCAACGGTCTCCTCGTCATTCATCGCCATGCGCGCAAAGGTCTCCCGAATATCCCGTGCCGCCGCGACTGGATCGGGCTTGCCATTGGGTCCTTCGGGATTCACGTAGATGAGGCCCATTTGAACAGCGCCAAGCGGGTTCTCAAGCTGGCGGTCGCCCGTGTAGCGTTCGTCGGCCAGCCACTTGGTCTCAGGTCCCCAGTAAATGTCCTCTTCCGGTTCCCAGACGTCCTCGCGCCCACCGCCGAAACCGAAGGTCTTCAATCCCATCGACTCCAGCGCCACATTACCAGTGAGAACTATCAAGTCGGCCCAGGAGATCTTCCGGCCGTACTTCTGCTTGATCGGCCAGATCAAACGGCGCGCCTTGTCGAGGCTCACGTTGTCAGGCCAGCTATTGAGGGGGGCAAATCGCTGCGTTCCGGAGCCTGCGCCGCCGCGGCCATCGGCGATACGATAGGTGCCTGCGCTATGCCACGCCATACGAATGAAGAACGGCCCATAG
>CAYVMS010000053.1:0-17169 GCA_964452615.1 uncultured Occallatibacter sp.
TTCAGCGCAACGGGCCGCTTGATCGGGTACACTGGGAATGTATAGCTTCAAACAGAGGAGTTAGCGGGAGTATTCCTCGAATTCTTCTGTGACCGAAAAGACATGGGGAAGATGGCCTTGCATCATACGAAGAGCACTTTGAGCGCCATGAGCCTTTAACTTCATTGGAAAATGCTGGGGCGGCATCCAATAGTCCAATATAGGTAGACGCCCTTCAATACGATCAATAAGAAACTCGGAGCATTGTTGGGCTGCAGACTTAGCTGCCCGCAAATGAGGGTAGATGGCAAGCCAATCCTCTGCCGCGATGAGTGAGATTTAGAGCTAAGGCTGCTCTCTCAAGTCCGTGCGAAGCCGGACTCCCGAAATGAGGCTATAAAGCCTGACGGGGGACTAGGTGGAGCAGATGGGCGTAAGGAGCGGCATACGGAGAAGAAAGAATGAAATCGACAAAAGCTGTTCAAAGTAGCGTAGACATTGCCAACCTTAGTATTCCCGATGCGGAAGAGATCATTGAAGAAGCCCTGAACGAGCTGGGAGAATCCACCGACCCCGGCCTGGCGCGAGCCTTGTATTTTCTGGCGCCTCCTGGCTACCAGGCCATTGTCGAGCTGTGCGGTGAAAATGGCCGCAGCAAGCGCCGCAACGCCTCAGCCGACTCATGGTCACCAGAGGAAGACGAGGTGCGCGTCTACTTTGAGCGCATCGATGGTGCAGAGGCCATGCCGCGCCCCATTCGCGCGCCGCGCGCGGTTGCCGAGCAGGTCTTCGACGAAGATGAAGACGGCCAGGAATCCGTAATTCCCGCCGATCTGGACGCACGCGTGAAAGAGCTCTGCGCAGCGCTGGCAGAAGCCGAGCGCGGTGGTCATGCTTTCATCGCCCTCAAGTGGTTCCGCGACTCTTTCTTGCCGCGCAAAGCCTTCCGCTGGAATCAGCATCCTGATTCGCGCCAGGCCGTGCTCGCCGAGGCCATCCAGCGCGGCGTTGTGCTGACCAGCAAGATTGCCAACCCCAAGACTCCGGCCTATCCCACCACCACCATTCGCCTCAATCGCGCTGAAGCCGGCATCCCCGAAGAAGCGCAGCGCTTCCACCCGGTAACAATCCACGGAGAATCCATCGAAGAGGCCATTGAAGAGGAACGGGGGAGCCTGTGAGTTGCTACTTTCTTGAGGCCACGGCCTTCGCCAAGCTCTTCGTCCAGGAGCAGGGTACTGACGCCCTGATCCGTCTCATGGAGGCTGTCGAGGACAACCGCAAGCTGATCTCCGCCTCCACGCCGCTCGAGGTCTACGCGGCTATCCGGCGGCGCGAGCACACCGGCGGCATCTCTCCTGAAGACGCAACGACCGCACTCGACAGTCTGCGACTTGAAGCCGCGCGCATGGTTCAGGAACCGCTGAACCCGGCTGTGCTTGAGGCCGCTCGACAGCTCTTAGATCGCACCACCCTGCGCTGGCCCGACGCCTTGCAACTGGGTGCGGCGCTGGTTGCACGCGAGATGTTCCAGGGCACGGAGATCATCTTCGTCTCCGCCGCGCATCAGTTGCTCGAGGCCGCCAAAGCCGAGGGCTTCCATACGCTGGACCCGGCCAAGGAAGCTGTCGAACCGGCAAAAGAAGAGCTTCAAGCTGACGCGGTTTTGTAGTTGGTGCGACTTCAGCCGATAGCCTGTCCAACTGCGGCAGCGCAGACTTCCGCTAGCCGTCCGATACCCGCGCGAATCTGCTCCGGCGAGGCGTTGGAGAAGTTCAAGCGCATGTACCGCAGGCCCGGTGCGTCCGAGAAGAAATCCTGTCCGGGCACAAAGAGCACCTTGCGCGCTAAAGCCTCGCGCATCAGCTCGTTCGTGTTCACGCCTTCGGGACAAGTAACCCACAGGAACATCCCACCCTCTGGGTGCGTCCACGTGAATCCCGGCGGCATCGTCTCTCGCAGGCGCGCATCCATGATTCCGAAACGCTCTCCATACGCCCGCCGGATCTTCTCGACGTGCGCATCGCTGTCGCAGTCCGTCAGGTAGCGGTGAACGATGCGCTGGTCCAGGCTCGACGTATGCAGATCGGCCGCCTGCTTGGCAATCGTCAGCTTGGCGCGAATCTCCTTGGACGCAACCACCCAGCCGACTCTCAGGCCCGGCGCGATGGTCTTCGAGATCGTGCTTTGATAGATCACAATCCCTTCCGTGTCCAGCGCCTTGATCGGAGCAATGCCCTTCCCCGCGTAACGCAGGGCGCCGTAAGGGTCGTCTTCGAGAACGATCAGTCCATAGCGAGCCGCAATTGAATAGAGCGTCTTGCGCCGCTCCGCCGTCAGCGTAACTCCAGTAGGATTCTGGAAGTTCGGAATCGTGTACAAAAATTTCGGCCGGTCGCGCTCAATCAGCGCGGGCAACTCATCCGGGATCAGGCCCTCTTCATCGGTTGGCACAGAGGCAAAGCGCGCCCCATAAGATTGAAAGGCCTGAAGAGCCGCCATATACGTCGGGCTCTCGGTCAAGACGCAGTCTCCTGCGTCGAGAAAGATCTTTCCCGCCAGATCGAGCGGCTGCTGCGACCCGGTCATGATCAGAATGTCATCGGCGCAGCAATCGATCCCGCGCCTCTGCGACTCTGCCGCGAAGACTTCGCGCAACGGCGCAAAGCCCTCGCTGGGGCTGTATTGCAGCGAAGCGGCGCCGCTCTCGTTGAGCACGCGCTCGGTGGCGCGGAGTACGTCGTCGACAGGGAAGAGCTCAGGCGCGGGAAGGCCGCCGGCAAAGGAGATGATCTCCGGCTGCTCGGTGACCTTGAGAATCTCGCGTATCGTTGAGGTGCGCACCGTGTCCATCCTGCGCGCAAACCTGATTGTCATTCTTTGCCCTCCCAACCGGCCCAAAGCCAGCTCCCAGCGCATCCACGCCGATCCATGTCGAATAACCAAGTTTAACAAATGCGTTGCGAGAGAATTGAAGCGCTACGCTCTATCCACTCCATCCAAAGAAATCGACCTCATCCCGACTTTGCCGCAGTTTCTTTAATGCGGTTTTGGCCTGCCTCTTCCATTGAAGTCCCGCTTGGCGTACAATGTACGCACGGGGTTGAATATGCCAGTAGCAAAAAGAAAAGAGCATCGGATTCACTTGCGTGCCTCAGAGCGGGACGTTTTCACGATCAACCGGGCTGCGGCCACCGCTGGAATCAGTGTGAGCGCATTCATCTTGGACAGTGCTGCGGAACGCGCAGAGCGCACCCTGGCAGACCAACGGCACTTCGTGCTGTCGGACAAGCAGTGGCGTGCATTTACCGAAGCTCTTGACCGGCCCGCAAAGCGGCTTCCAGAGTTGGAGAAACTGTTGCGGGAGCCTTCGATCCTTGAGCACGTCTGAGCCGAAATCCCCGCCACTCTCCGAAGTGGAACCCTTGATGCGGTCGCATGATTTGGACAACTTCGACTGCGGAAATCATATCTCGCTGAATGACTGGCTCAAGCGTTTCGCGTGGGTGAGCCAGCAGAGTGAGACCTCGCGAACCTATGTGGTTCACCGCGCCAGCAGCGTAGTAGCCTATTATTCGCTGGCAACCGGGAGCGTGGGCCGCGAAGATTCGCCTGCCCGCGTAGCAAAAGGCTTGGCAAACCACCCGGTTCCGATCATTCTGCTGACTCGCCTGGCCGTGGATAAACGCGAACAAGGCATTGGCCTTGGCAAGGCAATGCTCAAGAATGCTCTGGTTCGCATAGCTGGGGCCGCTGATATTGTAGGAGCACGTGCTGTGCTGGTACATGCCATCGATGCCGAGGCGGCCGCCTTCTACCGGCGATTCAACTTCGAGCCTTTGCCCGCAAATGACCTGCATCTGATGCTGTTGATGAAGGACCTGCGGTTTGGGCTGCGATCTTGATCGAGACACTCAAGCTTTGGGTCAAAAAATAAAGCGATTCGCCTGCTCGAACTCACCACGCAGCCTGGGCTTGCTCTAGCGGCGATTCTTCCGCTTGCCGTCGATCTTGGGCCAGTAACGAAACTCGTCTGAGTAGAGCTCGCCATCGAGATCGGCCGCTCGTTGTTGCATTCTTGCTTGCGCGTCTCGAATCGCACTGTTGTAAATTGCGGGTCCAATCTCTTCGAGAAAGAAATTAAGCAGCAACCCCGCCGGCAGATCGCCAATCGGCTCCGGCATGTTCTCTTCAAAATAGCGTTGAATGGAGTGAGTCGCGTCGGCGCGAGCCTGTTTGGATAACTCAATCTTGTTCATCTGGCTCATCCCAGTGCTACTCCCGCCGGAAGCGATTTGCCTGCTCAAACTCATCGCGCAGTCCCGCTGTACGCAGGTTTTCGCGCAAGTTGCCAAGGCGTTGTTCAAGAGCAAAGAGCGCAGCCTGCACAGCCTCAGTATTTGTCAGCGCAATGTCGCGCCACATTGAGTAAGGACTGGAACCCAATCGCGTCATCTCGCGCAGTGCGCGCCCGCCGATGTCTCTCAGCTCCGGCGCGTCGCCCACCTCATCCTGCAAAAGAGCGCTCAATGCCGTGGACACAAACTGCGGCAAGTGACTGACCCACGCCACTAACTCATCGTGGCGCGTGGGGTCTAGATCGAGTGTCTTCGATCCCATGGCTACGACCAGCTCACGCCATCCCCTCACCAACTCCGCCGAATATTCCGAGCGCAGCCAGCTTGCGTCATCGGTAAAGAGCCAGACCGCTCCGCGAAAGAGGGTGGCATCGCCCAGAGTTGCGCCGCCTCGTTCCTTGCCCGCCATGGGATGGCCGGGAAGAAAGGCCGCGCGATCTGGAGTATTGAACAGGCGTCCCGCCGCCCTAGTGATCTCGCCTTTGGTGCTGCCGACATCGGTAACAAGATGCCAGGGGCCGAGGACATTGACAAGTTTTTCCATCAGGTCAAGAGTTGCAAAGATGGGTACAGCCAGCACCGTTACTTGGCTCTCTTGCGCCGCCTGCAAGGGGTCCGAAGCTATAAAGTCGATGGCCCCTAAAGTCAGCGCCGTCAGGGCACCCTCCGCGCCGCGATTCCACCCAACAATCGTGCCACGAAAGCCCGCCGCTCGCAGCGCCAATCCAACCGACGTGCCCAGCAACCCTGTACCTAGAATGGCGATGCGTTCGATCATGTATTGTTCCTTACTCCATCGTTACAGTTAAGCGCGTGAGTCATCTTTGGTCGGATTTTGCTTTTTCATAGAGGACACAAAACGATGTTCATTTGCAAGCCACAAAACGAGTCCTGTGGAGAATCCCGTTAGGAGCCAGATCGCCAAATAGTAAGCAGCAGTACCCAAACCTAATTTAGGAAAACTAATATGGCGGGACTTATAACCCCAGAAATCACCGCAAGCAGAACAGATAGAACATAAGCCTCCCCATCGAAGAATATAGGCGTATTTACCGCTCTTCCGCACTTTCTCCCATTGGCGAAGCTGTTTTTCGAGCTTTGCGGCTTTCTTGTCGACGTTTGACATCTGTCTTGCGCCAGTTAGCTCACCCATTTGCATTCCCTCGGGGGCTAAAGCCCATGTTCGTTTAGCCCGCCTTGCGGCACGGCTAAAGCCGTGCCCTTTCAAAGCATCTTCGCAACGAACCCCGCTGACTTGCCGACTTGCTTGCAGCGCAGCCGCGCTGCCCTAAAGCGTTCTCCCCACCGCCGTAGCAATCACCCGTAACTGCCCCATCAACTCGCTGAACTGCTCCAGATACAACGTCTGTGCCGCGTCAGAGACCGCCTTGTCCGCATTCGGGTGAATCTCCATAATCAGCGCATCCGCGCCCGCTGCCACTGACGCCTTGGCCATCGCCGGAACCATATCGCGCCGTCCCGTGCCATGCGAAGGATCGCCGACGATCGGCAGATGCGACAGCTTGTGAATCACCGGAATCGCCGAGATGTCCATCGTGTTGCGCGTCGCCGTCTCATAGGTGCGAATGCCGCGCTCACAGAGGATCACGTCATAGTTGCCGCCCGACATGATGTACTCGCTCGAAAGCAACAGCTCCTCGATGGTCGCGGAGATGCCCCGCTTCAGCAGCACCGGCTTGCGAATCTGCCCCAGCTCGCGCAGCAGATTAAAGTTCTGCATGTTACGCGCACCGACTTGGAACAGATCTGTATACGGCAGCATTGGCTCGATCTGCGAGATCTCCATCACCTCGCTTACGGTCAGCAGGCCATGCTCCCGCGCGGCGTCATACATCAACTTCAGCCCCGGAATCCCCAGCCCTTGAAAGGCATACGGCGAACTACGCGGCTTGAAGGCGCCCCCACGCAAAAAAGCTCCGCCAGCGGCCTTAACGCTCTTCGCGATGGTGGTGATCTGGTCGATACTTTCGATTGCGCAAGGCCCGGCCATCACCGCGACCTTTTCGCCGCCAATCTTCACTCCGTTGGCGAACTCGATCACCGTACCCTCCGGACGAAAGGCACGCCCGGCCAGCTTATACGGCGAACTGATACGGTGGACGTCTAGCACGCCCGGCAGCACTTCAAACTTACTCAGATCCACGCTGGCGGTCGGTCCAACACCGGCCAGAATTGTCTGGCTCGCGCCGGTGGTTCGATGAACGCCAAGTCCTATTTCCACCATGGCGTCGATGACTGCATCGATCTGCTCTTCGGTGGCTCGCTCCTGCATCGCAACGATCATTGCTTCTTCCCAGTCTCAGGCGTCTCAGCGCCAGTGCCTTGCCCCGGCGTTACCGCCTGGGCGTTCCTCTCCGAAGCCAACTCGTCCCGCTGCAGCGCCCGCATCACGTCGATAATGCGCTCGTAGATGTGCGTCAGTTCGATGTCTGGCAGCGGGCCTTTGTTGGCCGCGCGCACGTTGGCGTAGATCACCTTTTCGCGCGCCGGTTCGTAGACCGGCAGCGATGTCGCCGCCTTCAGGTGGCCGATCATCTTCGCCGCGCGGGCCCGTTCGCTCAGCAACTCAACAAGCTTGCGGTCCAGTACATCAATCTGTTGTCGCAGTTCATCCAGCGTCATCTCATCCTCGTGTTGCGTCCGGTGGCTTAGCCCTTCAAGAGGCGCCCGCCCCGTTGCATCAGAACTAAAGTTGAATCCATCCAAACGGCGCGCCGAGCAAATGGCCGGGCCGCCAGCGGGGGTGCTTTTACCGGGCCAGCGCCGCCTGAGGCAGGCGAAGGCCCTTGATAAATCGGGCCACCGCGCCGGGCGCAGTCTCCGGGGTTGATCTCTCGATCAACTCCACAATCGCGCTGCCGATCACCGCGGCATCCGCGAACTGGCCCACCTGGGCGACGTGTTCGCTATTCGAGATGCCGAACCCCACGGCCACCGGCAGCGTGCTCCATCGCCGGATGCGCGCAACCAATGTTGAGGCGTCGTAGGTCATGCTCTGCTGCGTGCCCGTAATGCCCACGCGGGAGATGGCGTAAATGAATCCCTTCGAATTCGCGGCAATCGCCTCAAGCCGCTCGTCAGGACTCGTCGGCGCGGCCAGGAAAATCGGCGCAAGCCCCACGCGGGCCATCTCTCGAACGTACTCGCCCGCCTCCTCGACAATCATGTCGGTCAGCAAAACGCCATCGGCGCCCGCTGCCGCGGCTGCATCGGCAAATGCGCGCATTCCAAAGCGCAACACCGGATTCAAATAAGTAAAGATCACTAGCCCGGCATCCGGCCTCGCCGCGCGGATTTCGCCGGCGAGTTTAATCACGTCCTTGAGGCTCACTCCGCGTGCAACGGCACGCTCCATAGCGCGCTGGATCACCGGCCCATCGGCCAGTGGATCGCTGAATGGAACACCTAGTTCGATTACGTCGGCCCCCGCGTCAATAGCCGCAATAGCCACCTCGCGCGTGGCGTCAAGGCTCGGGTCGCCAGCCGTCAGATAAATGACCAGACCGGGCTTACTCGCGGGTTTGTGATCGAATCGTATCGCCATCGTCCATTAACTCAATGGGTGCCCCAGGTCCCTCGCTCTGGGAACCTGCGAAACCACGAACCCCAAGGCGCGCCAGCGCCGTCTGCCCCACCGCAGGTGGCTACAACTTCAGCTCTCGCGCCAAAATCCCCATATCCTTATCGCCACGCCCTGAGAGGTTCACCACCAGTATTTCATGTGCCGCCATCGTCGGGGCAATGCGTAGCGCCTCGGCCACGGCATGTGCGCTCTCCAGCGCTGGCAAGATCCCCTCCGTCCGCGACAGCCGCACCACCGCATCCAAAGCCGCCGCGTCATCTTGCGAGACATACTCCGCCCGCCCCGAGTCATGCAACGCCGCATGTTCAGGCCCGATCGAGGCGTAGTCCAGCCCCGCCGACACCGAATGCGTCAACGCAATCTGCCCATTCTCATCCTGCAAGACGTAAGAATAGGTGCCCTGCAAGACCCCCGGCGATCCGCCGCGAAAACGCACCGCGTGCTCGCCCAGCGCCGTTCCGCAGCCTCCGGCCTCGACGCCAATCAGCCGAACCTGAGAGTCTGGAATGAACTCGTAGAACGCCCCAATCGCATTCGAACCACCGCCCACGCATGCAATCACAGCGGTGGGCAACCGGCCTTCGCGCTCCAGGATCTGCTCTTTCATTTCGCGACTGATGCAGCGATGGAAGTCACGCACCATGGTCGGATAAGGGTGCGCGCCCAGCGCCGAACCCAGCAGATAATAGGTCGTCCTGACGTTGGTAACCCAGTCGCGCATCGCCTCGCTGATGGCGTCTTTCAGCGTCTTCGACCCCGACGAAACCCCACGCACCTCCGCTCCAAGCAGGCGCATACGCAGCACGTTCAGCTCCTGGCGCGCCATGTCCACATCGCCCATGTAGACGACGCACTCCAGGCCGAGCAGCGCGCAGACCGTCGCCGTAGCAACGCCATGCTGGCCCGCGCCTGTCTCGGCAATCACGCGCCGTTTGCCCATGCGCTTGGCCAGCAGGCCTTGGCCCAGTGCGTTATTGATCTTGTGTGCGCCGGTATGCAGCAGGTCTTCGCGCTTCAGGTAGATCTTCGCCCCGCCCAACTGCTCCGTCAGCCGCTTGCAAAAGTAGAGAGGGGTAGGCCGCCCGGCGTAGTTCTTCAGCAGGTCGGCCAGCTCAGCCTGAAAGGCCGCATCAGCCTTGGCCAAATCGTACTCGCGCTCCAGTTCCACCAGCGCCGCCATCAGCGTCTCCGGCACATACCGCCCGCCATAGACGCCAAACCGCCCCGCCCGCGACTCGGATGGTACTGAAGGAAGAATGATCGATGCCATAGGGAACCTCCTGCCGGTGTGCAAGGAAATAGGGAACTCTTCAGTCTACTAGCAGTAAGTTGGAGCGTTTTCTACACTACTTCTTTTTCTTCGCAGAGATTGACCAGCTTTGCCAGCGCCAGTACTTGAGCATGAGGGCCACGTCCTTCCGCGATTGTTTTCAGTATGTCGGCCTTCTTCAGTTTGCCCAGCATGTTCATGATCATTGGCCTGCTCGGCATGTTGGACCTGCTGTCCAGATGGGTACTGCGGAAGATCGGTTGTTCAAACATATTGTCAAGAAGCGGAACCGCGTATTGCGAATGTGTCAGGTCGAGGATCTGCCGCTTCAATTCCTCATATAGATTGTGAATCTGGCGGGCCTTGATGACATTTGCCTGCGCCTGATGGATCAATCCTTCAAGAAAGAACTCGACCCAACGATTCCACGCGCCTTCAACCTTACCAAGAATGCGCAGATGTTCCACATATCTTTCACGATTGCTTTCCAAGTACGCAGACATATAGAAGACGGGCTGAGATAGAAGTCCTTTCTCGCTCAGAAAGATGGGAATGAGAATACGCCCTAGTCGCCCGTTTCCATCGAGAAAAGGGTGAAGAATTTCGAATTGCGCATGAATGATCGCCAGTTGAACCAGGGTATCCGGACGTTGAAGGTGATAGTAACTTTCCCAGTTATAGAGTGCATCGAGCAAGGGTTTTCCGGGAGCCGGAGGAATGAACTGGGCCTCTTCGATCTTGCTTCCTGGAGCACCAATCCAGTTTTGCTCGACGCGAAAATTCCCACGAGCTTTGTTTCTTCCGCGCACGCTGTCCAAGAGCGTGGCGTGAAGCTGGAGTAGCAGGTTGAGGTTGAATGGGCGGGTTCTCAATTCCCCTTCCGCCTCGCGGAGGGCTCGCCGGTAGTTCATGATCTCGCGAATGTCCTGTCGGCGCGATTCCTGCTCAGGTTCTTCTCCAGCCTCAAATTTGAGCACTTCCCCAAGCGTTGCTTGTGTGCCCTCGATTTTGGAGGAGAGTACAGCCTCTTGTGTAGTAAGCGGCGCAAGAAGCAGCTCCGGGTTCGGCAGCGTCGTGAGAACGCCGTTATATTCGGCGAGCTGCCAATTTGCTCTGCCAATCAGCGGAATCAGTGGTTCCCATGCTACTTCTTCTACCGGAAGTTCTTGTGGAATAAAGGGTTCCATCTCGGAATTAAGACTACCACATTCAAACATAATGCGTAAAGTATTATTGGTTTCGCTTTACGCTTTGACGGACAGCCGATAGCGTGCTTTACGCAATGCGTGTCAGCTAATCCGCATACTCGCTGCGTGCCCCACTCTCGACCTGGGAAACTACGAACCCCATGCGCGAAGCGCGTCTGCCCCACCGCAGGTGGTCACGCCGCCTTCTTCACCTGCACAGTCACGCGCAGTCCCGCTGCTGAGAGCATGTTGACCAGCATATCCAGTCCGAAGACTTCAATCTTGCCGCGCATGAGGTTGGAGATGCGCGACTGGGTCACGCCGAAGACCTTGGCCGCCTCAATCTGGCTCAATCCTTCGCGTTCGATGTGCCGCTTGAGAGCCAGCATCAGCCTGGAGCGCAGTTTCAGGTTCTCAGCCTGCGCCGGAGTCTCTTCGATGGCGTCCCACACACTGGCAAGACGATTCTTGGTCATCAAATTGGTTCCCCGGGCATCTTCTCGGGCCATTGCTGAGCGCCGTGCAGTACACGCAAGACCCTCACCCTGTCGCCGACAATCCGATACGCGGCAATGTAGGGCGTACGGGAGATAACCAACTCATTTGTCCCTTCAACCCGACCCAGACGGCCCATTTTCTGGAACCGCGCCAAGTCCTCCACGCAAGCCTCGATTCGATCATCGACGACAACTACGGCCCGAGGGCTGTCAGCTTCAATGTGGTCAAAGATCGCTTCACGATCGGCAAGCGCAAAGACCGACCATTCGAGATTCATGATCTACCTTTGCTCTTTCTTCAAAGCCGCCGCTCGCCGTCGAGCAAAGTGCTCTTTGACCTGTACATGAGGAATCGCCGGACGCGGATCATCCAGCGCCTCCTGCACCTTGGCGCGGAACCATGCGTCGTGCTCGGCGGCATTCGTCGCCAAGGAAAAGGGAAGCGCGCCCTCATTCGCCGTTCGCGTTAGAAGAATGCGCACCGCGTCCGAAACCGTAATTCCCATTTCGCCCAGCACCGCCGCCGCGCGCTCTTTTACCGCAGGATCGATTCGAGTTTGGACTAACGCATTTGCAGGCATAGATACCCCCAATTCCATTGTAATTCATTTGCATTACAGATAAAATTCGGCGTAAAGCAGGGCGTGCAGAGGGTATCCGGCAAGTAGCCAAGAGGAAAGCCGAGCCCGCCCTCGACAATGGCACAATTACGTCACAATTGGACACTTGGAAGAAGAACGCCGACGATGAACGTCGGCGTAAACAACTGAAAAATAGTTATTTAATGGTCGGGACGGGCAGATTTGAACTGCCGACCCCTCGCACCCCAAGCGAGTGCTCTACCAGGCTGAGCCACGTCCCGACACAATCGAGCCGGCTCATAGGGAGCCGGCCTCTGGGGTCTTGATTAGTTTACACGAGGCGAGCCTTGTGCGCTTGCGCCTCAATGAGGAATCAAATTCGCCGATTTGCGGAGCCCGGTGCGCTCCAAGGAAGATTGAACCTGATCCTGCTCACTCCGCCCGCCCTCTTACTGCGTGGGCGGAACGAACTCCTGGGGCAGCGCCAGGCCCTCGCTGAAGAAGAACTGCTCCATCTGCTCGACCAGGAACTGCTGCGCCTGCGGGGTCCAGGGCTGCAGCCTGTACTCGTTCAGCAGCATCTTCTGCCGGTCAACCCACTCGCCCCAGGCCGCCTGAGAGACGTTCTTATAGATCTTCTGCCCAAACTCCGAGTCGAAGGGCGGCTCTTCCAGGCCCTCCATCTCCTTCTTGTAGCGAACGCAAAACACCGTATGTGCCATCCAGAATGCTCCTGGATGTATTGTATTGGATCGGGTACGCTCTTCTGCGAGATGGTCTTTGCCGATTCAGATGGGGTGGACTGAAGGCGCTCTTTTGCTTTTCACATAGATTCTGCTTGACAATCGCGTGCGCCCGCGCTCTCCTTATCTCGTCTGAAATCCACGCCTTCTCGAACAACTGCCCTGGTTTTCCCGGCTTGCCTAGTCCGGAAGGGGCGTGGAGCAGTTATTCTCACGAACTGCATTTCAATCCAGAAGGAGCCACCGTGCCAGAAGAAACTCCGTCCAATCCAATCCAGCCCCAACCCGCCCAGTCCGGTCTTTCCGACTCCGCTGCTAGCGGGATCGCGTACATCACCTTCATTCCAGCGATCATCTTCCTGGCGACCGCGCCTTATAACAGGAGCGCCAATGTGCGCTTCCATTGCTGGCAATCGATCTTTCTAACCATTGCCTACATTATCGTCCGTATTGGACTCATGATCCTAGGCCATATGCCGTTCATCGGCCTGCTGTTAATTCCCGTGATCTTATTGATTGGCCTAGGATTCTTCATCCTCTGGCTGATCGTGATGATCAAGGCCTTCAACGGGCAATGTTTCAAGATTCCCGTGATTGGCGACTTCGCCGAGAAGCAGGCCAACAGCCAGCCAGCGTAAAACGCGGCCTCCGCGAGGACGTCGTTCTCGCCCGAAGGTGATCCCGGTAGCTCGTGCTTACTCCCATGCCGATCCTGGTCGCAAACCTGGGAAGTGATTACAGTAACTTGACCTCAATCTCAAAGGAGCCATCGTGTCCACACAGCCCGATCCAATCCAGCCTCAACCTGTGCAATCCGGCCTCTCCGACAACGCCGCCGGCGCGCTGGCCTACGTCACGATCATCCCGGCGATCATCTTTCTGATCGTTGAGCCCTATAACAGGAACTCCTACATCAAATTCCACTCCTGGCAGTCGATCTTCCTGGGCATTGCTTATTTTGCCATCCAGATACTGTGGATTATTCCCATCATTGGGTGGTTGATCTGCCTGCTCGCGTTTCCGGTGTTCCTGGTGGTTTGGATCATCGTCCTGCTCAAAGCTCTGAAGGGCCAGCGCTACAAGCTGCCGATTATCGGCGACCTTGCCGAAAAGCAGGCTAGCGCGTAGAGCAGCGTTTCTTCATCGCATGTGGCGCTGTGTGCCGGCAGGCCTCAGCGCCGCCTGCCCTTCTTGCCCAGCTTCTTCCTGGCCTTGAAGGAGCGGCCCGGCGCGGAAGTGGCCTTCTTTTTCTTGGCTTTCGGGCGGGATTTGGGCGTCTGTTTGCCGGTCAACGGAATGCCTTCTTCCACAATCGAGAACTGCAGCTTGCGTTCCTGAGCCAGAATGCGATCCAGGATCACCTGCACGCGGTCCCCTGCGCGGAAGCGGCATCCGTTACGTTCGCCAATGATTTCGTGTGTGTTCTCCCGCCACGTGTAGCGGTCGTCCCGCAGCGAATCGATGGGGACCAGCCCCTCAACAAACAGATCGGTCAGCTCGACGAAGAGGCCGTACTTGGCTGGGTTGAGCACCAGCGCGGCAAACTCTTCGCCGACGCGGTTCTCCATGAAGCGCACCTTCTTCCACTCGACCAGTTCGCGTTCGGCCTCGGCTGCGCGGCGCTCGGTCTGGCTGGTCTCCTCGGCTATCTGAGCCAGCTCGGCTTCAGGAATGGGCGGTTCGCCAGCATATCCAGAACTCTGCTTCTTTGCCCGGTGAATTACGATTCCAGCCAACCCCTCATTCGGATGAGTCCAAGGCGAGCTGTGCCGCCCCTCGGCCACAGCGCCTTCGCCGCGTACGCCTTCCGCGAGCAGGGTTTTGGTAATGCGATGAACAATCAAGTCAGGGTAGCGGCGAATCGGCGAGGTGAAATGCGTGTAGGTGGGCGCGGCCAGCGCAAAATGACCTTCGTTGATCTCGGAGTAACGCGCCTGCTTGAGCGAACGCAACATTAGATAACTGAGAATCCTCTCTTCCGGCTTGCCCTCAATCTTCGCCGCTAGTTTCTGATACATGCGAGGAGTGACGGGAATATCTTCGGGCACCTCATGCGCTCTCGCGCTCCGTCCCGTGCGTTGCGCGTCGCGACGGTCGCCGCGGGTCACAATTCGCTTGACCGGCAGCGCGCCGAGGCCGAGCGAATAGCCGAAGCTGGCTGCCAGCTCTTCAAACTGGACCACTCGGCGCGGCTCCGGCTTCTCGTGAATACGATAGAGCGAGGGCACTTCCAAGTCTTCGAGCCATGTGGCAACGCACTCGTTGGCGGCCAGCATGAACTCCTCGATGAGCCGGTTGGCCCAGGTGCGCTCGGACTTGGTGACACCGCGCATCTGTCCCTGCTCGTCGAATTCGATCACTGGCTCGGGCAGATCGAAGTCGATCGAGCCACGCTCTTCGCGGCGCTTGTTCATCAGGCCGGCCAGTTTCCTCATCAACTCAAAGCCTGGAACCAGAGCCGCATAGCGCGCCCGCGTCTCGGTATCCCCTTCCAAAATCGCATGGACATCGGTGTAGGTCATCCGCGCCGCCGAGCGAATGACACCCTCGACAATCTCATAGCTCTCGATGCGACCATTGGGGTTGAGTTGCATCAGGCAACTCAGAACCAGCCGGTCTTCGCCGGGGCGCAGGCTGCATATATTTGTGGAAAGCTCCTGCGGCAGCATCGGTATGGCGCGATCGGGAAAGTAAACGCTGGTTCCTCTCAGCCGCGCCTCCAGGTCGAGGTCGGTTGCGGCGCGCACGTATTCCGCCACATCGGCAATGTGGACTTGCAACTCATAGCCGCCGTCCGCGAGCTCGGTAACTAACACCGCATCGTCAAAATCCCGTGCTGTTTCGCCATCAATGGTGACGATGGGCAGCGAGCGAAAATCGCGGCGGCTGGCGATTTCTTCTTCGTCAAGGTGCGCGACGGCGCGTGCCTCGGCCAGCACATTGTCGGGAAAGACCCGCGGCAACTGGTGCTTGCGGATCATCATTTCGACGTCCACGCCAAAATCATCTGGATCGCCGAGCACCTCGATCACCCGGCCCATCGGCGGCCGCGTAGGCGTCGGCCAACTAGTGATCTCCACATCGACGACTAGACCTTCCAGATCGTTGTGACTTGCGGTCGAGGCGGCTTCAGAGCCCAGGACGCGATGCGGCGTGGCGGCTTCGCTGGCTTTGGGAATTTCCTGCCCATCTGGAATGAGAATGTGTTGCGTCATGCGCTCATCGAAAGGCACGACAGTGTTCCCGGTTGCGCGGTCTGAACGGAAATAGTGAAAGATGCCAACGACTGTAGGGTTGCGCCGCTCCAGCACGCGGACGATGCGGCCCATGCGGCGTCCATCGGCCTTGGGCGGCTCGACCTCGACCAGCACCTGGTCGCCCTGCATGGCGCCGTTGATCTCGTTGGGGGGAATGAAGATGTCTTCCACGGGAGCGGTCGTCTGGTTCGCCTGCCGAGGATTCGGCCGCACGAAACCGTAGCCGTCTCGATGCAGATCGAGGCGTCCGGCGGCCAGATTGTCGCGCGTGCCGCCTGCGCCAAGCAGGCGGGGGATGCTCCAGTGCTCGCGGTCCAGTTTCATCAATTGGCCGCGCACGGTCAGCCGGGCGAGCTGTTCGAGCAGCAAACGCCGCTCCCGCCCGCCGCTGAGGCTCAGTTCACGCACCAATTGCTTGTACCCGGCTTTCCCGCCGGCAGAACGAGCGATCCTCGTCAGCAGTTCCTTATCAGTCATAGCTTAAGAGTAGGGCATACTGCCCGCCTCGTTCGAACACCTCAAGAACGCAATCTCTCTTCGGCGGGTCACCTTGTTCCGCCCAATCGCAGTCTTCCCCATCGATCCGACCCTTTCTTGTTGACTGATATGGCTCCTGCTCATCATCCTCGGCTGCCGCTCTCGCCAATCCAAGGCCAGCGGGCTTAGAATAGCGCCAACGCAATTTTTCAAGCGGACCGCAAAGAGATAACATCCTATTTGTGGCCGCGCGAGGGTTGCCATGGGCGAAAAGCCCGGCAAACCATACATCCATTTTTTGGGCCCACGGCAATGGCCCCCTGCCTTGGAAAGCCCAGTCCTATCAGGACAGAAAAGGAATTTCCGTGAGCGCTATGTGGAAACCCACCCAAACCGGCCCCGCCACTCCCAACACCACTCCTGAACCCGCCCGCCCTCTGCCGCCCGCACCAGCCCCTGAGCCCGTCAACCGCGCCCCGGTTTCAGCCGGAGACCAGGCCACAATTGGCAAAGGTCTCACCATCAAGGGTGAGATCACTGGCTCTGAATCGCTATTCATCGACGGCAAGGTCGAGGGCAGCATCAACCTACCCGGAAACCGCGTCACGGTGGGCCGCAACGGACAGGTCACGGCCAGCGTCAACGCCCGCGAGATTGTGATCCTGGGCAAGGTGCGCGGCAATGTCTCTGCCACTGACCGGGTCGACATCCGTGCCGAGGGCGCACTGACCGGCGACGTGGCTGCGGCGCGCATCAGCATCGAGGATGGCGCATTCTTCAAGGGCGGCATCGACATTCGCAAGGCCGACGCCAAGCCCGCAGCAGCAGCACCGGAAGCGGCCAAAGCGGTTCAGGCGTAGCACTAATTCAACCCTCACTCCAACACAAGCGCCCTTGCGCAGCGAAAGGGCGCTTGTGTTTTTTTGTGCAGAGATGCGGTTCACCGGACCTTCCGAAAGACACGATCTGCGGTTGTGGATCGCGAAATCCCCTACGTCAGCCCCAGCCGCTTCATGGCGACCCTGGGCAGCGCCGATCCGCTCTTTTCCAGCACCCATTTGACGATTGCTAGCCAGAGAACTGTCCCCGCCATGAGCACGGCCAGGTCTATCCATTGGATGTGGCCCGGAATTGCACTGTGCAACGCACCTCCCAGCCAACGGAAGATCACCCCAACCGCCGCGCCGCTCACCACTGCGGCCAGCAGGCACCGGCC
>CAYVMS010000054.1:0-17052 GCA_964452615.1 uncultured Occallatibacter sp.
CGCCGCCGCCGCCGCTGCCCTTGCGAGCCTGGTAGCAATCCCGGCAAAAGACCGGACGATCACCACGCGGTTCAAAAGGCACTGTTGTAGGCTGGCCGCAACCCGAACAAATCACAGGTGTACCCTGTGCCGGAGCCGAACGGTAGCCGGACCCCCCCTGATCGTTCTTCTTTGCCTGACGGCAATTCTTGCAACGCTTTGGGGTCGAATAACCACGTTCCTGAAAGAACGTCTGATCAGCAGCGGTGAAGGTGAAGTCCTGCCCGCAATCGCTGCACGTAAGTTGCATATCTCCGGCCATGGGTCTCCTCGTGGAGATTGTACAACCCGAAGTGTCTTTTGCGCGCAAGGAATCTTTTGATTTCAAAAAACTTATATTGCGCGAGCGCAAAGAGGCTTCGAGGCTCGCCGTGTTATGGGAGGTTTTGGGGACCGAAATCTCCATGGAAGTGCAGCCGGTTGGAAGGCGATCCGGTCACTTGATCCCATGCGGAATTGCGGTCTATAGCTCCCACCAGTCAAGCATCTGCATACGCGGATAGTAGAGACCGGCGAAGACACAAGCCTCCGCGCCATGCAGGTTGCGCAGCAGTTGGCCATAGGCTTCCACCTGCGGCGCAAAGACCTCTCGAAGCGCCGGCATAGCCTGGGCAGGGTCAACGTCGTCAGCGTGCGCGGTCTTGTAGTCGATGATCCACCAGCAATCTCCGCGTTCTGTGCCGGGCGTCGGACCAGCCCTGAAGACGCGGTCCACACGCACTGTTCGCAGACCGCCGTTGACGACCCCAGCCCAGCTCTCTTCACTGGCTGCGTTAGCATGGGCCGAGAGAACCCACGCGCCAGTAGGATCAAAGGATGCTTTGAGCGCCAACTGAAGCGCCTCGGCTGCTATCTGCCTGGCCATTGGCTGGTCCAGGCCGACTGCGCGAAGCTTTGCGGCGATGTGGCCTTCAATGCCCCCCAATGCCGAACGGGCGGCATCCCATTCCAGCCCTGTGCGCAAACGCGTCAGCTCTTCGAGCAGCCTGTGAACGGCCGTGCCTAGAGCGCGCGAGAGCAACCCGCCCTCGTGCCGTGGAAAGAGCGGCGCGGAACCACTCCCTATTCCGACGACCGCCGATTCCGCTGCTGCCCTAATTCTCGACTCTAAAATCTCGGTGTCCGTCAAATAATCCGGCGGCAAACGACGCAGCAGCGTAGGGCGGAACTGAGAAGGCATCACTAGCAGATTGCTCTCGCCGGAGGCTGCTATCGATTCAATCTCATTTTCTTCACGGAGCCCCGATGTAGTTTTCGCGGCCTTCCATTGATCAAAGCTCGCCCGAATCTCTTCTTCTAGTGCGGGCCATGCAGTGGCCAGGAGGCTATTCGCGGGTTCAACGAGGCTCAAGCTTCCGTCTTCCTCCGTCTTGCAGGCGGGGCGCGCGAAAACGTGCAACTCTTCCCGTGCGCGTGTGGCGGCCACGTAGAGAATGCGCCGGTTCTCTTGTCGTTCGCGCTCCCGATAGACGCGATCGACCCAGGCCTTTGCATCCCCGCGGTCCTTGCCTTTGCGCTGGAAGGGCGCAATCAGAAACTCGGTGATCTCTCCCGATTCGTCCGGCTCTGCGAGACCGCGTTCCAGCCACGAGAGCATTCTTTGACTGCCGTTCCTGATGCGGCTTTGCAACTCGGGGACAATCACCACCTCGAACTCCAGTCCCTTGGACTTATGGATCGTCATCAACTGCACGCCATAGTCGCTACTCGCATTCGAGTCGGGCAGCGCCGTGACCTTGTCGAGCGCTGCATCCACTCCTGAGCCGAGCAGGTCTGGTTCGCCGTCAGGCAAGTGGTCCAGGCAACTCCAGAGCAGCTTCAGGTTGGCTTGGGCAGTTGAGTCAACACAGGCTGCCCCTCTCAGGCGCAGCCAGACCTCTTCGAGCCACGTTCCAAGCGATGCCGTCGGTCGGGTCGAACGGAGGGCGCACGATGCGGCCAGCGCATGCAGCACGTGCTCAACGGCTGGACGGCCCGCTTCACTCAGCAATGGGAGCCGCTCAGTCAGCAACTCCGGTACGGGACGGCTGAACGGCTCGGCGTTGCCGGCAATTGTGTGCAAGTCTTCGAGCGAAAGGCCGCACCACGGAGCGCGCAACACTCCAAGCCATGCCACGCGATCTTGAGGATTGAGCAGTGCGCGAGCAAGCGCCAGCGCATCCAGCACCTCGGGGCGGGCAGCCAGCGATTCAAGTTCCACGGCGCGAAAGGGAATCCCCGCCTCGCGCAAGGCCGCGGCAATGGGGACAAGGTGAGCCTTCGCGCGGCCCAGAACAGCGATGCGGAATTCCTCTCCACACGCGCGGGCTTGTTCAACGGAGCTTTGATAGCTGCAAATCAGATTGACCATTTCCGCGATCTGATCTTCGCGCGCAACGCCTGCTTCATCTTCGGGCTCGGTTAATTGGCTGCGTCCTGACTGCGGGACAAATTCCAGATGGAGTTTGAAGCGTGGCCTTAAATAGGGCTTCTCGTCTCGAGCTGGTTGGGCGGAAGAGAACGTCACGCCGCTACCGTCGTTAATCTCGAAGATCTTTTCAAAGTCCCGATTGAGCCGTTCAACCAACTTGGGTTCGGTGCGGAAGTTCGCCGTGAGAGGAACGAAGTCGAATGGCAGCGGCTCCTCTTGAGCGACCTCCAGACCGGCTGTTTTGACTCTGGAAAACAATTCTGCGTCGGCCTCGCGGAAGAAGTAGATTGACTGCATCGGGTCGCCGACCACAAAGCAAGTGCGTCCCTCGCGCTCCGGCCAAGCCGCGATGAGGCTTGAAAGCAACTGATGCTGGCGGCGGCTCGTGTCCTGAAATTCGTCGACCAGTAGGTGGCGTATGCCGTCCGAAACCGTGATCGCTGCGTCTGTGGGCAGGCCGTCTTCGCCTTTGAGAAAGCGCTGGGCGATCTGCGCGACCTCGGTGTAATCCACTCGTCCGGCCTCGGCAAAGGCGATTCTTAACTCGCCTGCCGCTTGGCGCAGCAACGTGAAGCAAGCCTTCACAATCTCCCAGTCTTCCTCGCTGTAGCGAGCTGGCGGCAAGGCGCGAACAGCGGCGAGTGCAGTTTCCAAGCCGGAAACGGCTGCGAGCGTGGCGATCAACTCAATGACACGAGCCTTCTCGCGTTTGCGGTCGGCAGGGAAGCCAAGCCTCTTATCTACCTGCTTGCGGAAGCCGCCATCATTCGTGAGCAGCAGCGCGGCGAAATTAACATAAGCCTGACGAGCCTCCTCAAGATCGGCGCTTCCCGTGAACGGAGCGACAGGAAAATCGACCAGCTCGGCCAGTTCCCGATGAAGCAGGCCGCCACTCTGTTCGCAGGCAAACCGCGCCAGCTCAAGCGACTCTACTAGCGCGCCTGGAAGTTGATCGAAAATCCCGCACAACTCTACCAGCGCCTCTCGCACAGCCTTCGCAAAGGGCCGCTCCAGCCGCTCACGCAGCGCATCCCAAGCAGGCTCGCGCTCCAGGACAAAGTCGTGCATCCAGCGGTCGCGGCTTCTCAGCATCTCGACCAGCAACTCTTCCATCTCCTGCCAGCCGTTGTCGCGCCACATTAGCAAGTTCTCGATGGCCGCGCCAAGCGACGAGCCAGTTTGATCGATCTTCTTGAGTGTCTCGCGAGCCGCCCGGCGATAAAGCGCGTCAGGCTGCTCGGCGATATCGAGGCCGCCACCGAATCCCGAAAGCAGCGGCTGCTGCAGCGCCAGCTCCCGGCAGAACGAATCGATGGTGCGGACGCGAAGCTGACCGGGCTGATCCAACAGTTTCCAACCGAGATCTTCTGAGTGCTGCAGCGCGCGACGCGCCAGCGTCTCCATCGAGAACTCGTCCGCTTCTGGAGCGTCAGCGGGAAGGGAACTGCGAGCAGCCTTTTCCAGCTCGCCCAGGATGCGATGCCGCATCTCCGCGGCTGCTGTGTTGGTAAAGGTGATCGCAACAACCTGGCCAGGCTCCTCGACTTCGCTTAGCAGCCGCAAAAAACGCCGGGTCAGCAGATCGGTCTTGCCCGAGCCGGCCGGCGCCTGCACGAGAATCGACCTGCAGGGATCAAGCGCGCGTTGCCGCTCGGTCTGATCGGGAGGGGTGGGCCGCGTCGTGGTTTTACTCATTCTCGGCTCCGTCTTTCTCCGACTCGTCTTCGCGCTCAATCAGCCCCTGATGTTCCTGAATGCGGCACAGTACCTGTAATTCGCAGCGCTCACAGGTCTTGGGTAATTCGCGCGGGTTCACCTCGGCCCTTCCGTTGATGAAGTCTCTTGCAAGCTGCTCGATGCAGTCGCGCCAGCCGAGTAGCTGCTCGGCTGTGAATGGATCTCTGACCAGTGGACTGGTCCCTCTCAGACCGGGGAAGAGCGTCGCCGTGGCGTCGCCGACCCGCCCGGTAAAAGCCAGTTCTCCTGACCGCACCTTGGCAAAGACCAGCCCGCCCAGCGTCTCCCTCTCGCGGTCGATTGCGAAACCGGCATAGAGCGGTAGTTGCACATCGTCTGGGCGGGGCAGATCCCACAAGCTCGGCGAGACGCGGCCTGATTTGTAGTCGATCACCAGCAGCGAGCCGTCATTGAGCCGGTCGATCCGGTCAAGGCGGAGATCGATGGTAAGTCCAGCAAGATGGACGGTGCGATCAGCCTCGGTCTCAGCCACATCGAATGCAACGCGCGTAGCCTCGTATTCCAGCCACTCGGTCACCAGGCCTGTCAGCCGCAGCGCTTCCAGTTCCAGGTAGCGGCGAGGCATCACCTCGCGAAGGTGCGGCCGAAGCTCCCGCGAGAGCACGAGCTGAACCAGCCCGCCGACAAATGCCTCCCGGTCACTCAGACTCAGCAGTTCAGCATGGCTGCGAAGACCTTCCGGCGGCCCGGCCCAAACGGCATGAAGCACCTTGTGAAGCAGGTTGCCGCGCTGCGAGGGGGTCAACCCAGCCTCTGCCGGCTTCCAACCCACCGCTCCAAGCCGCGCCGTGGCAAAAGCCTTGAAGGGGCACTGCGACTGCGCAGTCAGCACAGCAGCCCCGCCGTCGACTTTGCCGGGAGGGAAGGGAATCCGGCTGAGATCCTCGAACCAAACTGTGCACGGCGCGTCTGCTGCGGGAGCAATCAACTCCGGCGGCAACTCATGCGCCTCTCCGGCAAGCTGCTCTACGAGCCGCGAAGGGCGTGCCTCGGCTTGGTTGTTTTGTCTCGCATAACTGAAGTGAATCTCGCTTGCCGACGCCAGTAGCCGGTTGGTGATCGATCCGGCGAGCTCCCAATCGAGCTGCGGAGTCGCGTGCGGCATTCCCGCTTCGCGCTGCACGTCGAGGGGCAATAGCGGATGCGTAGCTCCGCTGGCTGGCCAGGCGTCCTCATCTGCTCCCAGAAACCAGACCGCATCGGCGGTCAATCCGGCCGACTCGGCGGGACCTGCGATTTGGATGGGCGCGTCGCGCGACTCCGGAGCGAAGAGTGTCTCGTCCAGTGTGCGGCCCAGTTGTGCGAGGAAATCCTTCCAGCCGATCCGGCGGCCATCGAAGCCCAGAGAGCCGCAACGATCCACGGTCTGCTGCCAGCGGCGAAGCGCCTGATACTCAGCGCTTGAAAGCGGGCGAGCGCTGGCAAATTGAAGCTCCTCCAGTAGCCGTGGAATTAGCTCCGCCCACTCAAGCGGGCTTTGCGGGCGGCGTGCGGCATCTGCAAGGTGGCGTTGGGCTCGCGTGATGCGCTCGGTCCATGCACTCGGCAGGTATTCGGCACCGTAGCGCTGGCCGACAAAGACTGTCAGCGACCATTGCGTTCGTTCCAAGCCGCGCTGGCGCAGAGCGCGCATAAACCATTGCAGCGCCGCGGACTCCTGCGCAGTAGCCCCGATGTGCCCCGTAGAGAACAGCCAGTCGAGATCCTGCTCGTTCAGAGTACCGTCGAGCCAACGCAGCAAGAGGTGCGCAGCCCGCGCCAGTGCAACCTGGCTGAGAGGAATTCCCAAAGAAAACTCAAATACCGGGCCGGTATGGCGAAGAAACGCGCGCTCGATTTCGCCGCGGCGCGAACTGGCTGCTTGGTCAACAACCAGCAGGCGGGTCTTCGGGTTGGCGGCAAGTTGCAGGCCGCACCAGATCGTGCAAGCCTCTATCTCTGCCTGCGCGTCGGCGGCAGCATGGAAATGTACTTCCTTCGTCTGCTCGCCCAAAGCGGCTTCGCTCCATTCGCCCCAGGCGTCGAATAAGCTGCGCTGAACGGGAAGGACACGGTCGAAACCTGCGAGTAGCAGCGGTGTGCGATTCGCCGAGTCTGCATTCAGCAGCGGAATCAGCTCATACGGCAAACGGCTGGGACTCAGCAGGTTCTCAGCGCGGCAAAGCTCTTCAAAGGCCGCAAGCCATCCGCTAAACACTGCCGCGTCCTGCTGCCAGTTGGCCCGTGCTGCTGGTCGCAGGAAGCGCGGAGCGTAAGAGCAGAGTAACTCGTGAGCCTCCATTGCCAGCGCTGCCAGGCGATGACGCGGATCTTCAAGGACCGTGGCTAGCGAAGGCCCTTTCCCGGCAATCTCAACCCAGAGCTTCTGCTCCTGCACGGAGTTGAGTAGCAGCCGCGCATCTTTGCTCCGTTGCTCCCAAGCCATGCGGGCAAAGCTCTTCCAATCCATTACGTTGGGCGCGGGCCACGCGCTTAACCCGTCGGCCCTGCGTCTGCGGTGGAACTGAGCTGCAAGGGCGCGAGCGGCGCGGTCGCTTGCCGTGACCACATAGCCGCCTTCGCGGAGCCACATATCGATCTCGACTGGCGCCATGGCCCCCATTCCGTCGTTATACTCTGCCGGGCCTGGGGTCTGCCATTTCAATGGTGGAGAACTCGATCTGGAGCATGACGGAACCCGCGCGCAGAGACTCGCTGTTGTAGAGTTTGAGTCCTTGATGAACGAGGTTCAGCAGCGCGTGTAAGAGCGGCGGAAGCATCTCCAGACGCGGATAATAAAAACTGTGGAAACTGCGCGCAATCTATCGCTATTGAAAGACTACCAAGCCTATTTGCGCGTGGAGAAAGGGCTTCGTCCCCTCACCTGCGAGGCATACGACAGCGATCTGAACACCTTCGCCGAGTTTATCGAGTGCCGGCACGGTGTCCTCTTGACAGCAGTGCAGCAGGACGTCTCGGCCTTCCTTGAAAATCTCCGCGATCACGGCATTGACCAGCGTTCCATCGCCCGCAAGTTGAGCTGCCTGCGCGGCTTTTACAAGTGGCTGCTGCTGGACCGCCGCATCCATCACGACCCCACCGTCAACATCGAGTCGCCCAAGGCCTGGAAAGTGCTGCCCAAGTCGCTGGCCGAGCCCGAGGTCGCGGAGATGCTTGAGCGGGCCGGCATGGCAGCCGAGCATCCTCAGGCCCGCGCCACGGAACTGCGCGACCGGGCGATTCTAGAACTGCTCTACGCAGGCGGTCTGCGTGTCTCTGAAGTGACGGATCTCTCCACCGGAGACCTGGCGCTCGACCTCGGCCGCGTGCAAGTGCGCGGCAAGGGCGACAAGGAGCGCATCGTTCCGTTGGGCCGCTCCGCCCTTGAAGCTCTGGAAGCCTATCTGAATATGGGCAGGCCGCACTTGGCGCGCATCAGCTCAGCCAACTCCAAGCGGAAGAGCTCGAGCTCAGCGCGCCAGGAAAGTTCACGTCAAGGCGGCACAAGACTCTTTCTCTCGCTGCGCGGCATGCCGCTCACCCGCCAATGGGTCTGGCATGTCGTCAAGATGGCCGACACATCCGCCAGCCCGCACCGCATGCGCCACAGTTGCGCCACGCACATGGTCGAACACGGCGCGGACTTGCGCAGCGTCCAGTTACTTCTCGGTCACGCCGACATCTCCACCACGCAGGTCTACACGCACCTTGCGCTCAACCGCCTGAAAGCAGTGCATCGCAAACACCATCCTCGCGCAACCCGGCAGGTTACCGAGCCCGTCGAGCTTCCGATCCCCGGAGCTTCCGCGCGCCGTGGTCTCCATCTTGTTCCAAGAGCCGTGCCAGTCCCCGGCGCGGCGAAGGAGCCAGAATGACCGCCTCTGCTGCTCCCATCCCGCCTATTCCACTCGAACCCCTGGTAGCCGACTATCTACGCGTCCTTGCCAACGAGCGAGGCGCATCGGCTCACACCCTCCGCGCCTATCACCGTGAGCTTGACGCCTTCGTCGCCTGGATAGCCGGGCAATACGGAAGAGATCAAAGCCCAGAGAGTATCGAACACACGCAGATTCGCGCCTACCTCGGCACGCTCTATGACCGTGGCCTCTCCAAAGCCTCCACCGCGCGAGCTCTCGCGGCTATTCGCAGTTGGTTCAAGTGGCTGGCGCGCACCGGCCACCTCGAACTGAATGCCGCTTCGTTGGTGGCCACGCCCAAACTGCCCAAACATTTGCCGCGTGTACCCTCCATCGAGCAGATGAACCGCGTTGTAGACTCGGTTCGCTCAGACGCCGCCAGTTGGCCCACCCGGGACACCGCGATTCTGGAGCTGTTGTACGGCTGCGGCATCCGCAACGCAGAGCTTACCGGTCTCAACCTCGACGACATTCATTGGGCCAATGAGGCCATCCTGATTCACGGCAAGGGGCAGAAGGAGCGCTACGTCCCTCTCGGCGACGCGGCGGCTGCAGCGATCCGTGCCTATATGGCCGAGCGCTCTGCGCGCCTCTCAGTTGCCTCTGAAGGCCAGGGATTTGTAACCCACGCGCTCTTTCTTAATCTGCAACTTCGCGGACTGGGCAAGCCGGGCATCGAGGCTCGCCTCACCACGCGTAGCGTTGCCCGCATCGTCAAGCGCATTGCCATCTTGCGCGGACTCTCAGCCGACGTGCACCCCCACACCCTGCGTCACGCCTTCGGGACGCATTTGCTCGAAGAGGGCGCGGACCTCCGTGCTATTCAGGAGCTCCTTGGCCACGAACGCCTCTCCACCACCCAGCGCTACACCCAGCTCACCACCGCGCAATTGTCAGTCGTCTACGACCGCACCCACCCAAGAGCCCACTGAGAGCGCACTCCTCCGGTCTATGGTCGCAATTCGTGCCAAATCCGGTAGAGGCGCGAATTTATCCCATCTAGTGGGACTTGGCGTTGCTACCTACAGAACTAGAGCAGGGACGAAGTTCTCGAAATGTGACTATAATCACATCTGAGCGGGAGACAAACTCGCTCCATAACGAACAGGAAGGGAATCCGGCCAGATGGCGACAGGAGACCTGGCCCTCGGTCAGCTTGAGGGCGCACTGAGCACGCAGCAGCGCGTAATTAACGATTTCAGCATCAACGTAGCAACGGTGAACGGCTCCGGCTCGCAATCCGCCAATAGCGTCCTGCTGAAGAGCATCTTCGGAATGGGCGTTCCGGTCAGCGGAAAGAACCTCTTCCCCTCTAACATCGCCGGACAACCGACCTGGTTCCTGATCCGCGCCAGCAAACACGGATATGTCGCACGTAAACGCGACTCTGAGATCCTGGTCGCGCTCAATCCTGAGACCGCTTTGGCAGATGTGCGGGCCTTGCCTGCCGGCGGCGTCGCGATCTACGAGGAGAGCCTCAACAAGACTCTGAATCTCGATCAGGTGCGCGAAGACGTGTCTTTCTACCCGGTACCCTTCGACAAGATCACGGCATCGATCTGCCCTGAGGCCAAGCTGCGCAAGCTGGTCAGGAATATGGTCTACGTCGGCGTGGTTGCGCAGATTCTTGCCATCGATCTCGATGTGGTTGAGGGCGGCATGCGCCGCCAGTTCGCCAAGAAGCAGAAGGTCTTCGAGCTGAACTTCGGCGCGGCCAAAGCCGGCTTCGACTATGCCCAGCAGAATCTGACCAAGCTCGATCCGTACTTCATCGAAAAGATGAATGGAACCGCTGGCAAGATCGTCATCGACGGCAACGCGGCCTGCGGCATGGGCGCGGTCTTTGCTGGAGTGACAGTAGTTGCGTGGTATCCGATTACGCCCTCGACCTCGGTAATCGAGGCGACCACCGATCTGCTCAAGAAGTTGCGCGTTACTCCAGACGGCAAGGCTACCTTTGCCGTGGTGCAGGCCGAGGACGAGCTGGCCGCCATCGGCATGGTGCTGGGCGCGGGCTGGGCGGGCGCGCGTTCTATGACCTCGACCTCCGGCCCCGGAATGTCGCTGATGGCCGAGTTTTCCGGCCTGGGCTACTTCGCTGAGATTCCCGGCGTGATCATCGTCGTGCAGCGCAGCGGACCCTCCACTGGAATGCCGACGCGCACCCAGCAAGCCGATCTGCTCTCGGCGGCCTTTCTTTCGCACGGCGATACCAAGCACCCAATTCTGCTTCCCGGTTCGGTAAAGGAATGCTTTGAGTTCACTCAGGCGTCTTTCGATCTCGCCGAAAGGATGCAGACTCCGGTTTTTGTCCTCACCGATCTCGATCTGGGCATGAACAACTGGATCTCGGAGCCCTTCGATTATCCGGAAAAGCCCCTCGACCGCGGAAAAGTGCTCACCGCCGACGATCTGAATCGCCTGGGCAGCTTTGCCCGCTACCGCAATGTGGACGGCGACGCCATCGGCTGGCGAACTCTGCCCGGAACGCTCCACCCCAAGGCCGCCTACTTCACCCGAGGCTCGGGACACAATGATGCGGCCCTCTACACCGAAGACCCCGATGAGTATCAGGCGTTGATGGACAGGCTCGCGCTCAAGTTTGAAAAGGCTCGTGAGATGGTGCCGGCTCCGGTTGCCGTCAGAGATGCCGGCTCAAAGATCGGCTTCCTGGCCTACGGCTCGACCGATTGTGCGCTCCTTGAGAGCCTCGATCAGATCAAGCAGCGCTATGGTCAGGAGCCCGATTATTTGCGCCTCCGCGCATGGCCCTTCACTCACTCGGTTCACGACTTCGTCGCAGCCCACCAGCGCGTCTATGTTGTCGAACAGAATCGCGACGCGCAGTTAGCAAGCCTGCTCAAACTCGACCTGCCCGCCGATCAGGTGACCAAGCTGCGCAGCATTCTCCACTACAACGGATTGCCGGTGGATGCCGAATCCATCACGGAACAATTTGCAGTCAAGGAGGGCCTCTAAATGGCAACCGCTGCCCCAGCCCCTAAAGTGAACCACATCGGCCTTCCGATGATCGATTATCGCGGCGGCAAGAGCACGCTCTGCGCCGGCTGCGGCCACAATGCGATCTCCGAACGCATCGTCGACGCCATGTTCGAGATGGGCGTTGAGCCTGAGCGCGTGATGAAGATGAGCGGCATCGGCTGCTCTTCCAAGACTCCGGCCTACTTCATGAGCCGTTCGCACAGCTTCAACGGCGTGCACGGGCGCATGCCTGCCATCTCGACTGGCGCCATCCTGGCCAACCACACCATGACGACCATTGGCGTCTCAGGCGACGGCGACAGCGCTTCGATCGGTATGGGCCAGTTCGTTCACCTCATGCGCCGCAACCTGCCGATGATTTACATCATCGAGAACAACGGCGTCTACGGACTGACCAAAGGCCAATTTTCCGCCACCGCAGACTTGGGCTCCAAGCTCAAGACAGGAGTCGTCAACGATTTGCCCCCCATCGACACTTGCGCCTTGGCAATCCAACTGGGTGCGACGTTTGTGGCTCGGTCGTTCTCTGGAGACAAAAAGCAGTTGCTCTCGATGCTCAAGGCCGCCATCGCCCACAAGGGAACTGTGCTGCTTGACGTCATCAGCCCTTGCGTCACCTTCAACGACCACGAAGGCTCTACCAAGAGCTACAAGTTCATGCAGGAGAACGACGAGCCCATCAACGAGATCGGCTTTGTGGCAAGCTTCGATGAGATCGAGGTCGATTACGACTCGGGCCAGATCTACGAGGTGGAGATGCACGACGGCTCGAATCTGCGTCTGCGCAAGCTGCTCGAAGACTACGACCCCACCGATAAGGCTAATGCTGTCCGCACTCTCATGGAAGCGCATGAAAAGGACGAGATCCTGACCGGCGTCTTCTACATCGACACAGAGAAGCCGACTTTCATCGACCAGCTCAACGTGGTGGATGAGCCTCTGGCCACACTGCCGGAGTCGCTCACCCGGCCGCCCAAGTCGGCGCTCGATGCTCTGATGGCCACTCTGAAATAACCGCCGTTCGTGAACCAGTACCGACAGAAAAGCCCCGCTATTGCGGGGCTTTTCTGTCGGTACTGAGCGATATTGCATTTTCACTGATCTTATAAGGTCTGGGTGCCCCACCCTCGCCGCGTCTTTGTCTTTGCGGCTAGGGTGGGATACCTCGATCCCTCACTACACTAACAGTGAAAATGGTCTGGACTTATTGCTGATCAGTGCCAGCCGAGTGTGTCGCAGCAGGCTTTGCGCCCAATGCGGTCAATTTGGTGCGAGCCTGGGCTGCTTCAGGGGTCTGCGGATGGCGCTGGATGAGCAGGCGCAGCTCGTGGATCCCTGAGTCCTTCCTGCCCATTTGCAAGAGAGCGATTCCTTTGCGCAATTGCGCTGCCGGAGCCTTCGAGTTGCCGGGGAAGCCTTCCAGAACGGCGTTATAGTCTTTCACCGCGTCTGAGAGCTTGTTGTGCTTGAGGTCGATCTCGCCCAAATAGAAGTGCGCTGAACCGGCCAGATCGTCCATTGGATAGAAGTGCAGCACGTCCTGAAACTCACCAGCCGCGACTTCATACTTTGCAGCGTTATAGTCGCGCACTCCAGCCTGGAATGTCTCTTTGAGCGGCGGCGTTTGAATGGCGGAAGGAGCTACGGCGGCCGAGGGAACCGCTACCGGAGCATTGTCGTTCGGAGCCGGGGCAACTCCCGCCGGCGCTCCGGCGGGCGGCGGGCTCTGGATATTCTGCAACTGCGTCTGCAAATCCTGAATCGACTTATCCAGCTTTGCTACGCGCGACTTCAACTCGTCCACTGAGTCGTTTAACGACTGCGTCTGGCTGGATGCAGTGTCCAACTTGCCGCTGACGGCATCGTTCTGCGCGGTAATCTTCTGCTGTAGAGCGTTCACGGCCGCGCTCATCTGGGTTGCGTTGTCCGCAGTCGTCTGCGCCAGATTTTGCAGCACGCCAAAGCGCGAGTCCATGGTGGACTGGAGTCGCTGTACCATGTCAAGCAATTGCTGCACCTGCGTCTGCAGTTCGATGATCTCTTTTGAGGCGGCATGCACCTTCACGGGCATCAGGACGAGAACCATGGCGAAGAATCCCGCCGCGAAAAGACGATTGCGAAATGTGTGTGCTTTCTTCATTAGTCACCTATGAAACAGTTGTCAGTCAACAGTGAACAGTGGTCAGCCGGACGCGACTGTCCACTGTTCACTGTCCACTGCCCACTGTGTTGTTACTGGTCCAGCGTGAATCCAGCTCTGCGGTTCTGTTGCCAGCACTCCTCGGTCGACTCGGCACAGAATGGCTTCTCCTTGCCGTAACTGACAACGCGGATGCGGTTGGCGGCGACACCCGCGGCAACCAGATTGGTCTTGGCGGCGTCAGCCCGGTTCTGGCCCAGCGCCAGGTTATATTCGTTGGAGCCGCGCTCGTCGCAGTAGCCCCCGATGACGATCTTCACGTTCGGGTGGCTTACGAGGTATGAGGCATCGCGAGAGAGAATGGCCAACGCATCGCCGCGAATGTCATAAGTGTCGTAGTCGAAGAAGACATCCTGGACAGCGCCTTTGAACTCCTCTTCCGGGCTCATTGTGGTAGTGGGCACGACAACGGCCGGGGGCGCATTCACCGTCACTCGCGCCGTGGCCTCCGCGCTTCCGCCATCGCCGCGAGCCACGAGATGGTAGCTGGTCGACTCCGTGGGTGTGACGGTCTTGACACCGGAGGTGGGTACGTCGCCGATGCCGTCGATGGAGACTGTAGTAGCTTCGGTCGTGCGCCAACTCAGTTGAACCTGGTCGCCGGCCGCGACGAATGCGGGCGTTGCACTCAACTGCGCCGTGGGAGCAGGCGCAAGTGCTGGCGGAGCCGTTACGGCGGGCGAAGGCGGCGGAGTCTTCTTTCCGCAACCCGCAACCGCAGTCAAAGCGACAAAAACAACGAGGGGCAAAAGAAAGCGATGCACTCGATTCAATGAACTACTCCTTCCGCAAATTGATTGTCATCAACACTATGATAGTGCAGTGGCCCGGTAAGATTCATGGCCCCGCTCTGCCGGGTTTGCTTTATGCAGAGTCCGGAACCTATTTCCAGCTCCAGTTGGGCATGAAGTTCTCGCCCGTCTGGGTCAATTGACGCTGTCCGGTGCCGTCGGCCAGCATCGACCAGATTTGATGGCTGTGTGGCGACATGGACCGCTCAAAAACAATGTGCCGTCCGTCCGGGGCCCACGAAGGATAGTCGTTGCTGCCTGACTCGTGCGTGACCTGAAGCCAGCGCTTGCTGGCAATGTCCATCACGTAGATGTCCTGCCCGCCTGGAGCGCCCGGACCATACTTGCGGTTCCAACTGAAGGTCAGGAACTGCCCGTTGGGCGACCATGAAGGCGAGATGGCATAACCCCCGTCGGTGAGGCGCTGCACATTGGAGCCATCCGCATCCATAGTGTAGATCTGCGGCAGCCCGGTACGGCCGCTCACCCAGGCCAACTGCTCATTTGTCCGTGGATTCCAGGTCGGCGAGACATCGGGTCCGACGAAGTTGGTCAGCCGGCGCAAATTCCCTCCGCTCGCGTCCGCCACCCATATCTCCGGGTCGCCCGAACGTGATGACGAAAACGCGATCTTCGTTCCATCGCCCGACCATGCGGGAGATTGGTTACTCCCTCCAGCCGATCCGCCGGAAAAGTTCACCATGCGCCCGAGTTCCAGCGAATACATCCGAATGGCCCATCCTTCGCGGCCCAAGGATGCAAAAGCGATTCGAGTGTTGTCCGGTGAGATGCGCGGCGAAAGTGAAATGGCGCCCAGGTGTGTCACTGGATGCTGGTTCTGCCCGTCGTAGTCCATGGCCCATATCTCTTTGGTGCCGCTGCGCGTGCTGACGAAGTAGATCTTCGTTTCGGCGATGCCGTCGATGCCGCCGCCCAGCCGCAAAATAATCTCATCGGCGAATCTGTGCGCAACTGTGCGGGCCTCGTCCTCGCTGGCCTGTTCGTTGTATTGCTTGCCCAGTACCTGCGGGCTAACGATATTGCGGGCGTCTTCCAGCCAACCGTAGACAGCGAGCCGGCCATTCGTCACCGAAAGCGCGCCAAAGGCCACCATGGCGGCATTGGACGGAGCAGCAGACCACTGCGCAAGATTGATCTCTTGCGGGGAACCCGGCGTGGCTTGAGGCGCCATGCTCTTCGATACGAGGTCGAAGATGCCGGCGTTGGCCAAATCGCTTTGCAGCGTAACGTCAAAGGCAGCCTTCAATGCGGGTGTCTGAGGATCGGCCCCGACCGGTTTAAAGTCGGCAGCAGCGATGCGGATGCGGTCGTTGCCAAGATTCGATCCGGTGTGAATCCAGTCCTGGGACGCCGCGGGCAGCGCTGCAAAAGTCGCCAGAACGATGGGCAAAAGGAGATAAAGCCGAGAATAAGCCTTCATGCCGTGCGCAATCCTTCCTCTGTTGGGGGCGTGGATGATTCTTGCGGACTCTTCAGATGCAGTGAGGCTGTTGACCTGTGTTGTCGCTCCTGTCTGCAAAGAGCCGCGCTCAATCGCAACTCTATTTTACGTCTACGGATTGCGTTGTTGTGTCCAATCTAGTACTCGCAATAATAGGATGTCATGATGACGCTTTGGTTGTATTGCGCCGGTAGCGCACCGAAGGTGTCCACGCGCTGTGCCGCACGCAGGCAGGCGCGGTCAAGAGTTGAGCTTCCGCTCGACTGATTCATCTGCACGCCGCTCGCGCTGCCGTCGCGATGAATGGCGAACTGGACATACGCCCTCGCTCCGTGCGGAGTATGAGGGTCAACCTCGGGCTTGTAGTAGTTCGAGGCCATCTTGTGATTGAGATTGTCCACGTACCAGCCAAAACGGCTACCAAAGTCGCCATCGCTTACTGTTGTCTGGCCGCTGGTAAAGCCTTGCGGCTGCACCGCTCGTGGAATGGAAGAGCCCGCCTGTTCGCCATACTGCGCCAGGTTCTCCTGCTTCGGCTGCGGCTGATGCAACTGCGTCTTGCGCGCGTTTTGCTGCTCGGCTTTCGTCATCTTCCCGCTGATCGGAATGGCCGTCTCGTCGATCGCTTGCTTGGCCTTGGGCGTGGCCTCTGCCGGAGCCTGGCTCGGCGTCTCGGTGGACAGCACATTCTCGTTGGGAGGCTGATCGCTGGGCAACGGAAGCGCAGCACGGGTCACCAGCGTCACCTGAATCGCCCCGCCGCTCCCGGAGCTGCCCCACACATTGTGATGAAAGAGCCCACCCAGAATGCCATAGGCCACGATGCTCCCGGCCAGCGCGGCGTGCAGCAACAGCGATCCGGCAGCCGGAGCGACCAATGGCTCTGGCGTCAACTCCTGCTCCAGTCGAGTTGCGAATTGGCTTGGGCCTTCCAGAACACTCTCCATGGTATGCGTGAGAAATCTCGCCTGATTTCCGCTTGGGTGCCCCACCCTCGCCGCGCATTGATTTTGCGGCTAGGGTGGGATACAACGAACCCGATCAGCGTCCTGCTTGACCCTAGTTTCCGCCCGCAGGCTTCGTTTCCAGCGGCTGCGTCACAATCGAAATATTGGTAATTCCCGCCTGCTTCACGGCGTCCATCACACTGGCAAACGCTCCAAAGGGAACCCGTTCGTCGGCGCGAAGATAGATCACCTTCTTGGCATCGTCGGCGCCCGGTTGCCGCAGCTTTCGCCCCAGATCGCGAATATTCACCGGCTGATCGCCGAGAAAGACACGCTGTTGGCGATCGATGGTGACCACCAGCCGTTGCTCGGTGATCTCCTTTACCGTTCGCGTCTTCGGTACTGCTACTTCAATTCCCGACTGCAAAACCGGCACGCTAATCATGAAGATGATCAACAGCACCAGCACCACGTCCACCAGCGGCGTGATATTGATCTCAGCCAGCGAAGTTCGCGTCTGCCCGTAGCTACTTGAATAGGCCACGG
>CAYVMS010000055.1:0-10792 GCA_964452615.1 uncultured Occallatibacter sp.
TGGCCACTTTTGATCGCAAACTCGCGGACGCGGCGAGGAGTGCCGGGGCGAGGGTGTTTGGGGATGCGGCGTAGAAACCCCTGCGGTCAATGCGCGGCGCAATGGATCTTGAAGCCTTCCTGTTTGGCACGACCGCAAAAGTACTGTTGCATTTCCTCGATGCTCTTGAATTCTTTTGGGCTGTGTGGATACAGGGATCGGAGATCGGTCTCTGCGTCGTCCACGATGTTCAAGCAGGCGTCGTTCATTGAGTATTTGATGAGATATGGCACTGCAGGGCGGTACTTACACCTTCCGAAGACTGAAATGGTTCCTGCGAATTGCAAACAACCCTCACTGCGTCCTTTGCGTGAGCTCAACCATTGAAGGGCGTCCGGGTCACATAGCTTTGCCAAGTAATTTGCTGGCCAATAGAGAAACTCATCATCGCCTTTCTTTTCGGCAAGAACCTTGCGCATGAAGTCGGTCATGTCATCTGAATGAAAGTGCGAAACTACCTGCAATATTCCTTCGCGGATGGAATTATCAGTCTCCTTCCAATAGCGTGCGATTAGTAAATCTGGATGGCCGCGTCGTACGATTTCGTCCGTCAAAGTAAAACTGTCCGCGCCACAGATCCTCCATTCGGAAAAGCACATAATTAATTCGTTCGTGGAAAAATGTGGGAGCCGGGCCACCAACTCGCCAGCGATGATAGTCTCATTGTCCGTGCCGCAGATTGTGAAGTTGTGAAAGCATGCCGATAGTTGTGCAGACGTGAATTTGCTCAGGTCGGGCCTAGCAGTGCTCTCAGGGTATTGCGCATACAGCAGTGAAGCGGCGAACACAATGAGGAGCAAGACGCGCGATTTCATATGGCATTCCTGGACGGAATCACTATAGCATGAAGCGTCTCAATGCACGCCCGGCGGCGGGGCGGCGTGCTTGGCGGGTTTTTTGAAGAGCCATGCGGCTGCGGCGCAAAAAAAGGCCAGCAGCGCCGTCCAGCGGAAGACATCCACATAGGCCATCAGCGCCGATTGACGCTCCATCATTCCGTAGATCAGGCCCATCGAGCCGGGGCCGCCGCTGGTCGGGCCTATGTGGTGCCCGAGGTAGCCGGCGATGGCGTGCGATTTTTGCTGCAAGACCATATTCGATGGGCCAAGCCCCGCGCCGAGTTCTGTCTGGTGCAGAGCGGCGCGGCGAATCAGAGCCGTCGTGGCCATTGAGATTCCAATCGACCCGCCGATGTTGCGCAACATGTTGAAGAGGCCGGTGGCGTTTCCCATCTCTTCGCGGGGGATGGTGGAAGTTGCCATGGTGGCCAGCGGCACAAAAACGAAACTCAAAGCAAAGCCCGTCAGCGTAATGGGAATCAGCAGCGTGTAAGGTCCAATGTCGAGATTCACCATGCCGAAAAACAGTGCGCAGATGCCGAAGCCTGCGAATCCCGCACAGAGCAGCTTGCGCTGATCGATGCGCGAGCCTAGGAAGCCGACGACCGGCGAACCGATAAATGAGCCGATGCCGCGTGGGCCTACCACAAGACCGGCGGTGAAGGCCGTGTAACCGAGGATCTCCTGATAGTAGAGAGGCAAAATGGCGATGGTGATGTAGATGGCCATGCCCAGCATGGCGATCAGGAAGCATCCAGTGCGGAAGTTGCGGTCTTTGAGCACGTGCAGATCGAGCAGGCCCTGACGGTTGGTCCATGAGCGCCAGATCCAGCCGAGAAGCGCAACCACCAGCGCAGCGACCGCCCAGCGCACCCAGATAGCGCCAAACCAGTCGTCTTCCTGACCCTTGTCGAGAACGATTTGCAGAGCGCCGGTCCAGACCATCAGCAGACCAAAACCAATGTTGTCGAAGGGGCCGACTTTGGCGTTCTTGATGTAGGGCGGGTCGTGAACGAAACGGCTGATCAGGATCACCGCCAAAATGCCAACGGGAATGTTGATGTAGAAGGCGTAACGCCAGCTAAACGTGTCAGTCAGCCAGCCGCCTAGCGTTGGCCCCAGCACAGGCGCAACAACAATGCCCAGGCCGTAAGCTGCCATTGACATCGAGCGCTTCTCTACCGGAAAACTCTCCAGCAAAATCGACTGCGATAAGGGCTGCAGCGCGCCGCCGCCCGCTCCCTGCATGACGCGCGCCAGCAGAATTACGCCGAGAGAAGGCGCCGCTCCGCAGAAGAACGAAGCGATGGTGAAGATGATGACGCAACTGAGCAGGAAACGCTTGCGGCCCCAGCGGCGGGCAAACCAGTTGGAGGCGGGCAAGATGACGGCGTTGGCGACGAGGTAGCTGGTCAGTACCCAGGTGGCCTCGGAGTTTGAGGCAGAAAGGCTCCCGGCGATGTAGGGCAGAGCCACCGAGGCGATGGCTGTGTCCAGCACCTCCATAAAGGTGGGCAGCATGACGGAGACGGTCACCAGCCACGGGTTCACGCCCTGGGTCAGCGGATAGCGGGCTTGAGCGGCGGCTGTCGTCATCGGGTAGGAAACTTTTTTGAGGGTAAACGATTGGGGGCTCGCACGTCAGTGATGAGGCGGGCCGGGGTTGGCGCAGTTTTCAGATTGGCGACTACAGGACCGCGACCTGCGGAAGGGCTTCGGGCATTGTGTTTTCCGCGACCAGCTCCTAGAATGTCTGCAATTCAAATTTAAGGGTTAGGCTATGCTCCGCTTTTTCAGGGTGTACTTATGCACCATGATCGTTCTGCTCGTCTGGACACCAACAGGCCAAGCTTCTGCCCAGAAAACGCAGCAGACAATTCAGGAGGGAGTGGGTTGGGACCGTTTCATCGTGGGCACCAGCATGAAATCCATGATCGATGCCTTCGGCTTTCCCGACACGTCTTCCTACGGCCGCTTGATGCGATGGGACAAGGTTGGTCTCAATTGCCTGTTAAACGATAAGGACGAGGCAATCGAACTTCGCTTCGAGAAACGCTTCAAAGGCATTACTGGCAGCGGTGTAAAGTTCGGCATGTCGGCGGACAGAGTCCGAAAGATCTACGGCGATGCCGGAACGATGGAGTGGCGTGCCGGTGGGATGAAGCTTATCTGGCCATCACGGGGCATCCTGATCTGGTTTCACGACAACACCGTTTATCAAATTGTGATTTTCAGGCCGCATACATAGAACACGGTCTGACAAAGCGCTCAGTGGTCAGCGACTCGATTCATATCAAAGATTGACGGCTCACAGCGGAGATTGATCGGCGCTGCTCGCGCGGTTAGATTTTGGCACGACTGAAGTCGTGCCCTGACGCTTCGGGAAGCCCCGAACGGGTTTTTCCGCAGCCTGTAAAGTCGTGCCCTGACACAAAGCGGGCAATACGGCATTGTTCAAACGCTGCCTATAGCCCAACCTCTGTTTCGTTGCGTGTGCTGCACAACTGAAGCCGTGCCCTGACACAAGGCACGCCGATACGGCATTCGTCAGACGCGAAAAGCTGCTCGACTGTTTACGGGCGGAGAGTGTCTCGCAATCCTTCAATATGCAACCCCACGGAGTCTTCCTCCATGGGCCAGTATTCCGACTCGTGCAGCCTGGCCAACAGCGCAAGCCAGTCTTCGTGATTCCACCCGTCGATATGCTCACGGACCCATGCCTCAGGCTCACTGCTCGCCACCCACCGTTCAAGATTCTGCTCGCAATCCGAACCGCTCATGTTCGCTCCCATCTGACACATTATTCTTTGGACGAAACAGTATACCGCAATTTGCGTGGAGCTGAGCGGGTACGCGAACCAAGAGATCGGGATCTGAAGGAACGTCGCCCCTCTTAAGCACCTTCGACGGGCGACTCGGAGCAGGCGACCCAGGAGAAGCGATTCTTTCCCGCTTCTTTAGCGGTGTAGAGCGCGCGGTCGGCATGGAGCATCAGGTCGCTGCTCGATCCTTTCTTTGCCGGCCACGCAGTTGCAACTCCCTGGCTGATGGTCATCTTGGATGAGATGGGGGAACCCGGATTGGGCAGATCGAGCCGGTCGACCGCCATCTGAATCTGCTGCGCGATGCACATTGCGCCCTCAGGGCCGGTCTCACCGAGCACCAGAACGAACTCATCGCCGCCGTAGCGGGCGACGAGGTCGGCGGGACGGCGCGCGATCTGTTTCAACTCGGCGGCAAAGGCGACAAGCGCGCGATCCGCTGGCCCATGTCCCAGGCTGTCGTTCAACTCCTTGAAGTGATCGATGTCGATGATGACGACTGAGAGAGGCCTATTGGAGCGCACCGCGCGATCCCACTCCAGCACGATTTGCTCATCGAGGCGGCGGCGATTGGCAACATCAGTGAGCGCATCGGTCATGGAGAGTTTTTCCAACTCCGCCGTCCGCTCACGGACTCGCTCCTCAAGGATTTCGATCATTTCATCACGCTGCGCTTTGATCCGCTTTCGAGCCGTGATGTCTTCAATCACCGCGATGAAGTAGTCGGGATTTCCGTCCCTCTTGTGCACCAGGGAGACCGTCAGATTGGCCCAAAGCACACGCTTGCCCTTGGTGTAGTAGCGCTTCTCAACGGAATAACTCGCGCGATCTCCGCGCAGCAACTCACGAATGAGTGTTCGGTCGTTATGCAAGTCGACAGGATGCGTGAGCTGGGCAAAGGTCAGATTGAGCAGTTCCTCTTTGGAATAACCCACAATCTCACAGCAGCGCCGGTTCACGCTGATCCACTTTCCATCGACGCCGACATGGGCAATTCCGACGGCTGCCTGTTCAAAGGTGGCGCTGAATCGAGTCTCGCTTGCGGCCAGCGCTTCAACCCAGTCGGTGACCTCCATGTTCATGCCTAACATGCGAACCGACTGGTCAGGCAACCGGACAAGCTGTCCGTATCCGAGGAGCCAGAGAATCTTCCCGTCTTTGCAGCAGACGCGGAAGTGCTCGCGAAAGCCAGGCACTGATTGAAGAGCGGTTTGAGTCGCCAGCCGGACCCTTTCCTGGTCATCGGGATGCACGATTGCAAACCATCTGTCGGAAGAGTTGATTTCGCTTGCGGAATACGCGTATATCTCCGGCTGCCGGGAGGTCCAGCGCAACTCGTCCGTGGAGGGATTCCACTCCCATGTCACAAGCTGCGAATACCCGAAGGCCGAAGCAACAGCCTGAGAATCTAAGGAAGACATACGACTCCAGCAAGTCGTCGAAAGACGGTGCATGACAACTGCTTTTATCTTGTGATGCTAGCAGGTTTCGCAGTGCGCAAAAGCAGCCCCCAGTACATAACTAGTTACCGATGGCTGGAACCACTTGGATCGGCCAAGGAACGAATCGATCTCTCAGGCGCTCTATTGAATGGACCTGAGATAGGCGACAACCTGCCAGCGTTGCGCCTGGGGCAGGCTCGACCAGGAAGGCATGCCGTGGCCCAGGTCGCCCTGGCGCAGAAACCACTCGATGTCGCCGTCGCTGGCCGAGCGCAACCGTTCGTTGCGCAGCGAGGGCCGCCTGTGTCCGTCGCCCTGCGCATCGGCTTTGTGGCATTGCTGGCAATGCTCACGATAAACAAGAGCCCCTGCCGCAGCGGCCTCAGGCTGGCGGCCAAGAGGGTTCGCTTGGGCATGTTCCTTGGGCGGAACATGCTGCCATCGCGAGCTTGAAGCTGCCGCAAACGAGACAGTAGCGCCGAGCGCAATTGCCAGGATTCCAGTTGCCATCCGCGTCATTCCACACCCCCGCGCGGACTGTGAAACCAGCCGCCAATCTGTTCAAATTCGTAGGCCAGGCCCACGCGGTAAACCCGCGCCAGACTTGTGCTTGTCAGGCCGAATCCGGGCGAAAAACTCAATCGCACGCCCATCGGCAGTTGCCACCCAACAGTCGGAGCGAGGTAGTGTGAAGTATCGCGCATTGTCAGAGCAAAAGTGTCGCCCAGGCCGCCGTAGCCTTCAACACCTGCGATGAACTTCTCCAGACAGAAGGCGCACTCCCGGCCGCTGGCCGCGCTGCGCAAAGGACGCGCGATGCCGACCGCGTAGCCGAACTCCCAAGGCGCATGACCCAGATTTTTCTCCGAGATGAAGTTCTCGCTGATGTTCCAGTCCTTCACGTTCGACGAAAGGATCAGCTTCAGTTCCGCCTCATGCTGGTACTCCCGGCGCAGCACGCCGTTGGCAGGAGCCAAGTCAGATTGGCCGTCGTGTCCCGTCACCTCCAGAATCGTCTTGTCGGCGCCTGATGTATTTTCGTATTCGATGTAAAGCACCGGATTGACGGCATGATCCTTCATCAATGGGCGAAGACGGTTCTCCAGCCGCCAGCCTGTATAGAGGGTCGAATCGCCATTTGTGGCCTGGCCATCGAGATACAGTTCTGTCGTCCACCAGGCTCGCGTGCCGTACTCCAGCTCCATCGCGGTTGCACCGTAGGGGTTGCCACCGTCGGGCCGCGCCAGAGCCGTTTTAGTCTCAATCTCCAGGTTGCCGGGCTCTTCGAGATCGTGAGAATAGGTGACAAAATAGGGCTTCTCCTGCCCATTTCCGGTAGCGCAGACCAAGATCGGGAGCAGGATCGGAAGGCAGAGAGCCAACCCACAGCCGGGGCTGAATGCCTTTATGAGCAATCTGGAGAGCAAGCGTGAATCCTCCGGGGAAGTGCGACAAAGAGTCGCTATTATCTAATTAAGACTAAATCAGTCCTATTTAAAATGCAAGGCAGTTGGAGTGTTTGAAGACGTGGCGGATTGCTTATGCAAATGTAATCAAGAAAGATTGACAATAAGTCACTCAATGTGGCACTCTAGGAGAGTCGGAAATTCTATTCACCAGGCAGGGATACAAAACCATGGCAAAAATCATCGGCATCGATCTCGGCACCACGAACTCATGCGTCGCGGTCCTCGAGGGTGGCGAACCCAAAGTCATTCCAAATGAAGAGGGTGCGCGCACTACGCCCTCCGTTGTCGGCTTCTCAAAGAGCGGCGAGCGTCTGGTCGGCCAGGTCGCCAAGCGCCAGGCCATCACCAACCCAGAGAACACGATCTTTTCCATCAAGCGCTTCATGGGCCGCCGCTACAACGAAGTGAGCGACGAGATGAAGATGGTTCCCTTCAAGGTAATCGCGCAGGGCGACCATGTGGGTGTGATGGCCCAGGGCAAGGAGTACACCCCGCCCGAGATCTCTGCCATGATCCTGCAAAAGCTCAAGAAGAGCGCCGAAGCCTATCTGGGCGAGACGGTCAGCGAGGCTGTCATCACTGTTCCGGCCTACTTCAACGACGCTCAGCGTCAGGCCACCAAAGACGCGGGCAAGATCGCCGGCCTCGACGTGAAGCGCATCGTCAACGAGCCGACCGCGGCCGCGCTGGCCTATGGCCTCGACAAGAAAAAGGACGAGACGATTGCCGTCTACGACTTCGGTGGCGGAACGTTTGATATCTCCATCCTCGAAGTCGGCGAAGGCGTCATCGAGGTCAAGTCCACCAACGGCGACACGCACCTGGGCGGCGACAACCTCGATCAGCGCATCGTCGATTGGCTCATCTCCGAGTTCAAGCAGGAGCAGGGTCTGGATCTGAGCTCGAAGGGCAATGAAATGGCTCTTCAGCGCCTGAAAGACGCGGCAGAGAAAGCCAAGATCGAGCTTTCGACAACCATCGAAACTGAGATCAACCTGCCCTTCGTCACCGCTGATGCGACGGGCCCCAAGCACCTGGTCCGCAAACTCACCCGCGCCAAGCTCGAGCAGTTGGTAGAGGATCTGCTTTTCCGCTCACTCGAGCCTTGCAAGAAGGCCATTGCAGACGCCGGTATCAGCGTCGACAAGATCGACGAAGTGGTGCTGGTTGGCGGCCAGACGCGTATGCCCAAGATTCAGGCGATCGTAAAGGAGCTCTTCGGCCGTGAGCCGCATCGCGGCGTGAATCCAGACGAGGTCGTGGCTATCGGCGCTGCCGTGCAGGCGGGCGTGCTGGCCGGCGAGGTCAAGGATCTGCTACTGCTCGATGTGACGCCGCTGACGCTTTCTATCGAGACGCTAGGCGGCGTGGCAACTTCGATGATTCCGCGCAATACGACGATCCCGACCAAGAAGACCGAGACCTTTTCGACGGCGGCCGACTCGCAGACTGAGGTTGAGGTGCACGTTCTGCAAGGTGAACGCCCCATGGCCGCGCAAAACCGCACGCTGGGCAAGTTCAAGCTCGGCGGAATCATGCCTGCCCCGCGCGGCGTGCCGCAGATCGAGGTGACTTTCGACATCGATGCGAATGGCATCCTCAACGTGACGGCGAAAGATAACGCCACAGGCAAGGACACCCGCATCACCATCACCTCCAGCTCCGGCCTGAGCAAGGACGAAGTAGAAAAGATGGCCAAGGAAGCCGAAGCCCATTCGGCTGAAGACAAGGAGAAGCGCGACGAGATCGATGCCCGCAACTCGCTCGACGGGATGGTCTACAACATCGACAAGATGCTCAAGGACTCCGGCGACAAGATCTCTGGCGCGGAAGCTGCACCGGTGAAGGCCGAAGTTGAGACGGTTCTGGCCGAGAGCAAGAAGCTGCTCGAAGGCACGCCAACCTCGACCGAGTTGAAGGCCCAGCACGAGAAGCTGACTCATGCCAGCCACAAACTCGCCGAGATCGTCTACAAGGCCACAGCTGCTGCAGCTGCCCCCGGCGCAACCCCCGGCGGCGACGGTACCGCACCCCAGGCCGAGCAGAAGAAGGACGAAGGCGTAATCGACGCCGAGTACGTCGACGTGGAAGACAAGAAGTAAGCACCTGCGGTGCGGCAGCCCCGCCTAACGGCGTACGCAAGGCAACAGGGGTGGGCGATGGGAACATCGCCCACCCCAACCTATTTCTCCAAGCACATTGGGCGGAAACCGCAATCAAGCGAGGGTAAACGAGGGCGACCGCACCATGCAGGCAGAGATTCTTCGCCCAATTGATCTGCTCTTTGCTGAAGCGCAAATATGGAGCTGGCTGCTGCCACTAAATACTCTGGTCCAATAATACGTATATCACTTGCATAATCAATGCGATAGGCAGATCTCGAAAGATCGCTTTGGTGACGGATGCAAGAATTCTATTAGGCTAGACGCAACCTTTTTAGACATTTAGCATCTATAGAGATAACAAGCAGAGGCTTCCCCGGAACATTTCCCCGCCAAGCAGGTACCCATTCCTTCTTGAAGGTCCTGTATGGACCTCTTCTCAAATTCCCCTCTGGACCCCCTCCCTTCATTGCCTCTCGAGCGGGCCTACCGGAAGGTAGGCCCATATGCTCTTCCAGGGCCAGATAAAATAAAAGCGAGATGTCTTCCTCCAATTCAGAGAGTTATCCAGGGCAGAAAATCAAGGCAATCGACGCGCTTTTTGAAGAAGCGGGCCTCACGCGGAGCTTGCGCGGCAACGCCGCCGGCGTCACTCGCCGGATGCGTTTTGAGCGCGCCGCGCCGCAGGAGCTCGCCACACCCGCTCCCCAGCCCTGTGTGTCCAAGAACGGCGTTGAATGGCTGGCAGTCGCCGGTTGGAAGAGGACGAGTTGGCTCTGGCATGGCTTCAGCACAAGGCGGGGCGGGCTGAGCCGGACTTATTGCGCCGACGATGCGCCGGGGGAGTTGAACCTTGGTTTCACGGCTGAGGATGACCGGGAGGCGGTGGCTGCAAATCGCAGGCTGCTGGCCGAGGCTATCAGCGGAGATGCGGCAACGCCGTTGGTTGGGTTGAAGCAGATCCATTCGAATCTAGTCGTCAACGTTGGTGCTGCGGATGCCGCGCGAGAGCGGCCTTGGAAAGCGGACGCTTTAATGACGGATGAGCCGGGGTTACTGCTGGCCATCCAGACGGCCGACTGCATCCCGGTGCTGGTGGCCGACCGGAAGCGGCGCGCCGTGGCCGTCTTTCACGCGGGCTGGCGCGGGACGGTAAAGCGCATCGTCGAAATGGGTGTAGGCAGGATGAGACTCGCATTCGGGTCGCAACCGGAAGACTTGATTGCTGCCATTGGCCCAGGCATCGGCGCTTGTTGCTATGCGGTGGGCGAAGAGGTGCTCGCGGAATTCGAGTCGCAATTCACTTATGCGCGCGAGTTGTTTTGCGAGGTCTATGACTCGGACCCGATACGAACGCGCTACCCGATGCTGTTTCTGACGCAGCGCGCGCCGGGACACTCGGAGATCGGCCCCAGCCTGCATGTGAATCTTGTCGAGGCCAACCGCCGGCAGTTGCTTGCGGCTGGGCTCAAGCCGGGCTCGATCAAAACTGTCGGCGGGTGCACGAATTGCCAGCGGGAGATGTTCTTTTCGCATCGTGGCTCACAGGGGCGCGCGGGACGGATGATGAGCGTGATTGGCATTCGTCCGGATGCTGGCAGAGGGTAATAATTCTAGCCGGAAAGTATGTTTACCACTTAATTAACTACATGTTTTTGAAAATATAAATAGGTGGGGGTGGGGTAGGCATCCATTGGACGTTGAATCCGTGGCCTGTGAGGCCACTTTCTTCTGACTGCTTCCATTGTGCGCCGGTGACAGAGAATTATCGGCAACGGGCGTGGGGAAAAGTTCATCGTATCCCACCCTTCGCTAGAGAATGATTCAAAAATGCCGCACTGTGTCAGGGCACAACTTTAGTCGTGCCGAAAAGGGCCGTAAAACCTGGGGCTTTAGCCCCCGTGGAACTTCAATGATTAACTGCAAAACAATTTTTGCATCACGCTCTAGAAAAAAGCGAAGGATGGGGCACCCACTTCGTGGGCGGATCAAGTGCGGGCCACCCGCCTGTCGTAACAAACGTAGACCTCGATTCGATGTATCCCAGGTGCCCAAATGCGAGGCACCTGGGGCACCCGG
>CAYVMS010000055.1:10892-16856 GCA_964452615.1 uncultured Occallatibacter sp.
TCACTTTGGGGAGCTGCGCCATCCGCCCGTGTGGTTTGAGGCGAGTCGTTACTTGCTAATCTGCACTACTGACGCTTCCAACTGCCGCATATCTTTCGGAGCCGTGGGGACAAATCGAATCTCAGAGAACTGTGCGGCAAACTGGGCAGTTTCACCCGCTCGCGCGAAAGAGGCCATGTGGGGCGTCTGCGCTGTGAAGCCAATCTGGGTCCGGCTTCCTATCGGCATATCGAAGTGCCGCACAAGCCGCCAATCCCGCCCGTCCCGCGAAAAATGAAATGAGAATTCGTTGCCTTTGCGCGCCACGGCAAGATACACAAACGGCGAAGCCAGCGTTTCATGGTTCACATCGTCGGACCACTCCCGCGTCACCACCGAAATAATCGTGGCCTCGTGCTGGGGCGAGTTCTCAAAGCAGACCTTGGCCCAGTTCTTCTCATCGCTATACACCACGAGCGCAGCTGAGTCATAGACGCCCGCCAGTTGAGCCGAGGCCTTTGCGACCAGAGTGAAGTCGCCCTGCGCATCGGCCAGCAGCATCGGCGCATTCATCACGTTGTAGGCTCTGGATGGCGAGAGGATAAGGTTCGTTCCGGTTTCGGGCACAATCCGCAGTGTTGCGCCCGTCATTTCCGCCTTCCCTTTTTCCGCGTGGATCATTTTCCACGCGCCATCCAGCTTTGGCAGGCCTTCAAAGCCAGTAGATACCTGTGCGCGCGCAACCCCGAAACAACCCAACACTATTGAAAGCGAAAATAAACACCGCAGATTTCGTGTCAACTTACATTCCGCCTTTCTGAGAATTGATGCCAATATAGTTTACTTTCCCCATGGTTGTCTTCTTGCCAATACGCATCCCCCAGGGGCTAAAGCCTGGTATTTTTTGTTGCGTTTGCGGCACCCTTCGACTGCGCTCAAGGCAGGCTTGAAGTCGTGCCTGACACTTGTAAGCGTTCCAAATGAGCTTTTCCGCAGCGTGTGAAGTCGCGCCTGACACATAACTGGCTTTACGGCACGACCGTTCAAACTGCGGAAAAAGACGGAATATCGGGTGATCTCGTCAGAAAGCGTCCATCCAAGGCTGAAGCCCACCTCGATTTTGCTGGCCTTATGCGGGGGTTAAAAACCCCCGCCTCCCTCCGCATCAAGCTTTTATCCGGCCTGTAAAGTCGTGCCAGACACACGGCTGGCTTGCCCTGGTCGAGGCTGACTTCAGAGACAGACTCTAGCGAAAAGCGTAGGAGACGCCGAACGAGAGGATCGGGTAGACCTGGAGCGGGTTCAGGTCGCTCTTGTATTTGGCGATCTGCGCGTTCAGGTTGGCCTGGGCCATGGCGTTCGTGCTCATGTCCACATAGGGTGATAAACACGTCGAGTCATTCGATGTGGGGCAGGCGAAGCCGGTCAGGCCCATATTCAAGGTAGGCACGCCGGTGAAGGCTCCTCCCAGTTCAAAGGGAAAGGACCAGTGGCCGCCCTTGCGGGGAATCATGTTGCCCCAGCCCATGGTGGCGGTGAAGGCCTGCTTTCTGGTGTTCAGACCCAGGTTGGCGTTTACGCTGAGCGGGGCGCTCGCCTCTGAAAGGTAGTCCTGGTCGTTCAGAGTCACTTTGGTTCCACCCGCGACGACGCCGCTCGCGGTGATCTCGTTCTGGTTATAGAACATGAAGCCCGGACTCAGACGCAGACCATGGGAGGGGAATGGGTAATAGTCCAGCGAGGCGCCGGCTGTGGCGAATTGCACTTTGCCACCCACATTAAAGCCGTTGGTGCTGATGTTGTTGACGGTGTAGTTGAAGACGTTGCCGGTGCCGCGGAGGTTCAAATAGCGGTTTACGTTGGTCGCTGCTTGCAGGTTGACGCCCATGAGCGAGATGCCGCCACCGAAGGCGACTCTGGAAAACGGCCTCATCGGGAGTTCGCGATTCTTGTTCAAGCTGGCGTTTACAGCGAGCATCCGTGCCTTGCTTTGTGTTTCGTCGGGGGCGGAGTTTTGGGCTGTCTGGCTGCTGGGCGCGCCAGCGGACTGGCCAAAGAGGGTCGTAGCCGCAAATAGAAGTGCGAGAGAAAGATTGATGGTTGATCTTTTCACGAAGGAGGTCTCCCAATCTGATTGAAGGTCCCGGCAAGCCGGTGCATCCCCGCATTGAATGGCGGGGCCGAGAGTCCCCATCGATCTGCGGCATCAGCCAAAGCGAGTTCGCTTTGAACCGGGGACAAAGGCAGCATTGCTCTCATCGGCTGGAATTGGTGCGGACTTTAATCTGCGCTTGGTCGATTATGACTGCATTTCGTGATCTCAACTGTCGTTCGCACCTGTATCTTGTTCACCAATTGGACCTAAAATCCGCCCTCTCACCTTGAAACCACCTGATCGTGCGGACTCTTGTCCCCACGTTTGAACTTGGCTGGCCGCCAAAATGGATGGCGTGCAGGACTCGGCGGTTGTCCTGTAAGCAATTGCAACTCCATTGCCTGGAGCTTCTGCCGGGAAGAGTGTGGAAATCTTGTTCTCTCGCAAAATCATGTCGGCCAACTCCCACTCCAGCTATAAACTGCGTGCCACACAAGTCCGCAGAAAAAACCTGGATATTTTTGGCCTCGACGAAAATGTTTACATGGTCGTTTCCAGCGAGGACTTCACCGTTGATTAACATCGCTGTACGCCTATTTGCAGGGCTTCTCAGGACCTCAAACACACTATTCATGTAAATATCACATTAAAAGTGGCTTATTAGGATTGAGCGGGAACACGCGACGTATATAAAGCGGAAAACGTGCTGCATTTTTGTGAATGATTTCTGCTCCAAGAGCATGAACCTACGAAGTTAACATTATTTAACTTGCCCGTGAAATTTCAGGTCAGATAACGTCATCGCTGAAAAATATGTCAATCTTTAGAGTTCTGAAACGACGAGAGCTGAATCGTGTAGGCATCCTCGGTCAATTTCGTTTTTATACGATGGCACCTCCCCAACTTGGACAGCCCCCCCAAATTGTCTATGGAGTACACCCTGATTGAGCGGGAATGCGGTAAGCCGCTGCTCGTCTTGATCCTAAACCGTCGCTTTTTTTTGGAGCATCATCAATGAAATTGTGCGCATTATCTTGCAAAGTCACAGGCAGGGCGATCATATTCATGGCGCTTGCTGTGCTTCTCTGTGTGGGCACTTCGGCATTCGCACAGAACAGTACAATTTTTGGGCCCAATGTTTATGTCTTCACCCCGAGTGATTCGGTGACGTCGATCAACGCGACGCTCAACACGCTCAACACAAATTCCCAGTTCAGCACCAACCGCGATGCGGTGCTCTTTATGCCGGGCACGTATACCGGCGTTGAGTCTGAAGTGGGCTACTACGAGTCCGTAGCCGGTCTGGGCGAAACTCCCAGTGCCGTTCACATCAGTAATGGCTATCTGAACTCGAATCAAACCGACTCAAACGGCAACATCACGACCAATTTCTGGCGTTCCATTGAGAATATGCAGATCACCGCTCCTTCGGGAACCTATCTGCAGTGGGGCGTATCGCAGGGCGCCGCCTTCCGGCGCATGTATGTCGATAACGGTACCGGGTTGGAACTGACGAACACCAACTGCGGCTATGCCAGCGGCGGTTTCATCAGCAACTCGCAGATTAAAGGGGAGTTGGATGGCTGTTCACAGCAGCAGTGGTATACACGCAACAGCACCATCGGCTCATTTGTTGGAAACGTATGGAACTTCGTCTTCTCCGGCGTCACTGGCGCTCCGGCGCAAAGCAGTCCGTTCGGCCAAGCGGCGAATGCCAACACCGTACTGGCTACAACACCGGCCAGCCGTGAAAAGCCTTACCTCTATGTAGACAGCAACAGCAACTACAACGTCTTTGTGCCCACCGTCCTAACCAACTCGTCGGGCACGGACTGGACCGCCAATGGCGGTCTGGGCACCGGCTACTCTCTTCCAATCAGCGATTTCTACATAGCCTCAGCCGGCAGTTCGGCCGAAGCCATCAACGACGCGCTGGCCGCCGGGCAGAACTTGATTCTCACCCCCGGCATTTATCAGTTGGATGAATCGATCAACATCACGAACCCGAACACAATCGTTCTCGGCCTCGGCTATGCGACGCTGGTCTCTACGAACGGCAACCCGGCAATCACTGTTGCCGACGTAGACGGCGTGCAGATCGCCGGCCTCATCCTCGATGCCGGTCCGGTTACCTCGACCGTGCAACTGCAAATTGGCGTTCCGGGCGCACCGCGCGCCAGTCATCAGGCCAATCCCACATCGATCAACGATGTGTACTTCCGTATTGGCGGCGCCACTGTTGGCAGCACATTGACAAGCATGGAGGTCGATAGCGACAACGTCATTCTGGACAATATCTGGGCATGGCGCGCCGACCACGGGGCAGGAGCCAGCCCAATCTGGACAGGCAACCCGGCCAACACCGGCTTGATCGTCAATGGCGACAATGTGCTCGCGACCGGTCTGGCTGTTGAGCATTACGAGCAAAACCAGGTCATCTGGAATGGCGATGGCGGCGAAGACATCTTCTACCAGAGCGAGATGCCCTATGACGTACCTAGCCAGGCAGCATGGATGAACGGAAGCCTTGACGGGTACGCATCATTCGCAGTCTCCAGCAACGTCCTTACCTTCCAGGGATACGGCATGGGCGTCTATTCCTACTTCGATCAGGGAATTCCCATCTATGCCAGCAGCGGCATCACCGTTCCCAACACTCCGGGCGTGATGATAACCGATGCGGTCACTGTCTTCCTGAATGGTAGCGGCGGAATCACCAACGTAGTCGATCAGGCTGGCGCCGAGGCGTATGTGAGCAACGGAGTCAGCGATCTCAGTTCGTATGGCGGCGTGGCTTGCACCACAGGCTGCCCGACCACTCCGGCAGCTCCGACCAATGTGGTTGCCACCGGTGTCTCGTCGACGCAGATCAACGTGACCTGGACGGCCAGCACCACGAGCGGCGTACTCTACAACGTCTATCGCTCGACGGCCTCGGGCTTCACGCCCTCCTCGGCCAACCTGATTGGCACGGGCATCAGTTCCACGTCGTTTGCCGATATAGACCTGACGGCTGCGACCACATACTACTACGTGGTTGAAGCGACGAACGGAGCCGGCAGTTCGGTTGCTTCGAGTCAGGCAACCGGGCTAACCTTGCCGGTTACGGTGGCCACCTGCACCACGCTTCCGACGGTTCCCATAGCCGTCAGTGCCGAGAATACCTCCAGCACCGTGAACAATGTTACCTGGGGATTCAGCACTGCACCGGCTGCCTGCACGGTGACCTACAACCTTTACCGCAGCACTTCGAAGACGGCGACGCCTTCGTCGAGCAACCAGATCGCCACTGGGATGACGCTGTCGTCCTATTCCGATACCGGCCTGAGCAACCCGACGCAGTATTACTATGCTGTGGTTGCGGTCGACTCTGTTGGTGCTTCGGCGGCCACGGCATGGGCTCCGGTCACCTCGCTCGCCAACTGGACCCTGGTCTGGGGTGACGACTTCACCGGCGCCGCGAACACCGCCTTCAATACGGCGAACTGGTCTGCCCAAGTGGTCGACAACACTGGCCAGAACCCCTTCGGTGACGGCACGATCATGTCTACCACCGACAGCCTCTCCAACGTATATCTCGACGGCAATGGCAATCTCGTCATCGCCATGACCTACGATGCTGCCACGGGCGCTTACGACTCAGCCCGTCTGAACAGCGTCAACCCGGTTGGTCCATACGGACGCATCGAAGCCCGCATCATGAATCCATGGGCTGCCGGCATGGGCGCGGCCTTCTGGGCCCTGGGCGCCGACAACCGGACGGGAACTCCCTGGCCGAATTGCGGTGAGCTCGACATCATGGAGAGCCAGGCCAAGGATCCTGGTCACACAGGCTCGACCATCCACGGCTTTGAGACCGACTCACAAACCAACTATGAGTACGGCGGCCT
>CAYVMS010000056.1:0-16760 GCA_964452615.1 uncultured Occallatibacter sp.
GCCAGTTGTAGTAGCCTTCGACGATGTTTTCGCGGCCGTAGTTGAGGTTGCCGTCCCCAAGAACGAAGCCTAAGCCGCCGAGTTTCAAATACTCCTGATGGTCGCGCTTGATGGCGTTTGAGACCATGACGAGGGCGATCTTGTCGATGGGGCGATGCCAGCGGGTTCCGGCGTAGTCGGCTCCGGCCTCGACGGTCTGGTCGACCTCGGTGTAGGCGAAGGACTCATGCTGGCCCTCATTCCAGCCGAAGCGGCCAAAGACGCGAAGATTCTCAGTCAGCTCTTGTTCAGTGTTGTAGCCGAAGCCATATTTGAGCGCGCTGTAGTGCTCGTGGAGTACGATGTCGGGCGTCTTGTCGGTCCCGGCGAGGAACGCATTGACGGCCTCGCGATAGGTGCCCATGTGGGCGCGATTGGCATAGAAGAGCAGGCGGGTTGTGCCTTTGCGCTGGGCGACGAAGCTATGGCGCAGCTCGAACTCGCCGTTCTGCGCGTGGGCGCGGCTGAAGGCCCAATCCATATCGATGCCGTTGGCGACGACGGGCATGGCGAAGAGGCCGTAGCGCAGGCTCCAGGAACGGTCGTCGTACTCGGCCATGCCACCCACGGTGTAGCCGCGGGTATCGGCGGCATAGTCCCATGCGCCGTTGTTGTCTACCGTCCAGTTCATGAATTGCAGATGGCTGTCGGAGCCAGGTCCGTTGACATCGAAGAAATCCGGCAGTGTCATCTTGCCGCCGCGGAACTCGATGCGGCGGACGGGTACGCTAGCGGCCAGGGAGAAGGGACCGGTCTCCTGGCTGGTGGTCTCTGCGGTTAAGCCAAAGACCTGGTGAAATCCGTAGCGGGCCAGATAGGGCAATGAGCCAAGATTGGGGTTGCGCACGACGTCGAGGTTGGTGAAGCCGGCTAGACCGAGGGCCTGGCTGAGGCCGCGCCCGCCTGCGCTCTCCAGGTCGAGGATCAGGTCGGTGTTGTAGCGGATCGAGTGCGTGGGACGTATTGCAGTGTAGAGGGTTCCCAGCAGAGAGGTTTTGTATTCAGCCGAGTTATGGAAGCTGTTTGGGCCCTGATAAGGGGAGTGGAAGGGCAAGCGGCCCTGGAAGATGATGTTGGCTTGGCCGGAGAGCCAGTAGCGGCCATCCTCCGCATGCGGCGCCATGGTGACGATGGGGGCGTCCGGGGGCGCGCTTGATGGCGCGGGCTGGGGCTGGTCCTGATTCTGGGCGGCTACTAGGTAGGGAGTCCATGCGAAAGCAAGCGCTAGAACAACGAATGCGCGAACCAGGTCGCGAGTGAGACCGTAGTGAGCGCGCAATGAAACCCCCTACCTAAGAGAATACCGGAGAGGGCACCGGGGATTGTGAACGGCTAATTAGAGTGGAGTTTTCCCCCGCACTGCAAAGTCTTTGGTACGTTGCAATTTGATTTTGAAGCGGGACTATTGCACGACCAAGGTAACGGTGCCATTGGAGGTGGATGTGCCCGAGACGCCGGTAACAGTGATGGTGTAGCTGCCAGTGGTTGTGCCGGGGGCGCTTGTGCTGCCGCTAGTTGTGGTTGTGCTTTTGCCACCGCTGCAAGAGACAACGCCGCCACACAGAACCGCGAAGAGAGTTAATGTTCCGAGGATGGTGCGCCAGCGGCAGCTAGGAATTGCAAATAAGAGGACGCAAGCCAGAGTGGCGCCGCCGCTTGCATACCATGGGAACCTGGAACGCTTGGACGGGTCGAGAGACGCGGTGGTGGGCGCTGTGGTCGTGATGGTCAGGGTGGATGTTTGAGCAGTGGCGCTTGTGATGACGACCGGATTTGTGCTGAAGCTGAATGTGGGCGGATTTACTGCGCCGGTTGGACTGGAAGTAACCGTTGCGGCAAGCATCACACTCCCGCTAAAGCCCGCACTCGGCGTTACGACGATGGAGGATGTGTTCCCGGTAGTTGCCCCGCTCTTGACGGTCAAAGATGTATTGCCGATGGAGAAGCTTTGAACTTGCGGAGCGGTGGTGGTAAAGCTGGCGGCAGCGCCGTTGACCGTCCCGAGGCTATTCGAGGCCACAGCCCTGAAATAGTAGAGCGTGTTTGCGGTCAGCCCGCTCAGCGGCGCGCTAAAAATTACATTGCTGCTTCCTGAGGCCAGATCTTGCTGCGTGGTTGTGCTGGCCCCGGTGAAGGAACTGTTGGTTGCATACTGGAACCATGCCAGGGTATCGCTGCGGTTGGGGTTAACTATTCCGCCGACGTTTGCGGTGGTACCGGTGACGCCCGAATATCCGCCGGTGGTCACGGTTGGAGCTTGCGGCACGGCGGTGGTGGTAAAGCTTGCAGTTGTACCGTTGACCGTTCCGTATGAATTTGAAGCTAGGACCCGGAAATAGTAGGTGGTGTTTGAAGTGAGAGAACTCAGGGGCGCGTTGAAGACTACGTTGCTGGTTCCTGAAGGCAGACCTTGCTGCGAGGTTGTGCTGGCCCCGGTGAAGGAACTGTTGGTTGCATACTGGAACCACGCCTGGGTACCGCTGCCGTTGGGGTTGACCGTTCCGCTCAAGGATGCGCCGGTGTTGGTAATGCCTGTTGCCGACGGGGCTCCAATGACTTTGGGAAGGTTTGACGTGAAGTTGCTCAGGAAGTTCTGCACGTTGAGCGAGCCGAGGCCTGTCACCTCGTCGTATCCGGTGGTCACCAAATATCCAGCCTGTCCGCCTGACAGTCCGGAAGCGGAGGGAACGCTGTTGTTGCACATGCTGGGAGTATTTATGTTGCAGTTGCTGACGCCGCTGGAGGCAACCGTTACGTCGTTGAAGGTAGTGGGGGCGCTGACCGCCAGGCTGTAAAGCGTAGGATTGAGATTGCCCTGCTGTCCCTCCATACTCTGATTGAGAAGTGCCGCAATACCTGCCATAGAGGGAGCCGCGGCCGAGGTGCCGGCGAAGCCCATGAACGAGTAAAAGCCATTTGATACGACGCAACTACCCCCGTCGGCAGCGAAGCATCCGAAGTAGCCATCGTGCATTGCGGCTGAGAAGGAGATATCCGGCGTGTAGCGTCCAGAACGCGCAGCCGGCACACCGGTCCCGGTCTGCCAGCTTGGAGTGGCGATGACCGAACTGACACCGCCGCCGGAGGACGCCGGCTCTGTGTCCGATCCGTTCAGCGGCTCATTCCATGCACCCTCTGGAATGTAACTGAGTGCCGACGAGAGATTGGAGCCAGAGCTGGAGTTCCAGTAGGTGGAGGGGTTGGTGGTGTCATTGAATTCGGTCCCGCCGACGCAAGTCACATAGCTGGAGGAGCAGATGAAATTGGGGCTATTGGGATCAGGAGAAGCTGGTGGAGTTGTGAAGGCGTAGTCGCAGCCGGATGCTCCGGAGTCACCGGATGAGACAAAAGCCGAGATTCCCTCGGCTGCAGCTTGCTTAAAGAGCGTATCCCACGAACCGACTTCGGCGGGTCCGGCCTCGGACTCACAGAGGCCGAAGCTGATAGTCATGATCTGCGCTGGAGGGGGCGAAGTCTGCACCAAATATTCCGCATCGGCATAAATATCCCCACTTGCTGATGTATCGACGATTAGGAGGAGATTGGCGCCGGGAGCAACACTGCCTGCGCGCATTACATCCAGGGTTGCTTCACCCTGGTCGCCGGTGTCAACACTTGGTCCCTGCGGAGTGGTATAAGCCGGGCCTGGGTCGACTCCCCCGAATGCGGTGGGAACAATCTCGGTGGGGTTCGGGAAGTTGGATCCTGTTAACTGGCGGAAGTTGTTGAAGTCGGCGAAGTCGGTGCGAGAGCGGCCCACGATGCCGATGCTTTGGCCGGTACCCGAAATGCTTGACGGCAGACTGTAGATGGTAGCGAAATCGGCTGGCGCAATGTAGTGGCTGCCGCCGGACGTCATCAGCGGGGAATCCGACTGCATCGATTCGGCGCGATGAAGAGGTCGTTCCTCAACGGTATAGAGGCCTCGAATGGCCTTGATCACAGGCGATAGCGCCTGGGGGACCATGGGATCGGAGTTCGCGGAGATGCGCACTTTGCCGTTCACAGTGTAGGAGTGCAACTCGGTCCGGAGGGCTCGGCCCAAGTCAGCCGCTGTGCCGCCGAAGCCGATGAAGATCCGGCTAGGCGAGATCCAGTTGACGTGGAGGCCCTGGGATTGTAGCCAGCCGGTTACGGCTGCAATGTCTTGCTGGGAGAGTCCGAAGCGGTCTCCCACTTCGGCAGGAGTGAGCCAGTGGTGGTACTCCGGCGAAGTTGGGTCTTGTTGATCTGCCAGAAAGCTGTCGAAGGACTGCTCCTGCTGCAGTGATCGCGACAGGACGACGGTCATCTGACCCAGCACACGATCCGGCGGTAACGAGCCGGCGTCGTTGGCTGCATTCGCCCACAGGGGAAGATGGTTGGGAAGAGCCTGCACCCGCGCGGAGTCAACCGCCTGCGTAACCTGATTGATTGCCTGCGCATGGAGCGTGGCGCCAACCGGAGCAAGTGCTGCCAATGCAGCCGGCAAATACAGCATCGGCAACCGTCTGAGGAGCGAGGCGAAACGAGCATGAGGCTTTGAGGAGGCGGAGAAACGGGGGAGACACAGCGAAACACGCATCACTTAGCTTTCCCTTCGCAGGAGCATGCCGTGGAGTTGATAAGAGTGTATGCGTCATCGAACCTTGTTGGCAACTGAACGGTTGCGGCAAGGATACCCAGGAATCTCGATGATTAAGAGCGGAGATGATCGCCCGGCTTAAGCGCTGGCCGGGACTCTCATGGCGGCAATGGCGGCGGTGAGGTCTGCAGAGAGGGTCTGCTGGGCTTCCTCGGCCAATTTGGCGCCCTGGCTGGTGAGATAGAAGACGTCGATAGCGGTCTCGCCTTCGGTGTCGATGAGGGCTACCTCGATGTTGCACTGGTGGGTGCTGAGAGTGAGGGCGATCTGGCGAAGAAGACCGGGGAGATCCTGGGCGACGACTTGCAGGATCGTGGAATGAGTGGAGGATTCGGAGTCGAATTGCAGTTTGGTGGCTACCTCTACCTTGAGGTTGGCGGGATTGTCCATGTGGCGCCGGGCTTCGAGCATCTGTTCGACCGGAACCTTGAGAGAGACGACATCGTGAATGTACTCGAGGAATCGGTCCTTCTCGCTGGGGTTGAGTTCGAGGGTGCGGAAGATGTCGGTGAAGTGGAAGCTGTCAACGACCACACCGGCGTCGTTGGAGAATGCGCCGGCGGTCACGATATTCATGCCCCAGGCGGCAAGTGCGCCGGCTACGTCGGCAAAGAGGCGGGTGCGGTCACGGGTGATGACGGTAAGGTCGAAGACCTGGCGGTGAGGACGCAGATCGATCTGGGCGGAGTCTTCGTCCAGCCTGGCGGCCATCTGAAAGTGATTGCGGATCTGCTCGGGGAGCCGGGTTTGCAGGTAACGCTGGGGCAAGCCCTCAAGGAACTGCTTCAGTGCATCGTGCTGCGGGGCGGGAACCATGGAGCGGAGGCGATTGAGCAGTGTGGGGTCGATAGCGGCGTGGTAGCGAATCTCGTCGACCGAGCGGTCCATGAAGTTGGCCGTGGCCATGTAAAGCTGCCAGAGATTCTCTGCCTTCCAGGGCGTCAGCGCATCGGGGTTGACCGCCTTGATGTCGGCGAAGGTCAGCAGGGTGAGCATCTTGAGCATCTGCGGGGTGCCGATCTTCTCGGCAAAGCCGCGAACATTTTCAAGATCGAAGATGTCGCGGCGCAGGGCGTTGGACATCTCGATGTGAAGACGGATGAGATTGAGTACGGCCTCGCGCTCCTCAGCGTCGAACTCCATGCGGGCCAGGAATGCGTCGGCCAACTCGATGCTGGGGGCAACGTGTTCGACATTGCGCCGGGCCTTGCCTGTGTCATGCAGCAAAAGCGTAAGCAAAAAGAGGTCGAGACGGTCGATCTCCGGCAATAACTGGGCCAGGCTCTGTTCGTAGGGGCTGGAGGGCTGGCGCAGGCCGTGGACGTTGTCGATCGTAAGAAAAGTGTGCTCGTCGACCGTGTAGCGGTGATAGCTGTCGCGAATGACCAGGGCATCAATGCCGTGGAACTCGGGGATGAGCATTTCCAAAATGCCGAGAGCGTGCATGGTGCGCAAGGCCTGGGCGGCGTGGGGTCCGAGAAGAATCTCGCGCAGGGCATTCCAGAGATACGGTCCCTCTGGGATGTGGATGGCGAGGGCGGGCAAGGCGTCGGTGATACGGTCTTCGGCGGCCTGCGAAAGCATGTAGCCGTGGGTGGCCATCAGCGAGAAGATGCGCAAGATGGCGCTGGTGTCATTGAACTGTGCGCCGGGCACGATGTCGATGCGTCCCTGATCGAGGAGGAAGTCTGTTCCTGCGATGGGAGTACGGCGGCGGCGAAACTGGCGGTAGAAGCTGACCGGAGCGGGGAGGTGTTCCATGAGCAGGGCCGCACGGCGGTAGACCACCCTGGCATGGCGGTAGTAGGTGCGCATCCAATAAGCCGGGTCCGCAGTCCCACGGGTTTCAAGGCCGATGGAGTTGGCGGCGGCTTCGTCCTGGGATTGCCAGTCGAGGATATTGTCGTCGCGTCCGTGACGGAAGTGGAGGAAACATCGGGCGGCGGCGAGGAAGTCGAAGGCAGCCTCTGCGTCGCCACGCGCGCTCTGGAAGACGCCGCCGCGGTGGCGGGGCCACTCCTTGGTTTCTTTGAGATGGAAAAGCAGGGCGAACCAGACGGCGAGGTGGTAGTCGCGCAGACCGCCGGGACAGTCCTTGAGGTTCGGCTCAAGGTGAAAAATGGTGTTGCCGAATTTGGCGTGGCGGGCGCGGGCGATTTCACCGAGTTTTTGGGTGATAGTGTTCCACTCGCTAAGCACCAGGCCGGGCAGAACCGTCTGATGAAGCTGTTGGTAGAGAGGAAAGTGGCCGGCTAGGAAGCGGCGGTCGAGAGTAGCCAGAGTGAACTCGAGGTTGTCGGGGTCGAAGCGTCCGGCTTCTTTGACGGTGCGGGAGCTTGGGCTGGCTCTCAAACCAATGTCCCACATACCCTGGATGATGGCGCGGATGGCGTCTTTGGACTGCGCCTCGGCCTTGTCGTCGGCAAAGACGAAGAGGACGTCGATGTCGGAGTAGGGGAAAAGATCCTTGCGCCCATAGCCGCCGAAGGCCACCAGACAGACGTTCGCCGCTGGCTGCCCGGCAAAGGCTCGACGCCACATTTCAATGAGGATACGATCGACAACGGCGGATCGCCGGCGGATCGCAGCCGTGCCGTCGCCGGTGCGCTCGCAGGTCTGGCGGACGAGCGCTATCTCTCTCGTATACTGCTCCCGAAGATCGTCAACCGCTAAAGCGACTGGATTCATAAGTGGTTGTATGTGGCTTGCCGAAGCAAGAAAGGATTGTTAACAGCATAAGCGAAGTTGGCGCGGATGGGAAAGTTTTGGTCTCTGGATACGGGAATAACGAGCGAACAGGCAGCAAATCCCGAGGAATCGCCGGGTTAATTAACAGAACTGGCTTCAGTGCACCATGAATATTTTCGCGCTATTTGGCGATAGAGAGAGTAGCCGCGCTCGGAATCGAGCGAGATCAGCCTGTCGGCAGGAGGACACCATCGGCGCACGAATGCGAATGGGCGATCTGCTGATCCAGGCGCATCTGGTCACTCGAGAGAATGTGGCCGAGGCGATGGAGCGCCAGACAGTGCTCGGCGGACGCCTGGGCGATAATCTGGTGGCGTTGGGAGCGATCGAGCAGCAGGTGCTCGAATCATTTCTCAAGCGGATCCCCGGCGAACCGGCCGACATTGCGGCAACAGGAATCGACGAGATCGATCTGCTGAGCCTGTTGATGAAGCTGATCTACGTAGGCCGCCTCGAAAATCCGAGGCAATTCATCGAAGCGATCAAGCTGCCGTACCATATTGTGTCCGATCTGGTGAGGATGGCCGTTGACCGGCAACTGCTGCGCACCCTGGGAATGCGAGGCTCAAGCAGCCCGATCGATATGAATTATGCGTTCACCGATGAGGGCAAGCGCTGGACGATCGACGCTCTGGAACGGCTGCGGTATGCCGGACCGGCTCCGGTGACCCTGGAGGAGTTCACCTATCAGGTGAGCCTGCAGAAGCTGACCAATGAACTTGTTACCTTCGAGCGAATCGGAAAAGGGCTTGGCGAACTGACTTTTGACGCGTCGATTCTCGAACAAAGTGGACCAGCACTGAACTCGGGCCGGGCCATGCTGCTTTATGGTCCTCCGGGCAACGGCAAGACCTCGTTTGCACAATCCCTTGCTGGAGTCTACCGCGATGTAATCTACGTGCCTTACGCAATCACCGTCGAGGGCGAGTTGATTCGCTTTTTCGACCCCGCCGTTCACGAGGACGTGAGAGGCACTAGCACTAGCGATACGGAAGAGATGTCGTTTATCCGGGCCGAGGAGTTTGACGCACGTTGGGTTCCCTGCCGCAGGCCCTTCATCACAACCGGCGGCGAATTGACGCTGGAGATGCTCGAACTCCGGTACGACGCTACCGGCCACTTCTATGAGGCTCCCCTTCACGTGAAGGCGCTGGGAGGTTGCTTTGTCATCGACGATTTCGGCCGCCAACTGGTCAGCCCGACCAACCTGTTGAACCGCTGGATTGTGCCGCTGGAGAACAAAATCGACTATCTGAAGCTGCACTCCGGCAAGAGCGTGAGCATCCCGTTTGAGGAACTGGTGATCTTCTCGACCAATCTTGAGCCTGAGGACTTGATGGACCCGGCCTTCCTGCGCCGGTTGCCATACAAGATCGAGGTTGGATCGCCCAGTCTGGCAATTTACAAGACGATCTTCGATAAAGAGTGCATCAAGCAGGGGATGACGCTTCCCGACGACGCCTTCGATGAGATTGTGCGCAAGCTCAAGGACGATAAGGGTCTACAACTGGCTGCCTATCAGCCACGGTTCATCGTCGATCAGGTGGTGGCCACTTGCCGGTTTATGGGGCAGCCGGCGCACTTCGAGCCACGGTTCATCGACTATGCGCTGAATAATCTGAAGGTGAAGCGGAGTCAGGCTTAAGCAAGCGTGGAGTAGAGGGCACTCAGAGATGCGCCGGTCTCCCACCCCTGCGCCAGAAAAAAGGCGCAAGGATGGGACACGGAGCTTAAATTGGCGGTGGTTAGAGGGCGGCTTCGCCGCGTTCGTCGTTGCGGATGCGGATGGCGTCATCGATGCGGCTGACGAAGATCTTGCCGTCGCCGATACGGCCGGTGCGTGCCGCGCCGATGATGGCCTGAAGGGTCTTTTCCTTCATATCGTCGTTAACTACCAGCTCAATCTTGACCTTGGGCAGGAGATCGACGGTGTATTCGCGGCCGCGGTAGAACTCGGTGTGGCCCTTTTGGCGGCCGTGGCCACGGGCTTCGAGGATGGTCATGCCTTCAATGCCCGCTTCGAGCAGGGCATCCTTGACTGCATCCAGCTTGGACGGTTGGAGAATAGCTTCGATCTTGATCATAGGTAAAACGCCTCGCATGACAGCGTAACAGGCGAGGGGGCTAGTTAGGCCAGTCCCCCTCGGTTTTATTGTTCGGCTCCTCTGAGCCGAATCAAAGGAAGCAAGAGCAACCGCAGGTCCTTCGACTCCGCAGGATGACAGGTTTGTTGGCTACGTATTGAAGTCGTAGCCTTCCTCGTTGTGCTGCGAGAGATCCATGCCGGCGGCTTCGTCTTCAGGCGAGAGGCGCAGACCGACAATCTTGTCGACGACGAAGAGCAGCACCAGCGTGCCGATGATCGAGATGACCCAGGCAATAGAAGCTCCGGCAAACTGGTTTACCATTTGGCCCCAGTGACCTTCAATGCCGCCGGAGGGAAGCGTGTTGCCGGCCGAGTCCTTGAAGATCGGGTTGATGACGCTGGCGGCAAAGACGCCGGTGAGCAAGGCTCCGAGGGTTCCACCTGCGCCGTGAACACCGAAGGCATCGAGGGAGTCGTCATAGCCGAAGAATGCCTTGACCATAAAGACCATGGCGAAGCAGAAGGCTCCGGCGATGAAGCCGATGGCCAGGGCGCTCATCGGCTGAACAAACCCTGAGGCAGGAGTGATGGCGACCAGACCGGCGACCGCGCCGGAGATGGCGCCCAGTGCGGTGGGCTTGCCGTTGTGAATCCATTCAGCGATGGACCAGCCAATGGCCGCAGCTGCCGCTGCGAAGTGGGTGTTGACGAAGGCGCTGGTGGCCAGAGAGCTGGCAGCGAGCGCGCTACCGGCGTTGAAGCCAAACCAGCCCACCCATAAGAGACAGGCTCCGATAAAGCTGAGGACCATCGAGTGGGGCTGCATCTTGTCGTGCGGGTATCCAACGCGCTTGCCCAGATAGAGGCAGCAGATCAGCGCCGAGACACCAGAGGTGATGTGGACGACGGTGCCGCCGGCAAAATCCAGACTCGGGTAGCGCCCCCCGGAAGCGTTGAGCAGGCCGCCCACGCCCCAGACCATGTGCGCCATGGGGCAGTAAACAAGAAGCGACCATGCCGAGAGGAAGATAGCCATGGCGCTGAACTTCATGCGCTCGGCAAAGGCTCCGGTGATCAGCGCCGGGGTGATGATGGCGAACATGAGCTGGTAGACCATGAAGGTCTGCTCGGGAATCGTCGGGGCGTAATCGGCGTTTGGCGTGAGAGTTACGCCGCGCAGAAAGAGGTGCTCGAAGCTGCCGATAAAGGCGTTCCCATGGCCGAAGGCCAGCGAGTAGCCAACGACAGCCCAAATAATGGTGACCAGGCCCATCATGGCAAAGCTCTGCATCATAGTGCCGAGGATGTTCTTTTTGCGGACCAAGCCGCCATAGAAGAGCGCAAGGCCGGGGCCGGTCATCAGCAGCACCAGGGCAGCCGAGGTGAGCATCCAGGCGTTGTCGCCGGCATATTGAGCGCCGATGGCAGCCGCCTGTGCCTTGGAACTGGCGGCCTGGGCCGCGTTGACGGCCTGCTGGAGAGCCTGAATCTGGGCTTGTGTAGGTGGGGCCGAAGCAACTGTGCCCAAGTCGGGCGCCACGGCGAGGGCCATCGACGGAACTGCAATGACGGCCGCAAGAAGCATCAGTTTAATTGCACGAACCATTGGGTTTCTACTCCAAGAAGTCAAGAGGATGCAGAGGGCCGAAGCCATGCGCTGAGGCGGGAGTCCGGCCGCCCATCCGGATGAACTGAAGAACGACGCACCGGCAGCGCGAGTCTGCGCGGATCGAGCCGGACGGGAACAAAGTTCCCGGCTGACAGCGATCGGACGTGGCAAGAGGCACGCCTTCCGGTGTGTCATTGGCTCAACTTTTTGTGTAATTCCCAATCAAGAGTAGGGTTGGAGATATAAGGAATCCATGAGGATTTTGAAGAAACCTGTTAAAAAGCTGTCCCAAAGGCCAAAAATCTATTGCAATCTCATCCTATCCGCGCTAATAAGTTTTCTACCGTCTGGTCCAGGGAGTGTGAACGATGAGCCTGGCCGATGGCTCAGGCCCAGATCCATTGAGGAGGAGGTATAGTAAACCTATGACGGAGACTGCGGAGCGGGATCGATACCTATTCGGGGCGTTGGACTCGAACGCGCTGAACCGCGTCAAGCTGAAGGAAGTGAACTACGGCTATGAAGAGCCGGAGGGTGTGCTGCTGACTTCGCTGGACTTCGCGGTCAACTGGATCAGGAAGAACTCGGTGTGGCCGATGACATTCGGTCTTGCGTGCTGCGCTATCGAGATGATGTCGATGGGAGCATCGCGCTACGACGTTGCGCGCTTCGGCGCCGAGGTCTTTCGTCCTTCGCCGCGGCAGAGCGATCTGATGGTGGTTGCCGGGCGGGTCTCGCAGAAGATGGCTCCGGTGATTCGCCGGCTTTACGATCAGATGCCCGAACCGAAGTGGGTGATCTCGATGGGCGCCTGCGCCACGTCGGGCGGAGTCTTCAATAACTATGCGTTGCTGCAAGGCGTGAACCAGGTGATTCCAGTGGACGTTTACGTCCCGGGATGCCCGCCGCGCCCAGAGCAGCTTATCTATGCAATTACGCTTCTCCAAGAGAAGATTCAACGCGAACCGCGCAGCCTCGTGAAGACTCTGAACCTGACGTAGACGATTCTGGCTCGGCGGCTTCTTCCGGGCAACTTTCCGGCTGCGTACCGCAAGGCATTCTGAGAGCGCCCAATGGGCAAGATACTGAATCTATCTATCTTTTCGCTCGATTGCCTATGGTACGGTTAATAGTAGAGTCATAAAAGTGGGCGCGCACTTCCTCAATTCGGATGATATGTGCGGTGAATGAGTGTAGGCGCTCATTCACCGATAGCTCCAGCGGCTCAATCCACTGTCCGGCCCTGACAGCGCATTGAGCGGCCAGACGGAGCCCGGTTGAGGGAGCCCTTGTGCAGTCCGTTGAGGTTGACCGGCTCGCCGGCCAACCTTTTCCGTTTTATACCCTTGCCGGAGCATCAATTTAAGTTCAGGGAGTCTGTCTTCTGTATGAATCGCTTGCGTAATTGGCTCGATCTCTCCGCCCAGTTGAGGCAATTTGCGCAGGTTTTTCTGCCGATGCTGATTTTACTCGCGCTTCCCGGCCGAGCAGAACAGCCTCTTTGGAGTGCTATTGGCCCGGCAGGCGGCGACGCACGTTCGTTCGCCGTCGTTCCTGGCCAGCCCCAGCATCTATATCTTGGCGCAACGAATAGTTGGCTCTACGAGTCTCTGGACGGAGGCGCGTCCTGGAACCGGCTATCAAAGCTGGATTCGTCCGACGACCTGATCCTGGACCATATCATTGTGGATCGGGCGGATCCGGCAACCCTTTTTGTAGCCGCGTGGAAGCTGGATCAACCCGGCGGCGGGCTATGGGTGAGCCGCAACGGAGGGCGGAACTGGAGCGTTGTTGCAGGGCTGAGCGGCCAGTCGATTCGCGCTCTGGCGCAGGCGCCCTCGGACGCCAGAATCCTGGTTGCGGGAACTCTTGAAGGGGTATTCCGGAGCAGCGACGGCGGCTCTACATGGACGCTGATCAGCCCACCGGAGAGCAAGGAGATTCACGAGGTGGAATCGCTGGCGATCGATCCCACCGATCCCAATGTGATCTACGCGGGCACCTGGCATCTGCCATGGAAGACGACGGACGGCGGAAAGAATTGGCAAAACATCAAGAAAGGCGTCATCGACGATTCCGACGTCTTTTCGATCATTGTCGATCCGGAGCACCCGAAGATTGTCTTTGCCAGCGCATGCACGGGGATCTATAAGAGCGAGAACGGAGCCGAGCTCTTCAAGAAGATTCAGGGAATTCCATCGACAGCGCGCAGGACGCGAGTGCTGAAACAGGATCCGGCGAATCTCAACGTTGTCTATGCCGGAACTACCGAAGGGCTCTACAAAAGCGTGAACGGAGGCAAGAGCTTCCAGCCGATGACCGGCCCGGAGGTGATCGTCAACGATGTGTTTGTCGATCCGCAGGACTCGAAGCATGTGCTTGTGGCCGCTGACCGCGGCGGCGTTCTGTTGAGCCAGGATGCGGCAGCCAGCTTTGCGCTCTCGAATGAAGGCTTCTCGGAGCGCAGGGTGGAGGCGTTGCTGGTGGAGGGCCGCGGCCCGGCTAGCGGAAGTCCTGGGCGTATTTTCGCGGGAGTGGTGAACGACAAGAACTATGGCGGCGTCTTCGTTTCGAACAACGGCGGCGCGCGATGGGAGCAGGTCTCAGATGGCCTTGACGGACGCGATGTCTTTGCCTTGGCCGAATCGCCCGATGGAACGATCCTGGCTGGAACCAATCGGGGCATCTTTGCACTGGATGAGGGGACGCTTGATTCGCCGGAAGTGGCCGATCCTCCGGAAGCAAGCAAAAAAGCAGCAGCGGCAGTCTGGGGCCCCCGCAGCACGATTCAAAACACGCTGGTCAAGTCCGAGATTGAAACGCATTATGGGAAGCGCGTAAACGTGGAAAAGCAAATCAAGGATCAAACGCGCGAGATCACCGGTCGCGTCTATGGGCTCGATCTCTCTGGGGACGCATGGCTGGCATCGACGACGGCGGGCCTGTTCAGCAGCAACGACAAGGGCGCCAGTTGGCAGGGCGGCCCTGTGATGGGCTCGGTGCAGTATCTCTCTGTTGCCGCGCACGGCGCACTGCTGGCCGCAGTCCGGCAAGACGGAGCCGTTCTCTCAAGAGACGCGGGCCAAAGCTGGATGCCCATCGGCATTCCGGCCATGCTCACTAGGATTCACTGCGTCGCTTTTTCCGCGGATGGAACGCTGTGGCTGGGCGCGAGAGAGGGAGTCTATTTCACACGCGATCTGGGCCGCACTTGGCTGTGGGTCAACCGCTTTCCCTTGAATGACGTGGATGACCTGACCTATGACGCCACTATGGACAAGATCCTGGTGAGTTCGCAGTTGAGCGATCAGGTCTTTGCGATCAATCCTAAGTCGCTCTCCTGGACCTGGTCTCAGACCGGTTACCGCATCAACCGTGTGCGGGCAGCGGGAGGCAGGCTGCTCGCGGCCTCGCTCTATGACGGAGTGCTCATTGAGCCGCAGGAAGCCACGGTCGCTGTGAATGCCGGGCGGAAGTGACGAGAACAGGGACTAGAGAATAGGGAACGGTCCTTGGCGGTGAGAGAATCGGTTTCTGTATCATAGGACTATGCAGAGCGAGATTGCGGCTTCCCAACCGCTAGCGAAATTTCGAAGCTACGACATACGGCTTGAGCCGATTGCCGCGAAGGTCTTGACTGGCGAACGGCTGGACTTCAACGAGGGGCTTGCGCTCTATGGTTCGCCGGATGTGCTCGCCGTTGGATGGTTGGCCAACCATGTGCGCGAGCGTCTGCATGGCGACGTGACCTACTTCAACGTCAACCGGCACATCAACCCAACCAATGTCTGTGTTGCGGCTTGCAAGCTTTGTGCCTTCGGACGCAAGAAGGGCGATCCGGCCGGCTACACGATGGCTTTGGAAGAGGCTTGGGAGACGGCAGCCTCGGGCTACTCGGAGGCGGTGACGGAGTTTCACATTGTCGGCGGACTGCACCCGGATCTGCCGCTCGAATACTTTCTCGATCTGGTGCGCGGCCTCAAGCAGCGATTCCCCAAGGTGCACATCAAGGCTTTCACGATGGTCGAGGTGGCATTCTTTGCGCGGCGGGCCAAGCTCACCATCGAGCAGACGCTCATCAAGCTACGCGAGGCCGGCGTGGACTCAATGCCCGGCGGCGGAGCTGAAATCTTCTCCGAACGAGTGCGGTCGATCATTTGCGATCACAAGATTGACGGCGAGGAATGGCTCACGACGGCGCGGCTGGCTCACAAGCTGGGCTTCAAGTCCAACGCGACCATGTTGTATGGCCACATTGAGAACGACGAAGACCGCGTGGATCACCTGCTGAAGCTGCGCGCTCTGCAAGACGAGACCGGCGGTTTTCAAACCTTTATTCCGCTGGCTTTTCATCCGGAGAACACTGCGCTCGACCATCTGCCGGCGACCACCGGGCTGACCGACATTCGCCAGGTTGCGGTCAGCCGTCTGCTGCTGGATAACTTTCCGCACATCAAGGCCTATTGGCAGATGATGACGGCAAAAATCGCGCAGATTGCGCTTCGTTTTGGAGCCGACGATCTGGATGGCACGGTCGTCGAGGAGAAGATCTACCACGACGCCGGTGCCACCACACCGCAGGGGATGACGCGCAAGGAACTCTGCCGTCTCATCACAGAGGCGGGGCGGGTTCCGGTGGAGCGGGACACGCTCTACAATGCCGTGACACGGACTGAAGACAGCTTTACCGTGACGGTCTAGCGGAGAACTGTGCCCGGCCCGATTCAAGACAAGCCTCAGAACGCCGCGATTCCGGTGATGTGTTGGCCGAGGATCAGCGTGTGGATGTCGTGTGTTCCTTCGTAGGTGATTACCGATTCCAGATTCATCATGTGGCGCATGATGGGGTAGTCGTCGGTAATGCCATTTGCGCCGAGGATGTCGCGCGATTTGCGTGCGCATTCGAGAGCCATCCAGACGTTGTTGCGCTTGGCTAGAGAGATGTGTTCGTGGCTTACGGTCCCGGCATCTTTCATCCGGCCGACGTGGAGCGAGAGCAACTGGGCTTTGGCTATCTCATTGGCCATCCAGACCAGCTTCTCCTGGACGATCTGATGGCTGGCAATGGGCTCTCCGCGAAATTGCTTGCGGAATTTGGCATATTGCAGGGCGGTGGAGTAGCAGTCCATGGCCGCGCCGATGGCTCCCCAACCGATGCCGTAGCGGGCCTGATTGAGGCACATCAGCGCGCACTTGAGGCTGGTTGCGCCGGGCAGCAGATTGGCTGCGGGTATGTGTACGTCCTGGAGCGAGAGGCCGCTGGTGACGGAGGCGCGGAGGCTCCACTTGCCGTGGATCTCGTGGGCGGTGAAGCCGGGGCGGTTGGTCTCGACGAGGAATCCGCGGACATTGTTGTCTTCATCCGGGAGCTTGGCCCAAATGACGGCTACGTCGGCGAGGTTGCCGGAGGTGATCCAGAGCTTTTCGCCGTTGATGATGTACTCGCCGCCGACTTTGCGGGCGGTGGTGGTCATGGCTCCGGGGTTGGAGCCGGCACCGGGTTCGGTAAGGCCGAAGCAGCCGAGCTTCTCGCCGCTGGCCATGGCCGGGAGCCAGGTGCTCTTCTGCTCCTCGGAGCCGAAGGTGTAGATGGGATACATCACCAGCCCGGACTGCACGCTGACGAAGCTGCGGAAGCCGGAGTCGCCGCGTTC
>CAYVMS010000057.1:0-16691 GCA_964452615.1 uncultured Occallatibacter sp.
CCGCCGCGTTCGACTTTGACCCAGTCGCCGAGCTTGAGTCCCAGGCGCTCGATGAAGTCGGCGTTGTGCAGCGTGGCGCGACTCACAGTGGTACCGCCGATGAAGACCGGCGCCAACTCCGCCACCGGAGTCAGCTTACCGGTGCGGCCCACCTGCACAGTGATCCCGTTTACCTGCGTGATGCCTGAGCGGGCCGTAAACTTGTAAGCGATGGCCCAGCGTGGCGCGCGGCCTGTGTAACCAAGCCTCTGTTGCGTCGCATGAGAATCGACCTTCAGAACCACTCCGTCGATCTCGTAGCCCAGCGTCGCGCGCGCGGACTCGGCTGCGTCGATGAACGCGATCATCTCCTCGACCGAGTTGACCTGTTTGCGATTGGGATTCACGCGGAAACCGAGAGTAGTCAGCGCGTCAAGTGTCGCTCGCTGACCCTGCGGCCAGTACTCGCCATCGACGAGCAAGAAATACGCGTAAAGGTCCAGTCGGCGATTGGCGACGATAGTTGGTTCAAGCGTTCGCAGCGTTCCAGCAGCGGCGTTGCGGGGATTGACGGCTGGTGCGAGTCCCTGCTGCTCACGCTCCTCGTTCAATCGCAGGAAGGCAGCCTCAGGCATCACCGCTTCGCCGCGCACCTCGAAGGCCTGCGGCAGATTGTTCTTTCTTAGCTTCTCCGCCGAAATTGTGAGCGGCACACTGCGGATGGTGCGGATATTCGACGTGACATCTTCGCCGGTCTGGCCGTCGCCGCGTGTGATCCCGGTCGTCAGCCTCGATCCGCCGTCGGCTGCTGATTCATAGCGCAGGGCCACGCTGAGGCCGTCCATCTTGAACTCGGTCACGTACTCGACTGGCAATGACCCGGCCAGTTCGCGCACGCGGGCATCCCAGGCGGCCAGTTCTTCGGCCGAGTACGCGTTGTCCAGCGAGAGCATCGGCCGCGAGTGAGCAACTTTGCGAAAGCCCTCGGCTGGCTTGCCGCCTACGCGCTGGGTGGGCGATTCGGGAGTAAGTAAATCAGGGTGTGCGGCCTCGATGGCCTTGAGTTCGTTCATCAGGGCGTCGTACTCGGCGTCGCTGATCTCCGGCGCGTCGAGGACGTAATACAAGTGTTCGTGGCGGCGCAGTTCGCTGCGCAGTTGTTCGGCACGCTCGGCAGGAGAGTTGTGTGGGTTGCTTGGTTCGCCCATGGGGAGAATTATAGGAGGCCCGAGGGCAAGGTCGTGCAGGTTAATATGGTTGGCAGAGCGCGATGGAACCCATCACACACTTTCTGACCGGAGCCTGCATCGGCCGTGCGGGGCTGAACCGCAAGACGGCCTACGCCACACTGGTTGCCGTGTTGACCGCCGAGGCCGCCGACTTGGATATCCTGTGGGAGTTCGGCGGGCCAGTCGAGGAACTCAAACACCATCGCGGAATTACGCATACATTCCTCGGCGCTCCGGTGCTTGCAGCCACCGCGGTGGGAGTGGTTTGGGTCGTTGACCATTGGTTGACGGCGCGGCGAAGGCGCAAGATGCTCACGAGTTCCGCTCCGGGTGAACAATCGCCAGCCAAGGTCCGTGGTTTTCCACCCTTTCCGCAGAAGCAAGCGGAACGGATGGGTCACCCTGCTTTCAACCATATTGAAAGAACGTCCTCAGTGCGGCAGCCGGTCCATTGGGGCTGGCTCTATTTGACGGCGTTGCTCTCAGCGCTGAGCCACCTGCTCCTGGACTGGACGAACAACTATGGCCTGCGGCCTTTTTACCCATTCAACCCGCGCTGGTATGCGGGCAGCCTTGTCTACATTGTCGAGCCGGTGCTTTTGGTTTTGTTGGGGTCGGCGATTGTGATTCCGGCGCTGCTGGGGCTGGTGGGTGGCGAGATTGGAGCGCGGCGGCCTGCTTTTCGCGGGCAGGGGTGGGCGATCTTTGCGCTCACCGGGATGGTCCTGCTGTGGGGCTGGCGGTGGGCGGAGCAGGGGCGGGCGCGGATGCTGGTGGAGAACGCGCAGGTTGCCACATCTCCGGTGAAGCGCCTGATGCTGGAGCCCTACCCCATTAACCCCTTCCACTGGCACGCGATTCTTGAGACTGACGGCTACTTTCAGACCGCCGAGATCGACACGCGCACCGGGGAGATCGCGAGCGACCCGCTGCGGGACGTGATCTTCAAGCCGCCGGCAACCGTTGCCACCGAAGCCGCAAAGCGCACCTTTCTCGGCCAGGTCTATCTCGACTGGGGCACGTGGGCCGTGGTGCGCGACCTGGGGCCCGAGCCGATTCCCGGCTTGGCGCGGGGTCTCGATCCGCCGCAATTGCCGCCGGGGCGCCAGTGGACGACCGTCGAGTTCACCGACTTGCGCTTCAATTACTCAATCTTTGGCTGGGGGCGAAGCTCAGGCGGAGCCTCAGGCCGATCGCCCTTGAGCGGCTGGGTCTACATAGTCGACGGCCGCGATGACGGTGGCGAGGTGATGAACGGGCGCGTGCAGCGATAGGGATATGTGGCGAAAATAAAATAATTATTCATCCCATGGAAACCTTTAGGTTGACCCGGTCGCGCTTGACCCGCAGAATGAGATGAGCGCTGTTGCGCGGTCTGACTGCCTTCTTCCCCTTGGAAGGAGTCAGAATCCTGAAATCTGAGGTGTCCATGCCTGCTTACCTGTTGCTGGTTCTCGCCGTCTTGACCCGTCTGCTGCCTCACCCTGGCTGGCTGAACTTTACCGCGGTAGGTGGCGCGTTGCTCTACTTTGGTGCGCGGCGGTCGTGGCGGGAGATGCTGGTTCCGCTGGCGGCGCTCATGGCCACCGACTACTACCTCACCGTCTACAGCTACCACTACGCATTCCGCTGGCAGGGCTACGTTGCTTCGTGGTCGTGGTACCTGATGGCCATGGCGCTGGGCCTGATTCTGCTGCACGCGAAGACGTCGTTTGTCCGCGTGGCGGCGGGCACACTGCTGGGGCCGACCTCGTTTTTCGTTCTCTCGAACTATGCAGTGTGGGCCAGCGCCGGCTCGATGTATCCGCGGACACTGGTGGGGCTGGCCACGTGCTTCGCCGCCGCGGTGCCGTTCTATCGCAATGACCTGCTCTCGACCACCATCGTCTGCGGGCTGGCTTTTGGAGTCCCTGTGCTGGTGCGGCGGATGAGCACGGCACGGGCGCAAGAAGCGCTGGCAGGCAAGTAGGTTCTGATTGATCCGGCTCACGACTGGTTCGAAGTTCTTGGAATGAAGTCGTGTCCTGACACAGAGGCCGACAAAGTGCACATGCGTTTTTATGCGCTCTTGGTGATTGCGCGGATGAGGATTCCCAGCAGAGCGAGTACAACAGCGCCCCAGAAGGCCGCGCCGAAGCTGCGCACGTGGAAGCCGCTCACGACGCTTGACGCGAGCATGATCATGAGCCCATTAATCACCAGCAAAAAGAGGCCGAGGGTGAGGATGCTGATGGGGAAGGTGATGACTTTGAGTAAGAAACCAACGGTCGCGTTGAGCAGGCCGATCACAAGCGCCGCGCCCAGCGCAGGCCCGAGCCCTTGGACCACAAAGCCCGGCACAAGACTTGAAACCGCCAGCAGGGCCACCGCGCTCAAAAGCCATTGAACTAGAAGTCTGACCATTCGGTAATCTCCTCTATTCATCGAAATCGTAGCATTTAAGGGCGGCGGTATGCCCTGGCAGGTTAGGGGTGAAAACGCACCGCTACTCTGGCGGCATGGTTTCCAGCGATTCAATAGACGGCGGCTTGCCTTTGGCCTTAACCTGCGCCGTGCTTAACAGGAACACGGCGACCACGATACCTGCCATGCCGGCAAACTCGGCTGGCTCAGGGCGTTCGTGGAGCAGAAGAATTCCCAGCAGCACTGCAACGACCGGGTTCACGTAAGCATAGGAAGAGACCTTGGCCACCGGTACGTGTTCGAGCAGATAGATGAAGGCGGAGTAGCCGACCAGCGAGCCGCCGGTGACGAGCCAGGCCAGCGAGCCGACCGAGGCCGCGTTGACGTGGAAGCCGGGCCATTGGCCCAGCGCCGTGCCCAGCGCGGTCGAGAAGGCCCCGGCGATCAGCATCTGCCAGGCAGCGGCCACCGCGCTGTTGACCGCAAGGTGCGAGTGCCGTGAGACGAGGCTGCCCGTGACCCAGGCCAACGCTCCGGTGAGCAAAACGCCGACGGCTGCGAGTCGGGCATGATCCCCGGCCAGACCGGTTCGCAGGGAGGGCCAGAGCAGCGCCGCCAGACCGGCAAAGCCGAGAGCGATGCCCAGCCAGCCGCGCACCGGGAGCGGCTCGCCGCCGGGCAGAAGCATCTCGGCCAGCGCGGCAAAGATCGGAATCACGGCCAGCACCAGCGATGCCAGGCCGCTGGGCACCGTCTTCTCTGCGTAGACGAGGCACACGTTGCTCAGGCTGAGGAGAAAAAGGCCGATCACGGCCAGCATCAGCATGGTTCTGACCGGCCAGAGAAGTCGCAGCCCGCGCCACCGGCACCAGACGAGCAACAGCACTCCGGCGATGAGAAACCGTGTTCCGGAGAGCAGGTTGGCCGGCATATAGACAGTGCCGATGCGAATAGCCGTGTAAGTCGATCCCCAGAAGAAGTAGACGCAGGCGAAGGCGAACGCGATGGAGGCCGTGGAGGCTGCTTTCTTTTCGGAGTGGGCTGTTTGGGTTGAGGGGTTCGCCATGGGTAGATTTCATCTTAGACGGAGAGGCGTTTGGAGGCTTCCCGGAAGTGACTGACACTGCGCCGGCGTTCATGATCCGCAACATGTTTTCTGATTCTTAGAGCCTGCCGAGCAGTTCGCCGGCTGCTTCAAGAGTGACACGACTCTTGCAGCGATTCGGCTGTACAGCGCAATCAGAAATGTACTATGCTCTGGCCAGCGGGGTGTCTTATGCATTTACGCGCTGCCAATCGACTGCTTGTACCTGCCAACAGGCGCTGGTTGCAGTCGCGTGAGCGCAGCATCTGTCCGCGGCGGCATCTTCGCGTGCTGCCCATGCGCACTCGCCCCAGCCTCTTTGGCAGCGACTAATCGCTGCCCTGCGAAAATATCTTTGACCTGCGCGCCCCCGTCACGCTTAATGATTCTCTTGATCCAGAGAGCGTCGAAGTTCGATGTTTCCCACCCTCTCGCCATAAAAAGGCGAAAGGATGGGGCACGGGGCGTAGATGGAGCGTCCAGCTCGTTCTTTCTAGACCGCTTCTTCCAGATGTGCGGGATACTCACGTTAACAGCGCATTTTATTCATAGGCAACAACGCGCTATTCAGGAGACAAGAAGATGACAAAGCTAGAGATGCATGCGCAGTTTGGACCGAAGCTGGTGTGTCCGCTTCCGGGGCCCAAGGCACGGGCTGCCGTTGCTGCCGACGAGCGGCTGATCTCGCCCAGCTACACGCGGTCGTATCCATTGGTGGCGCGTCGCGGGCGCGGCAGTCGCGTGGAAGATGTGGATGGCAACGAATATCTCGACTTTGCGGCAGGCATCGCAGTGGTCTCGACGGGGCACTGCCACCCGGAAGTCGTGACCGCGATTCAGAAGCAGGCTGCCGAGCTGATTCACATCTCAGGAACGGATTTTTACGATGAACATTTGACCGATCTGGCGGAAAAGCTCTCCGCAATCGCGCCGATGCCGGGGCCGCACCGCGTCTTTTATGGCAACTCGGGCGCGGAGGCGATCGAGTGCGCGTTGAAGCTGGCGCGCTATCACACAGGGCGGCAAAATGTGATTGCTTTCCTGGGGGCTTTTCACGGGCGAACCATGGGCGCGCTCTCGCTGACCGCCTCGAAGCCGCAGCAGAAGAGGCGGTTTTCGCCGCTGCTTCCAGGCGTGACGCATGTGCCTTATCCCTATGCTTATCGCGGGTGCAGGGGCGGGGTGCAGGAGCAAGAGGCCTTCAGCATGGGCTGCGCACGATATATCGAGGAGAAGCTTTTCAAGACGATTCTGCCGCCGGAAGAAGTGGCTGCGATCTTCGTCGAGCCGATCCAGGGCGAGGGCGGCTACGTCGTGGCCCCGGATAACTTTCTGCGCGAAGTGCGAGCGATCTGCAACCGGCACGGGATCTTGCTGGTCGCGGACGAAGTGCAATCGGGAGCAGGGCGAACCGGCAAATGGTGGGCGATCCAGCACTCCGGCGTCGAGCCGGATATCGTCTGCATGGCCAAGGGCATTGCGAGCGGGATGCCGCTGGGCATCTGCATGAGCCGTGCCGAGATTATGGATTGGGTACCGGGTTCGCATGCCTCGACCTTCGGTGGCAATCCGGTCTCGATCGCGGCTGCGTTGGCTACCATCGACATCATCGACCGCGAGGCGATGGCGAACGCAGCCCGCGTCGGGAAGCAGATGATCGAGCGGCTGGAGGGCTGGAAGCGGAGTCATCCGGCAGTGGGCGACGTGAGAGGGCGCGGCCTGATGATTGGCGTGGAGTTGGTGAAAGATAAGGCAACTCGCGAGCCTGCGGCCTCCTTGCGCAATCGGGTTGAGACACTGGCTTTCGAACACGGGCTGATGATCTTGGGGTGCGGCGAGACGTCGATCCGGCTGTGCCCGCCGTTGATCGTTAGCGAGCAGGAAGCTGCGGTGGCGCTGGACATCCTTGAGGAGGCGCTGACACAGGCGGAGAAAGAGGCTGGCCTGGGCTGACCGATTGTTATTACCTCACCACATCTTCGACTTTCATGTTTGCGATCTCCGAGGTGCGATGCGCGGCTCGTTCGAGATTCTGCGCCATCTCCTGTGTGGCCAGGTGCTGCTCCTCGGCTGCTGCCGCCATCTGGTGCGACAGACTTGAGAGCTCTTCAGTCTGGCTGGAGATCAGGTCAATCGCCCCCATGGCGGTGGCAACGTCGACGCCGATGGTGGTGACCTTGGCCTGAATCTCGGCCGTCGCCGAGGCGGTCTGTTCGGCGAGGCGCCTGACCTCTCCGGCTACGACGGCGAAGCCCTTGCCATGCACACCAGCTCTGGCTGCCTCAATATTTGCATTGAGCGCAAGCACGCTGGTCTGCGTGGCAATGGAGGCGATCAGCTCGGCTACCTTGGCGACACCGCTGCTCGATGCGCGCAGGCTCTCGATGGCCCCCTTGCTCTCGGCGCTGGCTGCGCGCGACATCTCGGAGGCTTGCGCAACATTGGCCGCGTTTTTGGCGATCTCGGCGATGCTTGACTCGATTTCGTGCGTGGCCGTGGCCACCATTTGCAGGTTGCCGTTCAGATGCTCGATGTCGCTGCGCTGCGCCTCTTGAGCTGCGTGCACTGCGTCGATGGCCGCCTGGGTGCTGATGCCCCAGACGACAACTGCGCCGATGAACTCGCCACGGCCGCCAGTCATCGCCTCGACATTCAGATCGAGCTTCACCGGGCCGAGCGGAATAGTGGCCTTGTGCGGAAGATGATGCACGCCTTGCTTCGCGCCCAGAATCCTGTCGATGTTTGGCGGGGACTTATGAAAGATGTGGATCGACTTGCCCGCGATCTGATCCACCGGAACCGGCAGATACTCCTGCAGAGTCCTGAGCGTCTTGAGCGAAGAGCGGTTGAGATAGCGCAGAATCAGTTCGCAGTCGCAGTACATTGCATTGACCGGTAGCGCATCGAGAGCATATTCAAAACTGTGGTCTGCCTCCGCCTCAACCCGGATCTCCGCGGGTGGTCGTAGACTCATCGGAACCGGCGGCGTCTTTGTACCGCGCTGCGAAAACATGCCTGTGAGCAAGCCTTGAGACATAACTGTCATTCCTCCCCGCAAGCCTCAAGTCTCGCTGATTTCGTCGCAGGACGGGTGCGCAGAATGCATCTAATCTTCTGCTGGAATTAGGAGGCGTCCCGGATGGGAACTCGATTGTCCCGTATTGGCAAAGAGCTGAATTTCAGGGATGGATTTGCGCCTTTCGCTCAACCAGTTGAGAATGGAATGCCATGGGATGGCTGGAGCAGATGAGGATCGGTTGCGAGGAACGCGCGCTTGTTGGCCTGGACTGGATGGCGCGAAGAGGAGGACGGAGCGAAGCCCTGCCCGTCCATCTCGCTACGGGCATCGAAGGCGAGACTGCCGCGTACTTTTACCTGCGCCGCAAGGGCTACACCGTCGTGGCTAGGCGCTGGTCGTCGGGAGATGTACCGGGCGATGTAGACCTGATCGCATGGGAGGGGCCGATGCTATGCTTTGTCGAGGTAAAGACTCGCACAGCTCGCGATGCCTCTCCGGCGGAGATTGCCGTCGACTCGCACAAGCGCAACACGCTGCGGCGGCTGGGCCACAGGTATGTCCGCCAGTTGCCACAGGAGGACGCGCCGCCGGTGCGCTTCGATGTGTTGAGCGTTTACCTAGTGCCGGGCAAGAAGAGGGAATTCCAGCACTTCGAGGGGGCATTTGGGTGGAGTGAGTGGGAGGATCGCGAGCAGCAATAGGCAGGATGGCTGCCTAAAAAGACACTTGGACGCGAAACACTACTCCTGCGCATCCTCGAACTCTTCCTGCCAAGCCATCTGAATGGCCTCAAGGCGGGACTCGCTGGATTTCGCCGGGTCGTCGGCAAAACCTTCCAACTCGGTAACGTAGCGGTGCAGATCGGTGAAGCGAACGGTCAATGGATCCAGGTCAGGAAACTTCTCCTGGAGTTGAATGCCTATCTCTTCGGCGTTGGTCCAGTGAATCTCGCGGGGCATGAGGAGTATCTCCGAATATAGTTCTGCTGGATGGGTTTCTTCATTCCCACATCTCAGAATCGAGATGTGGGGCACCCAAGGTTCTACTTGTCTTCAGCCAGTGTTAGCGGCTTGCCCTCGGAGACGATGTTGCGGTTCCACTTGGGAATCTCGACAACGTAGTCGCCGGGACGGGTAATGATGGCCTGGCAGCCGAGGCGGGAGTTCAATTGCTGGTCAGCGGCCATGTCGAGCCGGTCGATCTCGTCATCGTCGGCCTCGCTGATGCCGGACTGGTCCTTTATCCAGAGGTGGCAGGTGGTGCAGGCGCAGACACCGCCGCACGCGTGATCGAGGAAGACGTTGAAGTTCTCTGCCACGTCGAGAAACGACATCGGCTTGCCATGATGCTCATAGGGCAGCTTGCCGAACTCGAACTCTACCGTTCGGCCCTCGGGCTGAAAGGTGACGCGCACGAGTTTGTCGGCGGGGATGGTTTTCTCGTTTGGTTCGCTCATTGCGTTTGCCTCTTTCTTGCAGGCTGTGGATTCGAAATAATCCACTCAAAGCATAACTCGCATCTTAAGCGAGTTTCGCACCGTCCCTGCGGGACTGGGGCTTTTGTTGGACTCTGACCCAGGACTGCGCTGCGCTTGTCCTCTACCCCACGAGCGAAGACCTGCTCGCGGGGACCCCATCCTGGGCTATTATCGTTTCTCCCTCCGGGAGAAAATGCGCCGACTTCATTTCATCTCCCACGAGGCCAATTGGTTTCATTTACCGAGGGCCGGTGAAAGCCGGTGGAGACTGATACAAATTAGGAACTTGGTACACGCGTTACTTGAACTCGGCCGGGGCCATGGCGTGAGGTGCGGTCACGGCCTCAGCCAGATCTTCGTTGGCTGACTCCATGGTCTTGCCGCGGAGTGCGCTGGAGACGGCGGCTTCCATCATCAGCTCGGCGAATCGGCGCGTGGCTTGATCGAGCGCGAGTGTCGCCTCGCGGATCTGGGCTGCATCTTCACCCATCTTTGCTTGGAGCAGACGGTCTCGGGCGGCTGTAATGGCCGATTGCTCTTCGCCGCGCAACTGCGCCCATGCCGGGCTCTGCGGGGCGCGCTCGACCGCGGCCAAAATCGTCTCCGCCTCGTTGCGCGCCTCGATCAGCAGACGCCGTGCAAAGTCCGCTTCGGCGTTGTCGAAGGAGTCGAGAATCATGCTCTCGACCTGCTCGTCGGTCAACCCATAAGTCGGCTTTACTTCGATTTGCGCTGCTTGTCCGCTGCGCTGTTCGCGCGCTGAGACATGCAGGATGCCGTCGGCGTCGATGAGGAACTTGACCTCAATACGAGGCAGTCCGGCGCTCATCGGTGGAATGCCCTTGAGGTCGAATCGTGCCAATGACCGGCAGTCGGCGGCGAGTTCGCGTTCGCCCTGCAGGACATGAATTGCCACATTGGTCTGGCCGTCCACTCCGGTTGTAAAGTGCTCGGTAGCCGAGGCCGGTATCGTCGAGTTGCGCTGGATGATGCGCGCCACCACGCCGCCCAACGCTTCGATACCGAGCGAAAGAGGTGTGACGTCGAGCAGCAGCAGTTCTTCTGTGCTCTTGGATGCGCCGGCGAGAATGTCGGCCTGCACGGCCGCGCCGAGAGCTACGACCTCATCGGGATTCAACTCGATGTGCAGCTTCTTGCCACGTGCCGAGAGATGGAAGAGTTCGTCGACAAGCTGGCGAACGGCGGGGATGCGCGTGGAGCCGCCAACCAGCACGACTTCATCGATCTGCTCCGGGGTGATACCGGCGTCGGCGATGGCCTGTTTGCAGGGGCTTGCGGTGCGCGCGAGGACCGGCTCGATGAGTAATTCGAAGACGTCTCGAGGGATGTCTCGCTGATAGCGATCGCCATTGGGCAGCTCGATATCAAAGCGAGCTTCCTTTTCAGTGGAGAGAAGAATCTTGGCCTCAATGGCGGCCTTGCGCACGGCCTGTACCGCGCCGGGGTGGAGGCGCAGATCGACGCCATGCTCGGCGTAAATCTCGTCGAGCGCGATGGCCAGCAGCAGGTTGTCGATGTCGTCGCCGCCGAGGTGTGTGTCGCCGTTGGTGGACTGCACTTCAAAGATGCCGTTGCGCAGCTTCAAGATTGAAATGTCGAAGGTGCCGCCGCCGAGATCGTAGACGGCGATCGTCCCCACCTTTGCGCGGTCGAGGCCATAAGCCAGTGCTGCGGCAGTCGGCTCGTTGACCAAGCGCAGCACATCGAGGCCGGCCATGCGGCCTGCGTCTTTGGTGGCCTGGCGTTGCGCGTCGTTGAAGTAAGCGGGCACGGTGATAACGGCCTGAGTGACCGGCGCACTGAAAAAGCGCTCGGCGTTGCGTTTGAGCTGGCGCAGAATATAGGCCGAAATCTCGGGCGGTGTAAAGCGAAGCTCGCCTAACTGGATGCGCGGAATTTCACCTTCCTCTACGTCTCCTGCGAGGTGGAAGGGGAAGAGCTTGAGCTCGTCATGAATCTCTTGAAGGCCGCGGCCCATCAGCCGCTTGACCGAGTAGATGACCCGCTCGGGAGTTTGGATGAGCGACTTGCGCGCGCTGTTGCCAACGGTGACGGTGGGGCGCGAGCCGTTGCCTTGCATGGGGTCGAGTGCTACGACCGAGGGCACCAGGTTCGAGCCGTCCACGCCAGGGATCACCACCGGCGCATCGCCCTCCATATAGGCGACGAGTGAGTTGGTGGTGCCCAAGTCTATTCCTACTACGCGTCCCTCTGCCATGCTTTCTCAGGCTCCCAAAACTTCGTTGACGTCGCGGACCAAGTTGCTGAGATAGCGCCGCCGGTCGAGCAACGCGACCATTCTTTTTTGTGCGGCGCTGCGTGCTGCCGGGCCGCCTTCATCCCACTGTTCCCACTCATCGCGGAGATCGTCGTCAACCGCCGCGAGCAGGCCGTCGAATTTATCTTTCGCAGCCGCGAGACTCGCCTCTAGCGCGGGGTCTTCCTCGTCCATCTTTCGATTCGCGCGCATCTCTTCGAGTTGCATGTTGAGTTCGAAGACTTCTTCGAGCAGATCGGCGGGAACGCGGGATGGATCTACCCGGTCCTTGCCACTGTGCTCCTCGCCAATTTCGGCACCCTGCAGCTTGAGCAGATATTCGGTGCGGCGGAGAGGGTCTTTGAGCGTGCGATAGGCGTCGTTAAGGAGCGCTGTATCGGCGAGGCTCCACTCTCTTTCATTCTCCTGCGCGCGGGCAAAGCGATCGGGATGCAACTTGCGGCTGAGGCGGTGGAACTCGTGCTCCAACTCTGCCAGATCGAGATTGAGCTTCGGCTCGATGCCGAAGACAGAGAAGTAATCGCCGCCCGGCGGTGGCTGAATCTTGCTGCAATGTGGGCAAAAAAGCGTAGAGTCGTTGTGGCCGATAGAGCACGACCAACAAGCCACAGGAACGGCGGAATCGATCATCTTGAACATAAATGAACTCTCACAAAACTCAAGCTGCAGACTCAGGCTACGAGGAGAAAGACGAACCGCAGCCGCAGGAGCGCGTGGAGTTCGGATTGATAAAGTTAAAGCCCTGCCGCATTAGCGTCTCTTCATAGTCGAGCGTCATGCCGTGCAGATATAAGAACGATTTCGGATCGACGAAAACCCGTACGCCATCGAACTCAAAGATGCGGTCGCGCTCTCGGGGCTGCGTGTCGAACTTAATCGAATAAGAAAGCCCCGAGCATCCGCCACCCATGACACCGAGGCGCAGTCCGCCCTCGGCGGGCGAGATGCCTTCTTTAGCCATTGCCGCACGGATGCGCTTGACGGCCCGCTCGGTGACCTGCACACCAACTGCGGGCACCTGCGGTGCGGCGGGCTGCGGCTGCGCCGCTGAGGCACCTTCGGGGGGCTTCGATTCGATGCTTACCATGTTGGACATATTTCTACCCGTCTTTCCAGTGCTTCATCTCTCAGGGGCTAAAGCCCCCGTCTACTCTGAGCAGTTCTCGGCACGACTAAAGTCGTGCCCTGACACAAGGCCTTGCGCCCGAATTTCTGTCTTAGCATTAGGAATTTTGTTTCCCTTCATTGTGCGGTTGCCACCGCGGTTTCGGCTGGCGCTGCTACGCCGTTCTTCTTTTTCCAGTCGCCGATGGCCGCGCGAATCGCGTCCTCGGCCAGCACCGAACAGTGAATCTTTACTGGCGGCAGCGACAACTCTTTCACAATATCGGTGTTCTTGATGGCCAGTGCGTCGTCCACGGTGCGGCCCTTGATCCACTCGGTAGCCAGCGAAGAGCTGGCAATAGCCGAGCCGCAGCCGAAGGTCTTGAACTTGGCCTCCTCGATCACCTGCGTTTCGGGGTTGACGCGAATCTGAAGGCGCATCACGTCGCCGCACTCAGGTGCGCCTACCAGTCCGGTACCGACCTCGGTTGCCGACTTGTCGAGTTGGCCCACATTACGGGGATTGTTGTAGTGATCGATTACCTTGTCGCTATATGCCATGTGTTACTCCTCTGCGGGGGAAGCCGCTGTACATTCGTTTGATTCGGCGATTGTGCCTGTCGAATCGAAAATCAGATTGCTCGCGCCAGACGTTGCATCAGGGGCTAAAGCCCGTTGTTTTCGGCCCTCATTCGGCACGACTAAAGTCATGCCCTGACACAAGACCCGTCGATGAAAAAACTCCTAGAAGCCTGGGTGATAGGAAAACCTCAAAGCCCTTGGTCCTTCAATCCCAGTCCCTTAATCCCTGCTCTAGTGTGCCGCCCATTAAAGCCCTAGCGGACGATTCAACTTTGCTTTGCGTAAGCCTCTGACCATCTTTTCCTTGCGCATCCTGATGCCGATAATCATTCCGATTATCGCTGGCGTCAGGATGAAAAATGGAATCATCGCGTACCAAACCCACATTCTCTTGCTCTCTTTCTTGTTCTGTGGTCTTTGCCGTTACTTAATGTGCCGCCCATTGGATCTTGGTCAAATCGATGCCTTCTTGCACCATCTCGTAGAGCGGCGAAAGTTGGCGCAGATGCTTGACCACATCAATCACCTTTGCCGCTACGTAGTCGACCTCGGCCTGGGTGTTGAAACGGCCTAGCCCGAAACGAATCGAGCTATGAGCTACATCGTCACCGAGGCCCAGAGCCTTCAGTACATAAGACGGCTCAAGTGTCGCGGAAGTACAAGCAGAACCGCTGGAGACCGCTACGTCGTTGATGCCCATCAGTAGCGATTCGCCTTCTACGTACACAAAACTCATATTCAGATTGCCGGGGAGACGATGCTCCATCGAGCCGTTGACGTGGACGTAATCGAGCTCCGATTCAAGCTTGGCCTTTAGGCCGTCACGCAAACCGCGAAGATAAGCTGCCTCGTTTTCCATCTCTTCCTGGGCGATCTCGCAGGCCGCTCCCAGGCCTACGATGCCGGGGACATTCAAAGTGCCGGACCTCATGCCGCGCTCGTGGCCGCCGCCGTCGATCTGCGCCGCGATCTGCACACGCGGGTTGCGCCTGCGAACGTAGAGCGCGCCGACACCCTTAGGGCCGTAGATTTTGTGTCCAGAGAGCGAGAGCACATCGATGTTGTCTGCGATTACATTGACCGGAACCTTGCCCACAGCCTGCACCGCATCGGTGTGGAAGAGAACGCCTTTCTCATGGCAGAGCTTGCCGATCTCGGCGATGGGTTGCAGGACGCCGATTTCGTTGTTGGCCGCCATGATTGAGACAAGAATTGTCTTGTCGTCGATGGCGCGCCGGAGGTCGTCGAGATCAATGAGCCCGTCGGCTTTTACCGGCAGATAGGTCACGCGGTAGCCGTGCTTCTCCAGGCGCTTGCAGGTGTCGAGGATCGCCTTGTGCTCAGTGACCTGAGTGATGATGTGATTGCCGCGCTCGCGATACATTTCGGCGATGCCCTTGATGGCGAGGTTGTTGGACTCAGTGGCGCCGGAGGTGAAGATGATCTCTTTGGCCGTGGCGCCGATCAGCCGCGCAATCTGCTCGCGCGCCGCCTCGACAGCTTGCTCGGCCTCCCATCCAAAGGAGTGGTTGCGGCTGGCCGCGTTGCCGAACTTGCTGGTGAAGTAAGGCATCATCGCCTCCAGCACCCGCGGATCGAGCGGGCTGGTGGCGTGGTTATCCATATAAATCGGTAGCGTCACACCTTCGGGCACTTCCACGCTGCTCACAAATGTCATCGGCCTATCCATATCGGTCTCCATCCTCATTGTTGCGGGTGCCCCACCCTCGCCGCGTATGTGTACTTGCGGCTAGGGTGGGATGCTGCAACATGTGCCTACGCTTTACAACGTCAGCGCAACCAACGATTGTGTCGGGTGCGTGCGTGCCGGCTGTTCGTGCTCGGCCAGATCCTGAATGCTGATGCTCTTCAGCACTCCGGCGATCGTCTCGTTGACTCGCGCCAACGGCTCCTTGATTGTGCAGCTCGGCGTCAGCTCGCAGCCTGTCTTGCCCTTGGTGCAGGAAGTGATGAAAAACGGGCCGTCGATGGCCAGAATCACCTCATAGGCAGAGATCGAGCGCGCCTCTTTTGCCAGCGCGTAACCGCCGTTCATACCGGCGTGGGAGCGCAGCAACCCGGATTTGGTCAACTGCTGCAAGATCTTGGCCAGCAATTGCGCCGGGATCCCATAGGCGTCGGCAACATCCTTGGCGCTCAGGGCGGGCTTCTCCGGGTGCTCAGCCAAGTACTTGAGGGCCATCAGGCCGTAATCCGCTTTTTTGGTCAGCTTCAGCATTCAATATCCGACTTCTTCGGTCCTTGTTTAGTATACGACCGTTTCTGTCGGGATTACAAGTCGAGGTACGGAATTGGTCCTTAGGTAAGCAAAAAACGCCGGTCGGGCAGAGATTCAACAAATACCAGTTTGAAAAAAGAGAAAATGCCGATACAATCTGGCGGGTAGAGTACTTGATTCCACCGATACCAAGAGCGATGCCAACCGTCTGTAAGCACCCGAAGGTAAGAATCGTTTCCCGGCACGAGGACGCTGAGTTTGTCGAGTGCCTGGATTGTGGCGAGGTCTTTGACTCCGAGGAATTCCGCGACATGGAGATCGAAGAAACCGTCGAAACAGAAGACAGCCTGGAAGACTCCTGAATTGCCTGGCACAGGCGCCTTGCTTACCGATGAGGTGGGGGGCTCAAGGTTGCGTTGTTGAGGACTGGCTGGCTCGCCTCACCTGCCGCTGTGGCCGTTGGGGGCCTGAGCACCTACGCGTCTGGCCGCAACCCAGGCGTAGTGCAGTCCTGAGGCGACGGTGAGTATGATCGTGGCATCGAGCGCCACCAGGCGAAAGACCATCACACAGCGGAGCGCGGCCGGCCCTTGCAGCAGCGAATGCTGCAGAAGCGCCTGTTGCAGCAGCACGGCTGCTACTGCCGAGAGCTGGGCCAGGGTATTGGCCTTGCCAAAAATGCTCGGGCTAAATTCGCGCCGGCCCGTGGCAGCGTAGAGCAGCGCCGCCACCACCAGAATTCCGACATCCCTGCCGAAGACCAGCACCGTCACCCGCATCGGAATCAGGCCCTGGACCATCAGCACCACAAACATAGTGCTCAGCAGCAGCTTGTCGGCCACGGGGTCGAGGTACTGGCCGAGCATGGTGCGCTGCTTCAGTAACCGGGCAAGCAAGCCATCCAGCGCGTCCGTCAGCCCCGCGCCCACAAAGAGTCCGAGGCTCAGAGCGTAGCGGTGTTCCAGGATGGCGGCCACCAAAAATGGCGCCATGCAGATGCGCAACAGCGTGAGCAGGTTGGGTGTGGTGCGATACCGGTTGAGATGTTCGGTTGCAAGATCTTTCATGGTGGGTTCAAGCAGACGGTTCTGGCCCCTCAATCAGGGAGCGGCCCCGGCCGCGAGAGACTTTGCCGTCAGTCACCGATGGTACAACATGGCTGATAGAGCCGCCCATCCTTTTCTCGCCGCCCCCGATCCTGATAGACTAGCTGAAGTCGTATCGCAGGCGCGTAGCTCAGTTGGTTAGAGCGCTTCCTTGACACGGAAGAGGTCGC